>JAHITV010000022.1 GCA_018817315.1 Patescibacteria group bacterium
GCTCAATGTGCTGACGGTTTAGATAACGATGGCGATGGTCTGATTGATTACCCTAATGATCCTGGCTGTTCATCAGCTAGCGATAATGATGAATATAATGCTCCTGGCGGCGGAGGCGGCGGAGGCGGCGGCGGAGGAATACCCACACCTACAACAGTTAATCTTTCTGGGCAAGCTTATCCTTTAAGTAATGTAACAGTTCTAAAAGATGGACAAATAGCAGTTGTTACTATTGCAGGACCAGATGCCAATTTTAATATTTCTTTAAGTAATTTATCAGAGGGGAATTATATTTTTTCAGTTTTTAGTGAAGATAATTACGGACGAAGATCATCTCTTTTTAGTTTTTCAGTTTATGTAACTTCAGGAGCCACTACTCAAATTAGCGGAATTTTTCTTTCTCCTACCATTGCCGTCAATAGAAACGAAATAAAAAAGGGTGAAGATATAGCTATTTTTGGTCAGAGCATACCAGATGGTATTATAACTATAGCGGTTAATTCAGAAGAGGAATATTTTGTTACGACTCCTGCTGATGAAAGTGGCGTTTATTTATATAATTTTGACACCACACCTTTAGCTTATGGTCAACATTTAACCAAATCTAAAGCTAGAAGAGAGAATGAGGTGAGTAATTATGGACGGGTAGTAACTTTTAAAGTAGGAACCGAAACAAAAGGGACAGGCATAGGGATACTTAAAGGGGATTTAAATGATGATGGGCGAGTTAATTTAATTGATTTTTCTATTGCTGCTTTTTGGTATAAAAGGATTTTAAGTGAGACATTTTCCTTAAAAGAAGCAGAACGTTTAAGTAATGATGGCAAAGTTGATCTAGTAGATTTTAGTATTATGGCTTATTATTGGACGGGTTAAAACTATGTTTATGTTAAAAAATAATTTATTAAAAATTTTCTGGCCTTTGTTAGCGATTAGTATTTTTTTGTTAGTGTTGGTGCCTAAAGGTTTTGCGGCTGAAATGTCTTTAAATTCTCCAATTAAAGAGGTAAGAGCAGGAGATCAACTGGAAATTTTTCTTTTACTTAATACTAAAGAAGGCATTAATGCTTTGGAAGGGAAAGTAGCGTTTCCCAAAGATTTTTTGCAGTTAAAAGAGATTAGAGAGGGTAATTCAATTATTAATTTTTGGGTAGAGAGCCCCAAAGCCATTTCAGCTACTGAAATTATCTTTTCTGGCATTATACCCGGGGCTTATCAGGGCAATAATGGTTTGATTTTTTCCTTAATTTTTCAATGCCATAAAGAGGGTAAAGAAATATTGAAAATCAAGGAAGCAAGAACTTTGCTTAATGACGGTTTAGGTACGCAGGCGGAATTGTCAATTTCTGACTTTACCCTGAATGTTTTACCATCAACCCAAGCTCCTCCTGTAGTAGTGCCAGGGATAGAGGATAATGAACCACCAGAGCTTTTTGCACCGGAAATTGTGCAGGATCCTAATATTTTTAAGGGTCAATATTTTTTGGTTTTTTCCACCAAAGACAAGGGTTCAGGCATTGATTATTATGAGATTCGTGAAGGCAAAAGACATTTTGTTATTGCCCAAAGTCCTTATCTGCTCCTTAATCAAGATTTAGATGAAAGTATAATTATCAAAGCAATAGATAAATCAGGTAATATAAGATTGGTTACTTTGCCAGCACAAAAAGCATTAAGCTGGTACAAAAAATACGCAAAATTTATTATAATAATAGGAGTTGTCCTTGTTTTGCTTTTAATTAGGCGGATTATTAAGGATATTTAGTTAAATTAATGATAAAAACTAGGAAAATACTTGCATTTTTATTGAGTTTGTTGGTTTTTTTAACTTTTGTGCCATCTCTTGTGGCAGTAGATGTTTCTTTGTATTTTAATCCAGCAGTTGCATCTTATAATGTTGGTCAGAGTTTCTCGGTAAGTGTTTTTGTTTCCAGCAGCGACCAAGCCATGAACGCTGTTTCCGCTAACATTTTTTTCCCTAAAGATAAGTTAGAAGTTACCTCTCTTTCTAAGGGTGGTTCAATAATTTCTCTTTGGGTACAGGAACCTTCTTTTTCTAATAGTACTGGTTCTATTTCTTGTGAAGGGATTGTTCTAAATCCTGGCTTTAAAGGAACGGCCGGCAGGGTTATTACCATAAATTTTAAAGTTAAGTCAGCTGGGGAGGCGATTTTAAGTTTTTCTTCTGGTTCAGTTTTAGCTAATGATGGAAGCGGAACTAGTATTTTATCCGCCTTGGGCAGTGCTAAATATATTTTAATTGTTCCCACTACGGGTCCAACAGCACCTCAAGCTACAACCCCTACGGAGGTAACTGGTGTCCCCGAGGCACCGCAAATAACTTCTAATACCCATCCGGATTCAACAAAATGGTATGCTGATAATGATCCAGTTTTTGAATGGGCAATGCCTTTAGGTATTACTGGTGTCAGTCTTTATATAAATGATAGACCTAGTAGTAATCCGGGAAGTGTTTCTGATGGTTTATTTACTTCTTATAGCACAGAGGATATTGATAATGGCAGTTGGTATTTTCATTTGCGTTTGCGTAATCAATTTGGTTGGGGAACAATTTCGCATTTTAGATTCCAGGTTGATACTGTAAAGCCGAGTTTTTTGGAGATTGAAGAAATTAAAAGAGAAGATTTGATAGAACCTAGAGTAGAATTTAAATTAACTGCCGATGATGCTACTTCTGGTATTGATCATTATGAAATTAAAATTGATGATAGTGAGACGCAGATTTGGCAGGATGATGGTAATCATATTTATCAAACCGAGGCGATAGATCCTGGCGATCATACTTTAGTGGTTAAAGTTTTGGATAAAGCAGGGAACTTTTTAGTTGATTCAGCTGAATTTATTGTGGAACCTTTGGAGGCGCCTGTTTTTATTGAATATCCCAAACAATTAGGCAGTGGTGAAGCTTTAATTATTCGAGGTCAGACTTATAGTGATATTCAAGTAAATGTTTGGTTGCAAAAAGATCAGGACGAAGCCGAGTTGCAAACAGTCAGGAGTAATAATCTGGGTGAATTTACTTTTGTAGCTAATAAGAAATTAACAGGAGGTATTTATCAAATTTGGGCTCAAGCTATTGACGAGCGGGGAGCGAAAAGTAATTTTTCGGACAAAATAACTATTGCTGTTGCTAAGCCAAAGTTGTTAGGCTTCATGTCTAATGCAGTAATTTGGCTTTCAGTTTTAGTGCCTTTAACAGCTTTAATAATTCTTTTATTCTTTATCTTTTGGTATAGTAAAAATAGATTTGTTATGTATAAAAAGAAACTTAATAAAGAAGTCAGAGAAGCTGAAGAGGCAACTAAATTTGCCTTTGATTTTCTTAAAAAAGATCTTCAAGCTAGTATAAAACTTTTAGAAAACGCTAAATCATCCAGAAGATTAACCAAAGAAGAAGAAATGGTTTTTAAGAAGCTTAAAGACGATTTGGCTTATGCTGAAAAACATGTTAAAAAGGAAATTAAAGATATTAAACATGTAGGATAGAAAGAAATAAATCCATGCCCGCCGAGTCTGACTCGGGTGGGCATGGATAAATATTTAAAAATCTGTATCCAAATTTTAGGTACAGATTTTATTAGTTATAAATTATGATTTTAAATTATTAAAATTTAATTTTTGTTATATCCTAAGATTTGTGCTTGCAATTTGATTTGTTCTTTATGAACAGCGGTTGATTATTTTTTATCAAAATTAACGGTCTTACCAAAATATTTAGCGGCGCTGTGTATAGGTCGAACTTCAGAAACTTCAATAAAGTCTTGTTCTCCTTTTATTTCCCTTAATCTTTTAACTATTTCTACAATAAATTGATTATCAATGACTTGGTGCATACTCCAACCTTTTACTGCTTCTACATCAAGCACTTCTCTTTCAGCCAGTTTATAACTTGCTAAAGTATGTGCGGTAACCGTGCCAGAAACATGGACCATTTTAATGTATTGTTTATACTTTTCCAAGACTTGTAGATTCTTTTCAATTTCTTCTCGTAGATTTTTTACATTCTCAATGCCTTTTTCTCTTGCTAGAGCACCTAAAAGATGTCCAACATCTACAGTTAAACCCCATTGACTGTCATCATCAAAATATTTCTGGCAGGTTTCTACAAAAAATTTAAGATTTTCTTCTGTAATCTCTGGACTTTCTAAAATAATTGACTGGCGGGTTTCAAAAACAACTTGCCGTTTGCTGTTGGCAGGACGACTTTCAGCCACATGTTTGATTACGGATTCTATTATTTCTTTATCTGATTTTATTCCTTTGCTTTCTAATTTTTCTCTTTGGGCTTGGTGTATTTGTTCAAGTGTTTCTCCTTTTTGGAATTTATTAACCAGAGGAAGTTCTGCTGATTTTAAATCGTAATTAATAGGTTTTGATTGAGAGGAATCAAGAATATCAGCAATTTCAAAATCATGTTTAATAACATTTCTGTTAGGTTTTTCTGTTAAGCCAATAAAATATGGATCAACACTTCCATGAAAGCTAATAACTTCCAGTTGATGTTTTCTTAATTCTCTTTTAATTTGTTTTCCTTGTTCAGTATTTTTTACTCCATCAGTAGGTATATTTACTCCTGCAAATTGTCCTTCTTTGATTATTGGTATTATTTCTTGCCATTCCATCTCGTCATTTATAATATCTGAAATATCCATTGCTGAATGCACATTGTCAGCTGGTTTTTCTAGAGAATGTTCTTTAGCCAATGTCCGTGCTTTTTCCAAATTTAATAGCAAAAACAAATCTTCCACCTGTTCTTTATCAAAAGGTTTTTCTCCTTCAGCTGTTTGATAATGGAATTTTTCAGACATAATATTAAAAATTTTTTAAATATTTCTTCATTTTATTTTCCTCAAGGAAATTTTCATAAGCAATTATTCTTTTTTGGACAAATTTTCTGTCATTATTTTCTATTAAATTTTTATTAAGTTTATCTCTTAAATAGGTAGCACGGTAGCTAAGCCAAACAAATATTTCCAGATAAACCAGGGGTTGACGAATATTTATTTTATTCAATAAATTATCATCGACTTTATAACTTTTTAAAAAAATTTGTTTTTCTTTGGCAGTTAAACTTCTGTTTAAATTCCATTCAATCATGATGTCACAAATAAAAAATGCCAGATCATAACTGGGGTCATCTGCCATAACTGCCTGCCAGTCAATCAATCTTAAGCCCTTATCGGTCTGTAAAACATTTTCTATAACTAAGTCCCGGTGATTAAGGCAAATATCTTCTGTAGTAAAGAGGTTGGTATATTTTAAAACATAATCATTAACTTTAGGAAGGTAATGATTAAAAAAGTTTAAAAATCTCTGATGATAATTGCTGGCTTTAATAAAATCAATTTTATTTTTAATGAACTGCCATTGATCCAGTAAGGGTTTTTTATTTCTAATCAGTAACTTATTGTCTGGCAAAGGCAGAGAATGCAATTTTTTTATCAATTCAGCAAAATCCTTAAGAAATTGATTATTGAATATTAAAGGTTTATTGTCAATAAATTCTTCAACCAAGACATCAAATTCTAAATTTTCTTTAGTGGTATCAGCAAAATATACTTTAGGAGCAATATTTTTATTTTCCAAGTTTTTTAAAATTTCGTATTCGTATTGAATTTGATTTTCAACATCCAGGTATTTATCAGTATTGAGACGAAAAACAAATTTGTGACTATCAGCAGTCAACAAATAGTTAATATTATATCCACCTCTATTCATTTCCTTGACCGTAATTTCATTAATATTCTTAAGATCTAATTTTTGCGGCTCAAGATTTTTTAGGTAATTTTGGAGCTGTATAATTTTTTGGTCCATAATGTTTATTGAGTGATGATAAGGAGCGGTCTTTTATTCAAATTATTAGCTTGAGCTTGTTTAAAAGTAATCTTAGTTTATTATATTGGAAACAGGATAGGGTTCCAACCTGAGCGACCCTGAATGAGCGAAGCGAAGAAGAGGGAGTCGAAGGTTGGTCGGGGTAATCCCGCCTTGAGTTTATTGAAAGGCGGGACGATCTTCTACCTTCCCTTTCTCTTTTGCTATCGCTCAAGGTCAAGATTCGGCGGACAGATATACATTTTTTAAATGGTCGGGGTAGTGGGACTCGAACCCACGACCTCACGCACCCCATGCGTACGCGCTAGCCAACTGCGCTATACCCCGACAACATAATTATAGTTATAAACGATATTTTTTCAAGCTGTTCTTTAAATAATCAAAAAACCCTACCAAATTAAATCCCGTAGGGCTTGTTATAAAAAGACTATTTATTTTTTTTATTTTTTGTTTTAAGGCAGCGAGTACAGATTTTAGTTCTCTTGCCGTCAATAATCTTACATTGCAGATTAGCATGAATCCTTCTCTTAGTTTTTCTGTTAGAGTGGCTTTTTAGATTACCTACCGACGGACCTTTGCCGCAAATTTGACAAACTTTACTCATATGATTGATACTTTAATTTATTATGATATAATCAATATAATGTAAATTGAGCTAAGCTCGATAATGAAAAAAGTTTAATCTAAAATTAATTTTTAGTCAAGTTATGATTAATTTATTAGCAAAAGAACCAATGATGTTTTTGGCCTGGCTGATGGCAATTTTTTATGGCATTACTGTTCATGAGTTCGCTCATGCTTGGGCAGCTAGTTGGCAGGGTGATAACACAGCTAAGCTTTTAGGTCGTTTAACCTTGAATCCTTTTTCTCATATTGATATGTGGGGCATTTTGATGTTGGTGTTTGTCGGTTTTGGTTGGGGCAAACCAGTACCGGTTAATCATTATAATTTAAAAAACGGTAAAATTAGTGATAATATTGTTTCCTTGGCCGGGATTTCCACTAATCTGCTTAGTGTTTTAGTTTTTGGTATTATCTTTAAGATTTTATTTTCTCACCTGAATCCTGTTTTATTATTTTTAGGTTATTATGGTGAGGTAAATTTGTTAGCTTTTTTTGTGGCGGCTTTGATCATCTTGAATTTAATTTTAGCCATTTTTAATATTATACCCATTCCTCCTTTAGACGGTTCACATGTTTTATTTAATATTCTGCCGTCTAAGTATGATGATTTTAAGGCAAGGTTAGCCAAGAACGGTCCTTTTCTCTTATTAATTTTAATTATGGCTGACCTGTTTTTGGGTATTGGAATTTTTAGTAGATTGTTCTATTTTTTTCTAAATCTAATAAGTTTTATTTATAATTTATTTTAAGTCCTTGACTAAATTTGGAAGATTTGTTATTCTTTTTTATAAGAAGTAAAGGTTCCGTTTTGAAAAAGTTAAGTAGCTGATAAGCAGTCACTCTTGACTGGTTATCTTTTTTATTATAGAATAGGCGCATTACTTAACTTAATGCTTAATGACATTTTAAACCATATTTATGCCAACAGTTAATCAATTAATTCGTAAATCCAGAAAAAAAATCAAAGTAAAGCCCATTACTCCGGCTTTAAGATTGCGGCAAAATACTCTTAAAAGGAGAAAAAGAGAAGAGCCTAAGGGATCTCCTTTTAAAAGAGGGGTTTGTGTTAAGGTAACTACAGTAACGCCTAAAAAGCCAAATTCAGCTTTGCGGAAAATTGCTAGAGTGAGACTTTCTAATGGTATGGAAGTAACTGCCTATATTCCAGGCATTGGCCATAATTTACAGGAACACTCCATTGTAATGATTAGAGGTGGTAAAGTTAAAGATTTGCCTGGTGTTCGTTATCATGTGGTTAGGGGCAGATACGATACTCAAGGTGTGGAAGGTAGAAAACAAGGACGTTCCTTATATGGGGCCAAGCGGGAAAAAGCTAAAGCTAAATCAGAATAAATTAATTAAGATATGCGTGGTAGTAAAAAAGCAACTAAAAGAAAAATTATCCCTGATCCTAAATTTAATAATGTAAGGGTGGCTAAATTTATAAACTATTTAATGCGTAGAGGTAAAAAAACTGTAGCGCAAAAAGTTGTTTATAAAACTTTTGATATTATTTCTAATAAAACTAAAGGTGACCCTTTAGAGATTTTTGAACAAGCCATAAAAAATATAACCCCTTCATTAGAAGTTAAAGGCCGCAGGATTGGCGGTGCAAATTATCAGATTCCCGTGGTTGTTGGCAATAACCGCAAAGTAATTTTAGCTTACCGCTGGATTATAAATGCCGCGCAAGTGAAAAAAGGCAAAGCTATGGCCGAAAAGTTGGCTGAAGAAATTTTAGCAGCTTCCAAAAATGAAGGAGAAGCAGTTAAAAAGAAAGATGATACCCATAAAATGGCTGAGGCCAATAAGGCATTCGCTCATTTTGCTTAATTGGCGTATAGCTAATGGCAAATAGCTTATGGTATATGGCGTATAGAACTATTAGCCATTTGCCATTAGCTATCAGCTATTTAAAAAGAAAAGCGATTATATGTTTAGATTTGAAAATTTAGAAATTTGGAAATTAGCAGTTACTTATTCTGATGATATTTATAAGATTACTTACAGATTTCCTAAAGATGAATTATTTGGTTTAACAAGTCAATTAAGACGTGCGGTGATTTCAATTTCTGCAAATATTGCCGAGGGTTCGGGTAGCGATAGTCGCAATGATTTTAAGAAATTTTTAAATTATGCCATCAGATCTAATGTAGAAGTAATTTCCGAATTATTCATTGCTCGACAGAGAGAATTTATCAGCCAGGAAGAATTTAATTATTTGTATGAAAAGGGAGAAATATTAGTAAAGAAGATAACTGCATTTAAAAATAAACTTTAATTAACCATAAACTATAGGCTATTTGCCATAAGCAATAAGCCATTAGCCATAAACTATATGCCCAGAGAATACTCTTTAGAAAAAACCAGAAATATCGGAATTATCGCTCATATTGACGCTGGTAAAACCACAGTTACCGAGCGTGTTTTATTTTACACCGGTAAAAAACATAAAATTGGAGAGGTTCATGAAGGCGAAGCAGAAATGGACTGGATGGAACAGGAAAAAGAAAGAGGCATTACCATCACTTCTGCAGCCACTACCTGTTTTTGGCAGGATTGTCGCATTAATATTATTGATACACCCGGTCATATTGATTTTACAGCCGAGGTTCAAAGATCATTAAGAGTGCTTGATGGAGGCGTAACTGTTTTTGACGGCGTGGCAGGAGTAGAACCCCAGTCAGAAACAGTTTGGCATCAGGCAGAAAAATTTAGTGTACCCATAATTTGTTTTATTAACAAAATGGACAGAATGGGAGCTGATTTTTATAAAGGCCTTGAATCTATTCATAATCGTTTAAGTAAAAAAGCCCATCCTTTGCAATTACCTATAGGGGCGGCTGAAACCTTTAAAGGTATTATTGATTTACTTGAACGTAAAGCTTATTTTTATAAAGATGATTTAGGTAAAGAGATTGAAGAAAAAGAAATACCACAAGAAATGAAAGAAAAAGCGGAAGAATACCGAGCAAAGTTAATTGAAGCCGTTGCTGAAAATGATGAAGATTTAATGAACAAGTATCTTGAAGGGCAGGAAATACCCCTTATTGATATAAAGAGAGTTTTAAGACGAGCAGTGATTAAAAGTGAAATTTTTCCGGTTTTATGCGGCAGTGCTTTAAAAAATAAAGGCGTTCAATTTTTACTGGATGCTATTTGTGATTATTTACCTTCACCTTTAGATGTTCCTCCGGTAGAAGGTTATGCTTTAAACAATCAAGAGCAGAAAATAATTCGACAAGCCGATGATAATGAACCCTTTGCAGCTTTAGCTTTTAAAGTTGCTACTGATCCTTATGTAGGAAAGCTATGTTTTTTTAGAGTGTATTCTGGTACTTTAAAATCCGGCTCTTATGTTTATAACAGTTCTACAGACAAGAAAGAAAGAATCGGCCGTATTTTAATGATGCATGCTAATCATCGGGAAGAAGTTAAGGAAGTTTATGCTGGTGATATAGCAGCAGCAGTGGGTTTTAAAATTACTTCCACCGGGCATACTTTATGTGATGAGAATGATTCTATAATTTTAGAATCAATTACTTTTCCGGATCCTGTTATCTCGGTGGCTATTGAACCAAAAACTAAGCAAGATCAGGAAAAAATGAGTTTGGCTTTAGGCAAGTTAATGGAAGAAGATCCTACTTTTAAAGTAAAGACTGATGAAGAAACTTTGCAAACTATTATTTCAGGCATGGGCGAATTACATCTGGAAATCATCGTAGACAGAATGAAGCGCGAGTTTAATGTTGAATGTGGCGTTGGTAAACCCCAAGTTGCTTATAAAGAAACTATTAAACAGATAGCTGAAGCAGAAGGTAAGTATATTAGACAGTCTGGCGGCCGTGGACAATATGGCCATTGCTGGTTAAGAGTGGAACCGCGAAAGCGAGGCGAGGGTTTTGAGTTTGGTAATGAAATTAAAGGCGGTATTATTCCCAGAGAATATATTCCGGCTATTGAAAAGGGTATTAAAGAAGCTTCGGATAACGGAGTTTTGGCAGGTTATCCTTTGATTGATTTTAAAGCAGTAGTTTATGATGGTTCTTATCATGAAGTGGATTCTTCGGAAGCAGCCTTTAAAATCGCCGGCTCAATGGCCTTTCAGGAAGCAGTCAAAAAAGCTAAATTGATTTTATTGGAACCAATAATGAAAATAGAGGTAATTATGCCAGAAGAGTTTATGGGAGACGTGATTGGAGATTTAAATGCCAAACGTGCTCAAATTAATGAAATGTCAGATCGGGCAAATATGAAAGTTATTGATGGTATTGTACCTTTAGCTTCTATGTTTGGTTATGCTACTACTTTAAGATCACTGACTCAAGGCCGAGCAAGTTATACGATGGAATTTGATCATTACGCGGAAGTGCCAAAGAACGTGGAAAATGAAATTGTAGAAGTTCGAGGTAAAAAGTAAAATTATAAATATCAACACTCGGGTAGCGGGGGATTCATCCTCCGCTGTTTGATTAATTGGGATTGAGATATTTGATTTTTTTGTTATAGTTACGAGTAGTCTATTATAACAATTTACAGAATTATTTTTTTAAAAACTGGTTTAAAAATGAACTTAACAAGCTGTCAAAAAGATATATTTTGGCTAATTGTTTTACTATTGTTTAGTGCTATTTTTGGAGTATTATTCTTTCCGGGAATTAAAAAAGCCCAAGCCGCTAACTGCGGTGGTGTTACTGTTTGCGCTTGTGGGGATACGGTTACTTCAAATTATACTTTAACAGCGGATTTAAGTTGTACCGGAACTGGTTTAACTATTGGTGCTGATAGTATAACTATAGATGGTGCTGGTTTTACTATTTCAGGGAATGATACAGGCACCGGAATCTATAATAATGGCTATGATTATGCCACAACAACAAATTTAACTATTACTAATTTTCCTAGTGGTATTAATTATGCCACTGGTGCAGATAATGGAGCCATAACAAATAACAACATTAGTTCGTGTAGCTCAAATGGCATTAATTTATCTTTTTCTAACACTAACACAATTTCTGGTAATACCGTTTATAATAACGATCAGAACATCTCTAATCAGAACGGCATTAATTTGCTTTCTTCTAACACCAACACAATTTCTGGCAATACCATTAAATCTAACAGTACTATTATTTATTTTTATATTTCTAATTCTAATAACTATGAATGGTTTGTAAAATTGTTTCCGTTGTGGTATAATAAAACATAGAAAGTATCAAAATATAACAATGAATAGTAAAAATACTAAACAAAAAATATCTCATTTTTTATCTGTTTTCTTGATTGGTTTTCTAACCCTTCAGATTATTGGAGTAGTTTTTTGGTTTATGCCAAAGCCGCCACAACCAGTTCAAGCTGCCATTAGTAGTTGGACTCAAACCAGCCAAGCCGATTTCCAGGCTGGCACAGCAGATAATATAGATACCTATGTTAGTGCTGGCGATATTAAGCTAAACGGCGATAATGCTCTTTCCACTAACGGTGGTTTTGAAAACTGGACAGCAGGAATGCCGGATAATTGGCTAAAAATTTATTATGACATTGAACCAGTAATAACAGCGACTAGTACTGCGCATTCTGGTTCTTACGCTGTTCAAATAACAGATGATAGTGATGATTCTCTTTGGGCTGGTTTATATCAAGACATAAATCAAGACTTGGACGGGCAAATAGTTACCTTTTCTCTTTGGGCTAAAACAGGTAATGAAGACGAAAGTGATCAAATTTTTCGAATTAACTGGAAATATAATGGCGTAACTTATAACTCGTCGCTAACAGCCACTGATTCTTGGCAAAGATTTTCAACTACTTTTACTGTAGTTGACACCTTAACTCGTATATATATTTACCCTACTACATATGGAAGTGGTTTTACAGGTAGTGTAATTTTTGACGATGTTGAGCTTTCTAATGTTTACGAAACTAGCGGTTCGCTCACTTCTTCAATTCTTGATACTGGTGATCCCTTAAGTGGTATTGCTATAGTATCTTGGACAGCTACTACACCAACTAATACATCAGTTACAGTTAAAGTTCGTTCTTCCAACAATGCTGATATGTCTGGAGCAAGTGAGTGGGAAACCGTAACTAATCCAGGTTATCCTAGTTCTACTTCAGCTGGTCGTTATCTTCAATACAAAGTGGAATTGGCTACCAGCGATACCAGCGTTAGTCCAACTTTTAGTGATATTACTGTTCAATATGGTCAAAACATTGGTTATATTCAAGGTACTATTACTCGTTCTGATACTAGCGCTAATATTCCCATAGCCAAAGTTACTAATGGCACAAATATTGTTTATACTAACACCAGCGGTTATTATATTATTCCAGTAGAAGCTGATACTTTTAATGTTACTGCTTCTAAAGAACTTTATGATTCTAACACCACTTCTTCTGTAGAAGTTTCGGCTGGTGAAACAGAAACAGTGAATATTAGTCTTACCCCTTCTGGAGAATGGCCAATGTTTGGCGGCAGTATGATGCATACCAGAAATACGCCAATAACAGCTAACATGGGAACTCCTGGCGTGGCTTGGATGTATCCATTAAAACCAAAAAATCCGTCAATTGAGGCAATTGAGGATGTGGATGGCGATGGTGAGCAGGAAATTGTCATGATCGCTGGAGAGCGAATGTATGTGTACAAGGGAGATGGCAGTTTGCTTTGGGAAACTCGCGGCGGTGTGGCTAATGAAGTAGGTAATCTGATTGGTATTTATGATTTAGACAATGACGGCATTAAAGATGTTATTACCGGTAATTATCCAAGCAATGATTCGTTTGGTAGTTTTAGAATAGCTCGCTTAAATATTTTTAACGGCCAAGACGGCAGTCTTCAATATTCTTACAGCTTTTTTGATCATGGAAGAGGACATTGCGGTAGCACAGGCTGGGGGAATGTGGTAGATTTGACTGAAGACAATACCAAAGTAGTAAATATTGATAGTGATTCAGAGTTGGAAATTGTTGTCTTGCCAGTATTTGCCTATGAATTTACGATATTTGATTTTTCTAGTGGCGTAGCTAATGGCACAACTGAAGAGATTGGCAGTTGGAGTAATAATTTTGGAGATGGTTTTACTATTGGAGATGTTGATGACGACGGCACTAAAGAGATTATTGCTGATTACTATGGTGATTTGTCTATCTACAATTCTGAAGACGGCTCTTTACAATATCAATATGAGGATTTTATGTCAGCAATACTTGGTAATGGACCGATGGAAATCATTGATGTTGATAATGACGGTATTAATGAAATAATTAAAATAGCTAATTATGATTGCACTATAACCGTATTTGATGCTGATGAAGAAACTGTTAAATGGCAACAGGATTTAGGAGGTGGCTTTCTAAGATCGGCTAAAGGGTCAGTAGCTGATGTTGATGGAGACGGACAAATAGAAATTGTGGTAGGAGTTGATTCTGATAAAATGTATGTTTTAGATGCAAGTGACGGCACCATAGAATGGAGTATCAGCAGCAGATTTCCTAAAAGTCTTATTGATATAGATAATGACGGCACGTTGGAAATTTTAGCAGATTCAGATGGCTGGGGTAGTGTCACGCCGTATATTTACGATTGCAGTAATGACAGCTGTACGCAAAAAGCAACTTTTTCCGGCAAAAGATGGGCTTTGGGCCCGTCTGTTAAATATTTAGGTAATGCTAATTATTATTTTAATTATTCTTATCCTAATTTGGATTATTTAAATCAGGAAGTAATTGTCTGGGAAAACGGCGTTTTAACTGCTTATGACGGCGACAGTCTGGAAGTAAATTGGAATTATAACTATCCTGCAGTCAGAAATATTGCCATTGCCGTGGGTGATGTTGATGAAGATAGTATTGACGAGACTATTATGGTGGTGGATGATGGCACTTTGCGGATTTTAGATGAAAACGGTGAAGAACAAGTTTCAATCTCAATAAATTTCGGCAGTTTGTATCTTCCCAAAGTCGCTGACTTAAATGGTGATGGCGCAAATGAGATTATTGTTCAGGGCTGGCCTGCTTTCTGGAATCGACCGGTTTTTTATTCTGGTGAGATGGAAGTTTTAGACGCTTCCAATGCAACGCTTTCTTCGCCGCCCGAAGAAGTAGATTGGAGCTACAGCGGTGGTTATTGGGATTGGTACTCAACACAATGGTATACACCAATGATTGATGATTTAGATGGTGATGGTGATAAAGAAATACTATTTAATTATGGTCCCTTTTATGTTAAAAGTTACGATGGCGAAACTGCTGGAAGTTATGTTTATAGCAATTATTACATTGGCACCGGATATTTTAATTCTGATTCTGTAAAAGATATTTTCTTGACTAATGTAAATCACGACTTCAGGGTTTTAGATGGTGCAAATATTTTAAATGATTCTAGTGTTTTAATTTGGAGCGGAGATAAACCAACTTTTTGGATACCAGCCGTGGTTGATACTAATGGCGATAATATTGATGATATTGTGGCAATTGCTGAGAATAATTATGTTTATGCTTATGATGGCTCAGATGGTAGTGAATTATGGAATACTAGTGGCACTTGTTCTTTATGTTTCGAAGGCACAATCGTCGTAGGTGATATGGACGGAGACGGAGAGAATGAGCTAAATACTAGCGGCAATTTTGGCTCTGCAAATTATGAACTTAATGGTACTAATAATTGGCAGGAAGAGTTAATAACTACAGAGAATGGTAAACATTTATTTGGTGCTTTAGTGGATGTTGATAGCGATGGCGCTTTGGATTTAGTGCAACCTTACGGCTTTGGCGTGCGGGCGATGAATGGCCCTGATGGCACTGAACTGTGGCATTATTATTTTGATCCTAAAGTTGCAGTTTCTAATGTCGTTGCTGCGGATATTGACGGAGACAACAAAGAAGAAATTATTTTCAGTGCCAATGATGGCTATTTATACGCTTTAAATAAAGAAGACGGTAGCCTTGCTTGGCGTTTCTATTTTGGATATCAATTAGGTTCTCCCATAGTTGCCGATACTGATAATGATGGTGAAGGAGAGATTTTAGTGGCTTCCAACGGTTATCTGTATTGTTTAGATAAAGATCAACCAACGATTTCCGGCATTCACAGCGGTAGAAGAAACACTGTTTATCAAGACGGAACTATAGCTTATTCCCAGTATCCAACTAGCATAGCTACCGCGGTTGATTTAACTGTAACCCCTTTAGCTGGTACGCTTTATACTTCCATCACCACCTGGAACACTTCAGGCGATTATTCCAAGGAATGGACAGAAACCTCCAGTGCTTCTCCTACAGTAAGTCATACCGTAGGTGATTTAAACCCTTTTACCTACTATACTGTCTGGTATACCAAAGATGGAGAAGATCAAGCCAGATTAACTACCCTAGAAGCTAATAGTTCAGGTGAAATCTCCTTTGATTATGACCAGGGTTTTTCTACTGTTACTTTTAATATTGAGGCAGATACTACCAGTCCTACTGCTTTTACTCTTTCATCTCCTTCTAATAATTCATCTACCTCTGAAACCCAACCTACTTTTTCCTGGAACGCTACTACTGACAGTGAATCAGGATTAGCTAAATACCATCTTTACATTGATGATACTTTAGATACTGATGATATCAGTTCTGGCACTACCTCTGTAACACCAACTAATGGTTTAGCTTGCGGTAGTCATACTTGGTTTATTAGAACTTATGATAATAATGATAATTATACTGATTCTAATACTTTTAATTTAAGCAGGATTTGTGGAGTTGGGTTAATAGATGAAGATTATGAATTTTTTTCAGATAATCAGCAGTCACAACCACCAGAGTCTGCAAATGGTTTTGTTGAACAAGAACAGTTAGATATACCTGTAAAAGAAACTCAGTTAGAGAAATCAGATCCTTCTAACCTTCAATCCAAAATTACCATAAATAAAAATCTTAAATTAGGTGATAAGGATGATGAAGTGATTAAATTAAAGATTATTCTTAAACAGCTGGATTTATTAGATAGCAGTATTCTAGCTACTGATTACTTTGATCAAATTACTGAAGCAGCAGTTAAAGTTTTTCAAAGATCAGTTAGTATTAATCCCATAGGCGTAGTAGGGCCTAGAACCAGAAAAGCCCTGGATAATCAAGAATTTATTACCAATAAAGATTATCAGTTTACTCAAGATCTAGAATATAATGATCAGGGAGAAGAAGTAAAACAATTACAAACCAGACTAAGAGACCAGGCTTTTTTCCCTTATTGGGTTAAAAGCACTAGTTGGTTTAATTTTATTACTAAACAGGCCGTTGAATTATTTCAAAAATTTCATAATCTTATACCCACAGGCATTATTGAATCTTTAACTAGAGAAAAGTTGAATCAAAACAATAAATAAGCAGGTATTGTCAGAGAATCTACCAGAGCTTGAATAAAAAGACAATATATTTTATAATTTAAGTGTTGTTATTAACATAAATTTTAAAGTTATTTAGGTAATTATATTAAAAAAATCGCTAAAATATTAACAAACATAAAGTATGAAACAAACGGCACATTATTTATTAAGAAAATGCACTTTTTTTGGTATTTTGGGCTTTATCATATTATTAGTTGTGGGTGTAGGAACCGTTGCTTATGTGTATGCCTCTTCTACTTCTGAAGTTAATCAGGAAATTACCGCAGGAACTTTAACTACAGATATTCGTAGTGACAGCACCACTCCTGTAGCCAGCCCTTATGTGGGAATGTCTACCAAGACTTTTTCTTACACCTGTTTATCTGGTGGTAGTGCTTCAACCGGAACCTTTGGTAGTAGTACAGAAAGAATTTATATTGATAATCCTGATGCAGCTGATAATGGTTGGACTTTAACAGTATCTACCAGCTCAACTGCTTATTGGGCAAGTAGTGCTAGTAGTACCCTGACTTTTGATTTTAATGATACTGGTGGTTCTGGTTGTACTGATGGCGGTGATGGTGATAGTATAGCAGGACAAATGACTGTTGATCCTTCTGGAGGTAGTATAACTGCTGATTGCGGAAGTTGTGGTACGGGTAATTTGTCTTTAGGTTCTTCAACGGGCTTTAATGAGGGAGCAACTGATACCATCACTTTATTAACTGCTGCAGCAGATTCTGATGATATTGGACGGTGGTATCTTACTGATGTTAGTGTTAGTCAAACTATTCCTGCTGAACAAGCAGCTACAAATTACAGTTTTTATATGACTGTTACTATTACTGCTTCTTAAATTATACTAAAACAATTCAATAACTGGTTTAAATGACAGTTAATTCATTTATGTTTAGAAAAGGTCATAGATTATTTAAATTTATCAAAATTGTTTTTAGACAATTATTTTTTAGTTTTATTACAATTTTATTTTTCTTTTCCGTAATTAATCCGCCATCAGTCTTATCCGTGGAATATGGTGGCATTGGAGGTAGACCAGCTTTTCCTAGGTCAGATAATCCTCGGACCGAGTCAATTTTTGTACATACAGTAAATCCAGGAGACGCTGTTCAGGAAGGGGTGAAAGTAATAAATAATACAGCTGAAACAAAAATTTTAATGGTTTATGCTGTAGATTCTGTTGTTTCTTCTGGTGGGGCTTTTGCTTGTGGTCAGTTAGGAGATCCGATGAAAGGCGTGGGTAACTGGATTACTTTAGAAAAAGGAGAAGTAACTTTAGGTTCATTAAAAAGCGAAGTGGTTCCTTTTTCTATTCAAATTCCTGCTAAGGTCAGTGTAGGAGAACACAATGGTTGCATTGTTGTTCAAGAAAAGAAAAAAGACACTGATTCTAAAGATTCGGGCAGTGGCGTTTCTTTAACTTTCCGTACTGGTTTAAGAGTAGCTTTAATGGTGCCAGGAGAAATTGAGAGAAAATTACAAATTGCCGGTTTTGAAATCTTACCAAAGAAAAACGGGAATTTAAATCTTCATCCTAGGGTTAGAAATTTAGGTAATGTTTCTATTGATACAGAAGTAAAAGTAGTGACCAGTTATTTTTTTGGATCAGAACTAGGAAGACACGGCGGACAATTTCCAATCTTACGAGATGAGACTTCAGAATGGAATTTTGAATTAAAAAAACCGTTTTGGGGCGGCTGGTACAAAGCTGTTTTAGCCGTTACTTATGATGAAAATCCAGAAGCGGGCGTAGGAATAAAAAGTGGTAAATCCCTAACTACTTTAACAGGATCAACAGTGTGGTTTTTTAGTTTTCCCACTACCAAGGGATTAGTTGTTGAAATTGTTGTTTTATTAATAATAATTAGTGTGATTTTTTGGTTATGGTTGGCTGCAATGCGTAAGAGGTGGATTAAGCGTGAATGGGTTTTTTATGATATTCAAACAGGAGATGATGTAAAATCTCTGGCCGAAAAAAATAAAGCATCATGGAAGATTTTGGTTAAGGCAAATAAACTCAAGCCGCCTTACACTTTGTCACCGGGGCAAAGGATTAAAATTCCACCATCTGATTCAGAAACAAAATAAGAAATCATAAGGCGGAGATAATAAGGTAGTTATTCTGATTTTTTGGAAAGTTATTAATTGATATTTTTTTCTTTCGGGCAATTATGAGTTTTAAAACCAAGAAAAATAAAATTATTCAGGATATTTTTTGGGGGGTCAGCCAAACATACTATAAATTTAAAAAAATACAGTATTATCAATTCTTTCCTCGTTTTATAATAATAATGATAGTGGGTTTGGCAGTTTTTGCCTTTCTTTTTTTTAATTTAAAAACCAAAGCAGAAGTGGCATATTTTTATCCTTCAACCTGTTTAGGTAACTGGTTAAATCCAGATCAAGCTATTGGTAAACCTAATTTGGATTTTGTAGCTGATTCTTCACAATTTAATGAGAGCAATTCTGCTATTTTTGATGGCGGAGAAAAACAAATTTTTTGCAGTGGATTCCAAGGGGAGATTCCAGAGGATTCAGAGATAAATCAGATTAAATTAAATTTGGTCTGGGCGCTTTCTCAAAAGAATGAAATAATTGATCAAGATTCTACAGGAAATATTATAGAAAAAAATATCAGAATCATTCCTCAACAAAGCAGTATTTCTTCAGATGATGGACAGAGTAAAGAAGATGAAGTTGATCAGGAAAAAGACGATGAGGATTTTTCTGATTTTTCAAAAGAAGATAAAGAGGAAAAAGATAGTGAGCAAGACGCTGGAGATATATTACCATCTGATTCTTCCGACAATAATCAGAGTGGTGAGATAGAAGATGAGCAGGAAGAAGCCGAAAATAATGAACAAGATACCAAAGAACAGGAGCAAACACCAACATCATTTTTACCAAGATTTATTAATTTAGTTTTAGCACAGGAGTCAACAGAACAAACAACTACAACCACCGAACCAGTTTTAGAAGAGGATTCAGACATAGAGATGGGAGAGCAAGATACTGATTCTCAAGGAGAGGAGGACCAGCAGGATTTAGATATTGAAAAGCAAGAAGAGGATTCAGAAACAGGTGAAGTTTCAACATCATCTAAAGAAATCTTTCCAGAAGTTTTTGAAGAAGATAAAATTTCGCAAGGTTGGCAAGAACCAAATTTGGCTGTTTTAGAACCGATTTTCATTGATTCTTCTTTTGAAAATGATACTAAAGATAAAATCCTTAAAGAGGAAGAGGATAAAGAAAATATTTTTGAAATTAAATATTCCTTAGATGGAGCATTATGGCAAAGTTTAATCTTTGTTAATAAGTATAATTTTAAGGATGATATTTATTTACCCTTTTATTCAATAGAAGATTTAACAAAAGTTCAAATTTCCATAGAATCACAAGCAATAAAAGACAAAAACATTTTAGTTTTTTTAGATGGTCTGGCTTTAGAAGTCGAATATGAAGTAGAAGAATTATTACAGCCGGAAATAGAGCAGCAAGTACCTCCCCCGGCTATTTCAGGGGTTTATGAAGACATCTTTCCTTTTTTAGTGGAAGGGGATTGGCAGAGATTAGAAAATGCGCTTAACCGTGATTTACCACTTTCTGGTTCTTGGGAAAGGTTTTCTTTTGAAGATTCTGCTTATCTTGAGGAAAATTTTGAGATTGATTTAGAGGAGGAAAAGGAAGAAGATAGTTTGGATGAGATAGTCTTAAATTTTCAAGAACAACAGGTTAATAAAAATTCTTTTGCTGGCAGGACTTATAAAAAACTTTCTAAAGATTATAAGGGTAGTATGGTTTTTTGGAATTTTACCAGCCCTAACGTTAATAAGAATTTTTATGGTGCTTATTTACAGCTTTCTTTGGCAGCTAAAAATAATAACTTTGGCGAAAAGATAATTATTGATTACTCTTTAGATGATGGCGCAAACTGGCAAAGAGTAGCTAGAATACCAATTTTAGGAGAGATTTCTAATCAACAAAATGGTCATTATTGGTCATACCCTTTAAGGATGTTGAATTTCTGGAATGATTTAAAGAGACTAAGAATTAAAGTCAGTTATAAAAATTCTGCCAGACCTTATACTCAACAGAATGTTTTAGTATTTTTTGATAATTTATGGCTAAAAATCTTGAGATCATATTAATTCCTTTAATCAAAAATGATTATTTTTAAAAGAAAAGAAGAGATAAAGTATTTAAAGAGAATTTTAAATTCTTTGTTAATTTTTTTATTGGTTTCGCCTCTTCTTTTCTTTAATTTTGATAAACCGAGTAATATTAGTGATTTATTAGAGCCGCCAAAAGCCCAAGCCCAGAATGAGTGGCTTCCTACAAGCGCCAGTGTAGAAGTGGGAAGCGAATATCCTGTTCAGGATTCCATTGCTAATATTCCTTCCTATCGTGCTTTGTTTTCCAGTGATGATTATCATTGGACAACAAGATTTGATGCCAGTAACGGTTTGGATAAAAGAGTTAATATTGACGGCGTAAGATTACAAAGCGCTAATAAAATGATTATTACTTATGAAGGATATGTTTCACAAAGTGTTGGTGTTTATACAGTAGATATTTATGATTATATTTCTACTACCTGGCGGACACTAAATTGGCGAGAAGCTTCTTTTAGTGATACCACGGAGACATCTTACACTTTTGAAATTTATAATGGTTATTGGCAGTCAGGAGGGACCGCTATTAATACACCTCTCTCTAATTTTATTTCCACTGATGGTGATAGGCAAGTCCGGATTAGAGTTTATTCCAGTTATTCCAGTAAAGCAGTTGTGCATTATTGGGATACTTTACAAATTGAGCTAGCTATTGATCCAGTGTATTATGCTTCGTCTTTAACCAGATTAAATGGTTGGACAGGCACGATCACTAATGATTACACTTATACTAATTATTCGGATGATACCAGTCTTATTGCTACCAATCAAACTGGCACTCCTTTAGATTTTTATCTTTCTTTTGATGAGATTGAAACTTATACTGGCGCTAACACTATTTTTGTAGGCCACCGTGGTAATGCTTCTAACGCGGCTTTAACTCATAATGTAGAAATTTATAATTTTGATTCTACTTCTTGGGAAACTTTAAATGGCACGGCTCTTTCTAATACTTCCTTAACGGATTACTATTTTGCTAAAAATAATGTTACTCTTACTGATTATATTTCCTCTAATGAAGTAAGAATTAGATATGTAACAGCCATGGAAAATACTTATACTCTTAGTTTGGATTTAGTTTATATTTTAATTGGTTCAACTAATGCTGATACTGACTTATGCGAAGTTACTTATGGTACTGTGGCTGGTGCCACTACTTGTGCCAATACCCGAAGTATTGATACTTCTTCAGCTGATTCAACTTGGCAACAAACTACCGCTTCTTCCACTAGTACCCCTGGCTATTATCCTGGTGATTATGGTCTTACTTGGGGCAGTTATCATGCAGCTTCGGCAAATTTATGGGTACCCATAACTATTCCCAGTAATAGAGCAGTTACTGGCATGAAGTATGCAGCGCGATTTCGTTCAAATTATGCAGCAATTAAGATGATGCCGTCAATAAAAGATATGTCTGGTCTTAATTCTACAGAGGTAGATGATGGCGATTATACTTTAGAGCAAGGTGGCTGGGTAGATGTTTATTATTTAAATAATTCCACTACTTATACTATGGTGGATCCAGTTAGCATTACGCTTCATTCTTCGCCAGAAGATTTTATTGATACTCATAATAATCGTGCAAATTTTAGGATGAGAACTTCATACAGTACGTGGAATTCTGCAGTTACCCGTGATTGGGATTTTACTATCATGTCTATCCGTACTTTAGAGGATGATACTACTGCTGCTGACAATCCACGATATGTGGCTACTGGCGGTACACTTGCTACAGGGACAGCATACGGTGTCTATAGTTGGAATACTGGTTCTTCCACAGCTCTTTATGATGAGGATCAGGATTATTGGTTTAATTATACCAGTGCTTCTGGCTATGATCTTCATGTGGATGTTGATGGCGTTAATTTAAATAATGCCAATAAAATAATTATTACTTATAGAGGACGCGTTACTACTAGTAGTTTTGATGTGGATTTGTTGATTTATGATAATGCTTCTTTTACTTGGCGTAAGATTGCTGATACGGATGATACTCCGCTTCGTACCTATTATTATCATATTTTTGATGGTTTTTGGAATGACGGTAATGATCCTATTAGCACTCCTTTAAGTAATTTTATAAATGAAGATAAAAGAATGCGATTTCGGTTTTTTACGACTCATAGTACTTCTTATAGATATCATTATTTTGATGCTTTCCGGATAGAATTAGCTACAGATCCGGTTTATTACGCTAAAGATTTTATTCAAGAAGCAGGTAGTGGCAGTGTTACTAATAATTACACTTATACTCACCCGGCAGCTATTAGTACTGCTGATTCTGATGATCTAAGATTAGGTGTAGAAAACGATCCGGTGGATGTTTCCTTTGAATACAGTTTGGTTTTTGGTAATGTGCAGACTTACACCGGCGCTAATGCTATTTTAGTTAATTATGAGGGCTATACTTCAGCTTCTCTGCTTACTTATGCTTTAAGAATTTATAATTTTGATGCTGGAAGGTGGGAAGATTTAAGTGCGGCTAAATTGGATAATACCAGTGATGCAACTTATCAATTTTCTACCGGGAAAATTACGCTTAGTGATTATATATCTTCTAACGAAATTAAAATAGGTATTTATACAACTACCAGTACTGCTGGTACTCATTATACTGATTATATGTATGTGACTATTGGTTCAGTGGTAGATAGCACAGACGATGCTGAAATAACTATTGGTTCTACCAGTTCAGGTACAGCAGCTAATACTCAAACCTTAGACACAAGTAGCGCCGTTTCTGGTTGGACATTGGAAACTTCTGCCAGTACCACTAATCCTTATGCTTTAGATTGGGTGGGTTTAATTAATATTAATCAAGGAGCAGCTGCTAACGTTAATTTACCGGCTACTTTAGCCAGCTCCACTGCTGTGACTGGTATTAGATATGCTCAAAGAATGTTAAGCGGCTCTAGTGATTTTAGATGGAAACCGTATTTAAGAGATTATTCGGGATTAGCAGATTCAACAGGTGGTTTTTTAGGAGTGGATAGTTACAGTAATAGTGCCAGTACTTATTATTTTGATGATGGCTGGCTGGAAGATTATTTTAGAAATGCAGAAGATTGTTTAAATGTTTATAATAGCCAAATTAATGTAAATTTAAGAGAATATAGTGATAGTTCAAGTTCACAAGGTCCAGTTATTAATCCTGTTTGGGATTTTAACTTTGTTTCTATAAAGTGGTATGAAAATTCTGCCAACTCTTATTATGATTACAAATTTACCCCCACCAGCGGCAGTTTAACTTATGGCGTTAATTTTGCTCCTCAGGATGCTGTGCAAAATGCTGGTTCATATAAAGCTATTTTTACTGCTGATGATCAAAGATGGGTAGTTAAAAATGATCTTGACTCTACTGGGTTGGATGTAAGGGTTAATATGGATAATGTGGAAGTTTCCAGTCAAAGTAATAAGATATCCGTTACTTTTGAGGGATATGTTTCTTCTTCAGATGGTACTTTTTTCCTGCAAATTTATGATAGTGCTTCTTCTACATGGCGGACTTTAAATGAAATAGAAGCGGCCGTTGCGCCGACTACGGAAACCTCATATACTTTTGAAATTTTTGATGGACGTTGGCAGGAAGATAATTCACCCACTTCCACTCCCTTAAGTAATTTTATTACCACTGATTCCAATAAAAGAATTCAGCTTAGATTTTACTCAACTGTTACTACTGATTCTTTTGCTCTTTATATAGACGAACTATCAATTAAAGAAGAGACCGACACTCAATATTTTGCTTCGGATTTTACTTTAATAGCTGGAACCAATACAACTAATAATTACTCTTATACTTTTGCTTCTGATGATAATCGCATGGCTGTTACTGATGAAGATGGTACAGCTTTTAATTATTATTTGTCCTTTAATAATGTCCAGCCATATACTGGTGCTAACGCAATCTTTGTTTATTATGAAGGAAAAACCACTATAGCTTATAAGCCCAAAATTTATAATTTTACTGGTTCTTCTTGGGAGGATTTACAGGAAATTTTTGTTTCTCACAGTGGTGATATGGGTTATCCTAGTTGCAAATCACCAATTAGTGATATGGATGATTATGTTTCCGATGGAGAAGTAAGAGTTGGTTTTTATACCACTGGTACATCTGGTGCTCAAACCCATTATCTTGATTATATGTATATTGTTATTGGTTCAGTTGTAGACAGTTCAGATGATACTGAAGTATCTTTTGGCAGTGAGACAGGTGGTACTTATGCCACTGCTACTCAAAGCATAGATTTCTCTAATTTTTTTGGCTATTCTTACTGGGGAGCTACTTCTGCTACTACTGCAGACACTCCTTATTATGGAGATTTTACAGAATTTGATGGCACTTATTACAGTGTAGCCGCAAATATTTCTTTTCCGGCTACAGTTCCTACTAATGGTAAGGTAACGGCAATACGTTATATTGCTAGATTTCTTTCTGGATCTAATAGTGCAGCTGTTGAGTATGTTTTTAGGGATTATAGCGGGGCAGGGGCAACAGGTGGTTATCTTGATCCTGGAAATTATTATAATCAAAATGGTTTTATGCCATCCTATTATAATGTTGAGATAACCCCTACTAATCCCGAACATTATGTAAATATGTCTGATAATGAGATGAATATGAGAATTAGAACAACTTCCAGCGCTGCTTCTTCTGGATATACAATGAAATGGGACTTTGCTTTTGTTAGTTTTTCCTGGAGAATTGACAGTGATCATCCTTCTTTTTCTGATCAGTTAACTGCTGTCGGTGGTTCAATACAAGTTGGCACAGCTGTAGCAACCAGTTCTTCTAATATGGCTAGTTGGCGGGCTACTTTAGGTCAACCATATGGTTATTGGGGGATTGACAGCACAGCTTCTGGTTTTGATGTTAGGTTAAATATAGACGGTGTTAATTTAAATAATGCCAATAAAATAATTATCAGTCATATTAGCTCTTTATCAGGTCTTATGTTTAATTATTCTTTGCAAATTTATGATAATGCTTCTTCTACTTGGCGGTCGCTTGTAGATGGTTTAACAGCTGAAGTTGTAATGCAAGGATTTGATAATCGTATTTATTTTCCTGTTTTTGATGGTCGTTGGAATGATGGCGATAGTGCTACCAGCACTTCTTTAAGTAATTTTGTAACTGATGATGCTAATAAAAGAGTACAACTTAGATACTATTCAACTGATAGTGCTGCTGCTTCTCTTTCCATATATTATTTAGCTTTGGAAGTAGCTACTGATCCGGTTTACTGGGCTAAGGGTTTTAGTAAAACTACTGGCAGTGGCAGTGTTACTAATAACTACACTTATACTTATCCTTCATCAGATGATGCTATGTCAACTGGCGGAGAGGATGAATCATATTTACAAGTAGAAAATGTTGATAGTGAATCTTTTGATTTTTACTTACCTTTTGGTAATGTGCAGACTTATCCTGGAGTTAATGCTATTATGCTTTATTATCATGGTTATACCAGTACAGCCAGTTTAACTTATAAGCCCAAAATTTATAATTTTAGTGATTCAGCTTGGGAGAATTTAACCACCACTGCTATGGATAATACCAGTAATACAGCTTACCAGTTTGCCAAAGCGCCAGTAACTTTGTCTAATTATATTTACAATGGAGAGCTAAGAATCGGTTTTTATACTCCTACTACCCAAGCAGGGACTTTATATTTAGATTTGTTATATGTTACCATTGGCACGGTTATTTCTAGTGCTTCAGATATTGAAGTGTCTTTTGGTTCTTCTGATGGCTCCAGCGTTTTAAATACCCAGTCACTGGATACTACTTTAGGAAGTCCTAGTGTTTATGGTGTTAACACTACTTTAACTGATAGCAGTTTTTATCCTTATGACTATGTACCAGGTCTTTATGATGTAGCTATGGGCGGAGCAGCTAATATTGATTTTGATACTACTTTACTTGCCAATACTTATTTAACAGGAGTACGTTATGCTGGTCGCTATAAGTCTAGTTCCGATGATGCAACTACAACTTTAGATTTGCTTTATTATGGAGGCGCTAGTTCAACTTTAGGCGGCTGGATACCAGTAGGTACTGATGCTGCTTCTTCCTATGTTTTTACCGAAGGCTGGCATACTGATAATATTAATTCTCATATTAGTGATTTGCAGAATTTGACTAATTTAAGATTTAGAACTAGCGAATCTTCTCTAGATAACCAAGTAACTATGGCGTGGGATTTTGCTTTTGTTAGTTTGCGTTGGGCTCCTACCACTGCCAGCGGGGGAACATTAAGCACAGACATTGTTGATGCTGACGGCGATTCTGTATCCAGTCCTTCGGTAACTATGACTACGGCGCCTCTTAATTTTGATTGCCATAGTAATACAGGTACTTTTGGTTCATCTACCGAAAAAATCAGAGTAAACAATACTACCATTAATAATAACTGGACTTTAACTATAGCTGCTTCCAGTACTACAGCTTATTGGGATGGTACCAGTGATTATGATTTTAATGATAGTAATGCTTCTGGTTGCACTGATGGCGCAGACGCAGATGGTTTAGCTGGCCAGCTGACTTTTGATCCTTCGGTGGCGACTATTACGGCCCAATCTGGTTGCAGTACCTCTGGCTTATCATTAGGGTCACAAGCCAGTTTCGTGGAAAGTTCAGTAGATAGTGTTACTTTAATTACTTCCACTTATGGCGAAGCAAATTGTTATTGGGATTTAACAGGGGTGGATATTAGTCAAACTATTCCTGCTGAACAGGCGATTGATAGTTATTCAATTGATATGATAGTTACTATTACTGCTTCTTAAAATTTTTAAAATAATTTTTAATGAAGAGAAAGAATATATTAATTATAATTTTGATTTTAGTCCTTTTTTTATTCTTTAATAATAACCCCTTTTTTATTCAAGCTGCAGGGGAGTCTAATTTAGGTCTTCAGATTGAGCCACTTTATCAATGTGCTGACGGTTTAGATAACGATGGCGATGGTCTGATTGATTACCCTAATGATCCTGGCTGTTCATCAGCTAGCGATAATGATGAAACTGATCCTAGTGTAGCTCAATGTGCTGACGGTTTAGATAACGATGGCGATGGTCTGATTGATTACCCTAATGATCCTGGCTGTTCATCAGCTAGCGATAATGATGAATATAA
>JAHITV010000023.1 GCA_018817315.1 Patescibacteria group bacterium
CCATTGGGAAAAAGAAACTGCTAATTACTATACCCTTGAGCCGAATCTAGAGCTTGAGGGCGCTGCTGATCGGCAGACAACTCTGGTCTTTATGGATAAAAACCGTGGCTACTATTACCGCGATCTAAATCGTCTTACCTATGCTTGGGGTGAGCGGGTAGATCAGGTTTATGCCAAAAAAATGGCAGCATTGTTATTGAATGAATACTTTGAAGAAGAAAGGCAGGTACCAGAATTCGACGGAGGACTTTACCAGCTAGATGACGGCGGTATTGCCCTGTTACCGTATGCTTCATCAGAATTGGCACTCACTGTTCATTTGGCAGGACTAGCTGCTGCTGAATTCGACCAAACAGCACTGGCCAGTTATTTCTATAACTATCTTGAAAACGAAAACTCCTCTATAGAAGAAATCGTATTAGCGCTTTATGGTTTAGCAAATATTGATGAGCCGGTATTGAATATCATCTTGAATTTAATAGAGGATCAAGAAATAACACCAGAGCTGAAGGTTTATCTGGCGTTGGCTCTAGAGCGTCTGGGAGCAGGGGAATACGGACGAGCTTTTTATCTAGAGCTGATTAAAAACTACGGTGAAGCGCTAGATCCGTATGTCCGGATTGTTCTAGGGCAAGACGAAGACGACTATCTAACCTATACAGTATTAATGGCAATGCTGGCAAACCGATTGGATATGAATGAAGAAGAACAACTCTTTAATTATGTGCGTGAAAAGGCTACTAATTACATCCTTCTGAATGTCCAAAAACTGACTTACTTGCAAGAAGAAGTGCCAACCATTCAACCGGGAGCAGTGAGTTTTGATTATCAAATTGGCAATCAATCAGAATCTGTTACCTTAGAAAAATACCAGCGTCATACAATTTCTGTATCACCGGAAGATTTAGCAGACGCTCGATTTTCTAATATTACTGGTACAGTAGGAGTGTTGAGTTATTATACTGTACCGGCTAATCCGAATACAGTAGCAGTAGATTCCCAGGTTGGAGTAAGTCGTATTTATGAGGTAGTGGGAGCAAATAGTAACACTAATACCTTTAACGAAGGAGACATTGTCAAAGTTACTATGAGTAGCACAATTAACGCTAATGCAATCGACAATGCTTATAAGGTAACAGACTACTTGCCATCCGGACTAGCAGTTGTTTCCCAGCCTTATAAACGGTTGCAGCACGGAGAATATGATGCTACTTGGCCTTATTTAATTGACGGACAGAAAATCAGCTTTAGCAGATCTAAAAGCTGGGACAAACCGATTATCTATTATGCTCGAGTTAAGAATCAGGGGACGTTTAATGTTGAACCTGCCATGATCCAGGGTTTTCGAGTGAAAGACAGTATTAATTTAACCAGCAGCGGCCAGGTTGAAATCCAATAGAATGATAAAAAAGGGGATTATTAATCCAACCATATTATTTGCTATAGTTTTGGTATTAGTTATAGTATTGATCAGGCTGCCAGAAGATGAGCATGGACTAGTAAAGGGTGAAGCCACTGATCTACCAGAATTCTGCAGCCAAAAGTTTTTAGGAGGCATTACTACTCATCATGATATTGCTAGTGAATTAATTGATCAGCTTTTTCAGTGCCTAAAAAAAGGTACCAACCCAAGTACTATTGTGGTTATTGGCCCTAACCATTATTACCAAGGATTTAAAGGACTATTAACTGCGGATAGAAACTGGGTGACCGAATGGGGGAATTTGCATTCAGATAAAAGACTAATTGGTAAATTAATGCAGTCTGGCTTATTAGAGTTGAATAATCAAAGTATTGCTAAAGATCATGCTTTTACCATAACGTTGCCCTATATAGAACAGTACTTTCCTAATGCCAGAGTGGTGCCGCTTTTGATCAAGCACGATTTATCTCAGCGGGAAGCTGACTTCCTAATTGAACAGCTGAATCGCAGTTTAGATTCTAATACCTTTCTATTAGGATCAATTGACTTTTCGCATTATTTGGCACTGGAGAAAGCAGAGAAACACGATAAAGTTTCAAAAGCAATTATTGAAAATGGTAATCTTGAAGCAGTTTATGATAATAAAGGTGATGATTATTTTGATTCTGCACCAGGTATCTATATTATATTATCCTTAATAAAAAAAAGAGGAAGCTATCAACCATTCTTACTAAACCATGCTAACTCAGTTAGCTTTGGTACTGATTCTAATAGCACTACTAGTTATTACAGTTGGTTGTTTAATTAATGAGATAGTGTTTTATGATTGGTAATCTTTAGAAAAAAACTAATTCTTGATATACTTATAATAACAAACTGCATCTTTACCAGACGCTTTTTTTGTTTCTAGAATATGATAAAATGAAAGAAACTTTACTGTTAATGCGTAGTAATTAAAATGGCCACTCCTAGAAACTGGGAAGACAAAACGGACGAGGAATTAGTAAGCTTGACGCTCTCGGATCAGGAGTGGTATTTAGGCTTGATGAAACGGTATGAAGAAAAATTGGCCCGTTATATCAGGCGGATTTCCGGCGTAAATGAGCAGGATCTGGAAGATATCTTGCAAGAAGTATTTGTCAAAGCTTATCTTAATCTCAATGATTTTGATCAAGATTTAAAATTTTCCTCTTGGATTTACCGGATTACCAGAAACTACGTCATCAGCCATTTTCGGAAAACTCAGAGCAGACCCCAGGCAATTGGTGGAGAAGAAGGAGAAAAAATTCTCCAGCTAGTGCAAGACGAAAACAATCCTCACGACCATATTGATTCTCAACTTTCTAATAATAAAATCCAAACTGTACTTACTCAAATGGACAAAAAATATCAAGAAGTAATTATCCTTAAATATTTAGAAGATAAAGATTATAAAGAAATATCCGATATTTTAAAAAAGCCGGTGGGAACAGTAGGTACTCTTTTAAACCGGGCCAAAAAACAGTTTAATGCCATTACCCAAAAACAGGAAATAAAGTTTTAATGCTATGAATAATACATCCAAAAAAGTTTTAAATAAAATTAAGCAAGAAAAAATTGCTCCTAAACCGAAGTGGCAGTTTCGGTTGGAGCAGGTTGGTTTATGGTTTTTGGCAACTATTTCTGTGTTGATTGGTAGTAATGCTGTTGCGGCAATAATTTTCAGGGTGGTAAATAATGACTGGGATACGTTGAAACTTATGAAAAGGAATCCAATTAGTCATACGCTGACTACTATGCCGTATGTTTGGCTAATTGTACTAGCCCTGTTTATCTTGTTGGCTTATTATAATACTCGTCATACAAAGAAGGGTTATCGCTATAGCACATACGGAGTTGTAATTGGTAGTGTTGTTGCCAGCATTTTGGTAGGAGTAGTCCTGTATTCAGTTGGTTTTGCACCACGCGTAGATAGATTTATAGAAAGAATGCCCGGTATGGAAAAGCTGATGCACAGTCGTGAAGAGATGTGGAAACATCCAGAAAAAGGATTTATTGCTGGTGAAATAACTGAAATGTTGAGCGGGGTCGGATCTTTTGAATTAAAGGATTTGAATCAAGAAGAGTGGA
>JAHITV010000024.1 GCA_018817315.1 Patescibacteria group bacterium
AGAAGAAAAAGAATTAATAATTATAAAACAATACTTACCACCAGAACTTGGTGAGGCAGAAATAACAGACTTAGTAAAGGAGATTATTAAAGAAAATAATTCAACTTCTCCTGCGGATTTTGGCAAAGTTATGAAGTTGGCTATAGCTAAAGTTGCTGGTCAGGCCGATGGCTCAAAAGTTAGTCAGATAGTCAAAGAGCTTTTAGAACAAAATCAGTAATAAAAATAGTTACCATGCTCCCTTCTTTATTTAAACAGAAAATTATCCCAACAACCCTTTGTTTTATATTAGCTTCTTTTATAGTAGCTTTTTTTATTTATGTGCCTTTATCAGTTTCAGCGCAAGCTTCTTTAGGTATAGAGGTGCCTGGCAGCACTGGTCTTGGTACTACTAATTTAACAGAAATTATTGTTAAAGTTGTTAGAATTGTCTTGGGCTTTTTGGGAATAATAGCAGTCATTATTATTCTTTATGGCGGTTATATTTGGATGACTTCTGTTGGCGAGGAAGATAAAATCAATAAAGCCAAGAAAATTTTAATTAATGGAGTTATTGGTTTAATTATCATTTTATCCGCTTTTGCTATTGTTTCTTATATTATCAGTAGATTTCAGGAAATTACTACCGGCGGCGGGCCAGGCGGTGGCGGCGGGCCAGGGATTGATATTGGTGGTGGAGCCTTGGGCGGTGGTGTTTTGGAAAATGTTTATCCTGAACCAGGAGCCACTGATGTGCCACGTAATACTTTAATTATGGTGAGTTTTAAGGAAGCCATGGCTGTTTCCACTATTATTAATGAAAATGAGCAAAGCAATTGTCCGCTTGGTTTTGAAAGTCAGGGCATTACCTGCGGTATTGTAGCCACTACAGCCTTAGAACCGAATATTAGAGTTATTAATCGCAGTGACAATGATACTGTTTTATCTGCTGATAGAGTAGTGGTAATGACCTCAAATGATAAGGATTTTGTGTTTGATCCAGTAGATTATTTAGGCAATCCTAATGGTTATACTGATTATGCTGTTAATTTGTCAGATAATATAGACAAAGGTAATGGTTCACCAGCCTTTTTATTGGGAGGTTATACCTGGTTTTTTGAAATTAGTAATATACTTGATTTAATGCCGCCTCATATAATAGCAGTAATACCTGTTGCTGGCGCTACTGATGTTTATAAAAATACCGCTGTCCAAATTGATTTTGACGAAGCTATTAATATTATTACCGCCACTGGACATGCTACTACCACAGCAGCTGGTCAATTAGAGCCAGATACTTTTGATAATATTACAGTTAGTTATGATGATGAGGGAATCACTAAATATGTTAGTGGTACTTTTCTTATGAGTAACCGTTTTAAAACAGTTACTTTTGTTACTGATGCTGTTTGTGTGGATGAAAGCGGAAATCCGGTTATTAATTCCTGTGGCCTTGAACCAAAATGTTTACCCGGCGATGAACAAATCACAGTAACTGTTAAAGCGGCAGTATCTGAAACTTTATCCGGTATTGTTGATACTGCTGGCAATTCCTTAGATGGAAACAATAATGGTGAGATTGAGGGTCCGCCAACTGATAATTATGTTTGGGATTTTTCCACTAATAATGAAATGGACTTAATTCCGCCAGAAATTGTGGAGCCATTAGAACCAGAAAGAGATGCTGTTGGTGTGCCGAAAAATAAAAGAGTTAAAGCTTTGTTTGATAGTGTGCTTTTAAGCAGCACGCTTAATACTGATAATATAGGAATTTTTAAAGAATCATGTAATGTGCCTAATCAAGCTGATTTTCCAGAAGACTTATCATGTTATCCTCATGGCGGTTTTACTGTTTATAAAGAAAATGTAAATGGAGCTCATCGGGTAGTGATTAGAACTTATAATCCTAATTTAGATTCCTTAACTGAATATAATACCCGGTTCACTTCCAGTATTAAAGATATATATCAAAATTGTTTTTATCCTGCTAGTGGGCCTTAATTTATTTTGGTTATTTTTTAAGATGACATTAAAGCAAAAGAAAAGTGTGTTGTTCGTCAGTTTACTACTGTTGTTAGTGGGTGTCTTTTTATTACCTCAAATTGTTTCAGCACAAGCTTCTTTAGGTATAGAAGTGGGTGCTAGCACAGGTTTAGGTACTAGAGATTTACCAGGGCTAATTGTTAGTGTAGTTAGAATCTTTTTGGGTTTTTTAGGAATAATAGCGGTTATTATTATTCTTTACGGCGGTTTTATTTGGATGACTTCTGCTGGTGAGGAAGACAAAATTAATAAAGCCAAGAAGATTTTAATTAACGGAGTTATTGGTTTGATTATTATCCTGGCTGCTTTTGCTATTGTCAGTTTTATTATTAACGCTATGCAGGGTGCTTCTGGACCAGGTGGTCCTGAATGCGAGGATGGACAAACTCAAAGTTGCAGCGTTGGCAGTTGTTCAGGCATTCAAACTTGTCAGGCTAACATTTGGGGGGCTTGCGAAATTGATCCTGATTGTGATCCTTTCTCTAATCCTGATAGTTTTAGATTATTAACCGTAGCTCCTGCTCATAATAGCGAGTTAGGTATCCGCAATGTGATTGCTCAAATGACCTTTAATAATCAGCCAACTGATCAGAATTTAGATACTGCTATTACTATAAAGCAAATAGATGGACCTGCTGGCAGTATAGTCAATGAAATTACTGAATTTTCAGAAATTTCTGCTTTACCAAAACGGCTAACCAGCAAACCAGATCCAGTTTCCTATCCTTGTCCTGGTCATCCAGAGTTGGGTTGTTTTCCTTATGATGAGATTAATGATAATTTAAATTGGTACAGAGTTACTGTAGAAACAACTGTGGGTGTGGGTTTGGTTGATACTTATGGAAATATTGTCACTTGTGGTTTGCCTAATACGCCTTGCGGGTTTGAATTTAAAGTTGGTCCTTTAATTGATTTAGAATCGCCTGCAGATAATTTAATTAAAGCCACAGATGATCAACTGGTAGATTATTTTTGGTTGACCAATAACATTAATATACCGATCGGAGAAAAGTTTACTTTTACTGCCGAAGCCAGTGATGATGCTGGTTTGGCTACTATGTCATTTATTGAAAACGAGCATAATTATACCATTGGCATGGCTGATCCTGGCGGACAAATAAGTTTTATAGGCGAGTCCGATGATGTGTGGGATACTCAAATGTTGGGATATGTTTCTGGTCAACAATTTAATATAAAAGCAGTGGTCACTGATTATGCCGGCAACCAAGCCCAGTCCACTAAAAGAGTAAAATTATATCCTACTCATTGTTTTAATGGAGTAATTGATGAAGACGAAACAGGTTTAGATTGCGGGGGCGAATGTCCTGCTTGTGAAGGTCAAAGTTGTAGCAGCGATCCTTTAATATGTGTACCTAATGATGATCTTTGCGCTTCAAATTTATGCGATATTGATAACTGTTTATGTGTTGCTGCTCCTTTAATTACTTCTATTGATCCTGATAATGGCGCACCAGGTAATTGGGTTACTATTTTTGGCCAGCATTTTGGCACGAGTGAAGGCAGTGTCTATTTTTCCGACCCAGTAAGCGGTAATTTAATTGAAGCTGACCTGCCTTCAATTAGCGGTTGTGAATACAACTGGCAGGATAATCAAATTATTGTGGAAGTTCCTCCGGCCATCACCCAAGGCATAGGAAGCGTGCAGGTGGAAACGGCTCAAGCATTGCCAAGTAATGAAGTTGATTTTTTGGTTAATGATGTGGTTAGGCCAAGTATTTGTTTAGTTGATCCTCCCAGCGGTGTTTTTGAAGACAATTTTTTAGTTAGAGGGATTCAGTTTGGCAATGCCGCAAGTGAAAGAGATGTTTATTTTGGTCAAGCCGAAGCACCTATTTCTGCGCTGGGGCCAATCAGTTGGATAGCAGAAATTAATTATGACGAGGCCTCTGCCAGAGTTCCAAATCTTGCAGCTGGTCAAACTGCAGTAAGAGTTGTAGTAAATGAGGAAGACAGTAACGGTTTATATTTTAATGTAACCAGTGGTTATGGAGCTGATTTGGTAATTAATTATATTATTCCCACTCAAGGAGCACCTGATCAATATGTCACTATTTATGGTGCTGGTTTTGGTAATAACAAAGGTGCTAACACAGTCAGATTTACAGCTAATAATGCTGATGGTTATGTAGAAGGCAATTTTGATTTTCCCCAAGAGTGCGGTACAAATTTCTGGACTGATAATCAAATAATTGTTAAAGTTCCCCAATCAAATGAAATCATTACGGGACCTGTTAGAGTATTTAAAGATGGACAAGAATCCTATTCACCTCAAGATTTTATTTATGATGAGAATTTACCGGTTACTCCTGGTATTTGCAGTATTTATCCCCAAGAAGGAGAAGCAGGCGTTTTAGTAGAGATTGCCGGCGAGCCTTTTAATAATGTTAAAGTTAATTTTTCTAATATTTTAGATTTAGATCCAGAAGCAGGCAGTACTAATAATTTGATAAAGATTACAGTGCCCGAAGGAACACAATCCGGGCCAGTCAGGGTAAAAGAACTGGTTAATAATTTGGAAAGTAATCCAGTAGATTTTGATGTTCAAGCAACTGGTGGTGAAAATCCTGAAGATAATTATGATTATTATGAGTGGCAATTTACCACTTGTGCTGACTGTCTTACACCGCAAGTTCAAGAAAGCGGTAATTGCTGGAACGGCGAAAATGCTTCGCCAGTGCCTTATCGTTATCCCATGGAGGGTTATAATTCTGCTTTTATAAATCAAGATGTAGGCCTTAGATTCAGTGTCAATATGAAGGATACGACCTTTATCGCAGATCAAACAGTTAAATTGCAAAATTGCGGCAGCGGAGAAAATCCTACTGGTTGCACTGATCAATCATGGTCAGGAATTTTTACCTTTACCAATCCTAATTTAGAATCAAGTCCTTTGCCTGAATATGTAACTTTTGATCCAACTAGTAATTTTGCTGCCGATACTTGGTATAAAATAATAGTTACTCAAGGACTAACCAGTGCTGACAATATAAATTTAGATGAAGATTATTCCTGGTATTTTAAAACCAGAGTAAGTTCTCAAGAGTGTCTTGCTGATCAGGTAAATATTATACCTTATGATCGAACACAAGGATCTGCCTTAGGTCCGATTGAACGAAACCAAACTGTTAATTACAGTGCTTATGGTTTTAATAGCGGAAATTGCGCTATCTGCCCTGATAATTTTACTTGGGAATGGAAAAAGACAAAGTGGGATAATGTTAATGGAAATTTTACAGATATTGTTCCAGAAATAGACCTTGATCTTACTGATCCACCTGATGACAGCATGATTAATATGATGGCACAAAACTTGCTTCAACAGCCAGATTATGGGCGAATTCACGCTAAAATAACTGATGTTGCTCCTCAACCAGAAAATCAAGCCAGTTTAAATATTGTACCTCCTGCTCCTCAAGTAATGATGGATCATCAATGTAATAATGGAACTAAGCAAAGCCCCACGCCTTGGCCAAATTCTCAACAAGTTTGCGTTAATGCTAAAATTTCTGCGCGTTTTAATTTAATAATGGATAGCAGTACTTTGACTACCTCAAATATTCAAGTTTTTAAGTGTGTTGATGGAGTTTGCGATGAATCAGTGACAGAAGATGATAATGATTTGCAATTAGCTGATGTAGACGGCGGCACAGAGTTTATTTTCACTCCTACAAATGATTTAGAGCCAGCTACTTGGTATGAAATTTTCTTAAATGATAATATCCTTAGTTCAGAAGGAGGCGAACTAACAGGTTTAAAAATCTGGCAATTTAAAACCAGAAATAACAGTGATTACTGCACTTTTGACAGTGTGATGGTTGCTCCTGCCACTACAATTTTGCAGCCCGGTGATACAGCAACTTACTCACCTGCTGGTCAAGATTTAGCTACTTGCCAGTTATTAAAAGTTTTAGCAACCACAACTTGGAATTGGACCTCTGAATTAGATCGTAATGCTGTGCCTGGTAGCAATAATGGCAGTGGCATTGCTTCTTTAAATCCTTTACAGACTACTGGAAATGCAACAACAACCGTTACTGCTAATGATTTGGGTGTTACTTATATCCGGGCTTTGAGCAGTGGAATTTATAACTTAGGTGATAACGGCAGATTAACAGTTGCTAGTGGCGGTGGTGAGGATTATTTAGAAATAATTGAACATCAACCCACAGGCAGTGATGTTTGTTTAAATGCTTTGGTTAGAAGCAAATTTGATTATGGCTTGGATGAAGCCTCTATTAATGATAGTAATTTTAGCGTTGTTGTTGATGCTATTAGTTCACCGGTAATGATAAGTTATAATCCAAACAGAACAGTAATTTCCTTAGCTCCTGATACGCCTAATAACTATTGGCAGGCAAATAAAACATATACCGTAAAGATACAAGGAGGAGATACAGGAGTAAATTCTGGAAGCATTATTTTAACGACAGACGGTTGCCCGGCTACCTGGGATGACGTTAATAAAATTTGTTCCTGGGATTTTTCTACCATACCAGAAGTCTGTGGCGTTTCACAGGTAGAAGTTTCTCCAACCAGCACTGTCAGCTATCTTGGAGATATTAATAATTGGCAAGCTACAGCTCTTAATGAAGATGGTTTGCCTCTTTCTAATCCTATGGATTCCTGGACTATTGATGATGGATTAGTAGCTAATTTAACAGATATACAATTACCTTATCCAAGTAGTGCCAAGACAGTCAGTAATAACATAGGTCAAACATGGTTGCATGCTCAAGCAGAAGACGCTCAAGGACATGCTTCTTTAATAGTTCGGGAACAATTACATGGTCCTCAAGTTTTAAATATTGAACCACAAAGCCCGCCGCCTGCCTGCCGTAATTCTTTAATTAGTATTGATTTTGATCAGCTTGTTGATCATACTACTATCAATAACAATAATTTGATTGTTAAATATCTTAGCAATGAATTATCAGCTCCAGGTTGTATAGAATTAACAGCTCAAGCACCTTCTTCTTGGCCTAAAAAAATCAGGGCAACGCTTTTGGCCAAATTATTTGATACTTTCTTTAATAATTTATTCCATCCTTTATTTGATAAGATTTTCTTTAAAGCTAGTGCCTTAGAAGCACCATTTTTTTGGTGTCCTTTGGAAAGCCAGGGTAGCTGGAGCTGGAATAACATTGATAATAGGACTACAGTTTATTTTTATCCTCAACAACCTTTACCAGCGCCACCACTTAATAATCCTTATAACCGAGAGAATATCAAAGTAACTATAAAAGGCGGTGAACAAGGAATTAAAGGCGTTAATTTATTAACTTTAGAAGGCACAGCAGCATATCCTCTTGTTGCTGATCAGATTGAACACACTTTTAGTACCAGAGAAGATATTTGCATTCTTAACTTTATCCAAACTTTGGCAGATCTGCCAGCTGAGGAAAACGGTTGGGCAGAAATGGATGAATGGATTTTTACCACCAGCCATGATGATACTAGCGATAACAGTTATGGTGATCCAGATTATGATACCAGTGAAGATAATGACAAAATTTATACAGTCACCGGTTATAGTATTGACGGCCAAGAATTAGTTTCTATTCCTGGTGTTTATGAGTGGGAATGGTATTGGGAATCAGAAGATACAGAGCTTGCTACTTTAAGTAGTGATTCCATTTATTATCCTGTTGATCATAATAATTCTTTTAAAGCAGTAGAAGCTGCTAATCAAAATGGTGAAACTGATATTGTGGCTCAAGCTATTTTCCCACCTGCTTATGGAGTAGGAAATTTAGAAGATTCAGCTTTAGCCATTATTAATTTGTGTGAAAACCCCTGGCCTGCTTATGAACAAAATTCATTATTACGTTTTGAAGACACTAATTATGATTTTGCCTTAAGTTATTGTCGTGATGCTGGTCAATTTGGCGTAGCAGATGATCTGCCTTCCATAAATGAAGATATGCCCGTGTCTTTACCGATAATTCTTAATACTACTCCTAGTCCTGATGATCAAGAAGATGATCTGATTAGAGAATATATCATCCCAGTGCCAACCACCAATGATATTATTGGCCTTAGAATTTATACTAATTTTTATCATTTAAGTCCTTTAGAATGGTACGCCAAGAATGTACCTACTGGCCAGCAAGGCAATCCTAATATTTTAACCATAGACGGTTATCAGGCTATTCAGGACGGCCGAACAGTTTATGTGGCAGCCACTAAAGTTATAGGTGATGCAGTCATAAGCACTGCTTATACCGATATTTATTTAATGTCTTATAATTCCGGCGCCAGTCCCATTACTCAAGAAATTTTTAATCAGTTGATTCAAAACTGGAAGTTTAATACTAATATCACTGATAAAGAAATAAAAGAAAAAGTTATTAAAGATACTAAACGGTTGGCTGATTTAAGTTTTATTGCCAATACTTTGGAAGGTTATTATCAAACACATAATTATCAATATCCAGCCTTAAGTGGTGGTAGTTATCTTCCGGGAATGAGCACTTCTAAATGGCCTTCCTGGTCAGAAACTTTAGGAGTGGAATTAGGCGTTAGTTTACCCATTGATCCTGCGAATATTTTTGGTAATTGTTCTGACTGTGATCCAGATACTGATCCTCTTTGTCAATTCTATGATCCCCAGACCTGTTGGAATCCCGAAGTCAATGGTGGGCAAGGAGCTTTTGCCTGCGATAATAATTCATATTTTTACCGCTATCAATATCAAAACATCGGTCCAAATTACTTTTTAGCCACCAAGATGGAAATGCCTATCCCCGAAAGTACTCCGGTGGCAAATATTTGGCAGCCGCGTCCAGACCTTTTTATAAATAGTCATTTAAATTTAAGAGTTGATAAGGTAGAAGGATGCGATACCACTTCTGTGGTTTTATGCGGTGACGGTATTGTTAGTTTACCATCAGAGCAATGCGAGCCAGGACAGTCTCGTAACTGGTGCCCTTTAGGTTATACCTGGAACAATTCGCAATTACTGGGTTGCGACAATAATTGTCGTTGGATATTGCCTTTGTCAGGTAATCCCCCTTTCCAAGGACCTATTTATAATCGTCCTAATTATTGTGGAGGTTATTGCGGCGATGGAGAAATAAATAATATTGATAATGAATGGACTGCTGATTACGAAGGTTGCGATGTTACAGCACCGTTGGGAGAGAGAGGTTTTGGCGGTGGTAGCAGTATTGATAATCAATACGCCTGTGGAATTTCTGGCTTTGCTAATGAGTGCCAGGATTATGGCGGCTGGTGCGGTGATAGTGTTGTTCAGCCATTTTACGGCGAACAATGCGATGGCAGCGCAGCTGGTTGGGCTTGTACTGATGGAGGTATACCTAGCTGTATTACTTCCGGCAGTAATCGTTGTCAAATTACTTGTTCTGCCGGAGAACCATATATAGGATCATGTGGCAACGGTATTATAGAAGGAACAGAACAATGCGACGGTAATAATAGGCCTCCTCATACGATTTGTAATAACTGTGTAGTGACAGCTTGTGAAATTGATTGGACTGCTTGTGATGGTTCAATGACAGATATTGATGGTTGTGAAATTAATACCAATATTGACCCGCAGAATTGCGGCAACTGTGGCTTGGTTTGTGGGTCTGCCCCACATAGTGAAGTGGCTTGTGTAGGAGGCGCTTGTGATTATATTTGCGATCCTTACAGTCCTTGGGCAGATTGTAATGGCGGTACAGATGGTTGCGAGACAGATATTTCTATTGATATCAATAATTGTGGCTGGTGCGGTAATGATTGTACTTTAGGTGGTTTAATCAGCACTGAACATACTATGATGGAGTGCGTTGAAGATATTAACAATAATTATATATGTAATTACACCTGTAATATAGGTTGGGCTAATTGTTCAGGCAATGCTGAATGTGAAACAGATATAATGAATAATGTTAATAATTGCGGTTCGTGCGGTAATGTTTGTTCAGAGCCCAGTCCAGATCCTGATCCAAGCAATCCTAATGCAGCTTGCGACAGTGGACAATGTGGTTTTACCTGTCCTGATGGATATAAAGATAACGGCACAGGGTGTGTCTTAGCATGCGGCGATGGCGTCTTAGACAATTATCCGCCTTTTAATGAAGTTTGTGATCAAGGAGCTATTGATAATGGTATTCAAACCTGTAATTCAGTTAATCCTATTTATATTGGCGGTTCCTTGATTTGCAATGCAGATTGCAGCTCTTATAGTGATGCAGGGTGCTGTACCCAGCCCACTTTTCAAACTAAATTCAGCGGAGATAATGACTGGAAATTATATCTTAACGGAGTTTTATTAGAGGAGGATACTTCTGGCTTTGCATGGCAACATATTAAAGAAGTAGAAGCTCCTTTGGCATCCGGACAACTAAATGTGATTGCTTTTTCCACGCGCGATACTGGTAGTTGTTATGGAACTATTGGAACTTTTTCCTGTAAACAAATGACCTGCCATAAAGTTTGTTATACTGGCTGGAATGCTGGGCGAATATGCAATAGTGACGGAGATTGTGCTAGTGGTGACTGTCGTGAGCCAGATAGTGATAGAATCGGACAAATTTGCACTCAAAATTTACATGTCCCAGGTGATCCGCCTGAACTAGGATGTAAAGCAAGTTATAATTCTTCAATGGACCCAAGTTATTGTCTTTCAGATGATTATGGAGTAACAACAGTGCCAGGACCTGATGCTGGCTGGAAATGTATAACTAGTGCTAGCCCTCCGCCTGCAGGTTGGAATTATGATCCACTTTTTAACGAAAGTAGCTGGTTAGAACCAATTGGCACAACCTGTAGCAATTCTAATGCCTGGGGTGATTCTACCAGTCAATATTACTGGCAACATAAAGTCCCTGGAGCAACTTCAATTTGGGGCGGATCTTCTGGTAATACTACCTCGTACTGTAGATTAAAAATTAGATTTTAGTTTATAATTAATAATATAAATTTATGTTTGATCAATTTCCTAGCAAAAATTCTACTCCTGGTTCTAATAATTTTAAATCAGATGATCAACCAGCAGAGCCACAAAATCCACGTCCTATACCGCCTATTCCTCCTCGTAATGAAGCCGGATCAGCAAATATCCCTTCGCCAGAAGATAAATTAGAATCTTTAAAAGATACTATGCCTGTCTCATCCCCACCTCCTTTAAGTGTACCTAAAGCTGATTCAGCTGAAGATATGTTTAAGGAAACTGAAAGGCCTTCTTTTCCCCAAGCCCCAGCTATTGAAGAAACTCCGCCTATGGCTGGTCCACCAGAACCTTTAACAACATTACCAGATGATACAGCAGATACAGGCACCAGTAATAAAAAGTTTTATTGGATTGGTTTAATTGTTCTGATTATTGTGGTGGCTGGGGGTGGTTATTATGTCTTTAGTAAATTTTTTAAAGCAAATCCTGATGAATTACCGCTTTTGAATATAAATACAGCAGGGCAGCAAAATATTAATATGAACCAGAATATTAATACGCCACCACAATCTAATGGTAATGTTAATGAAAACACAGATATTGATTCAGACAAAGATGGTTTAACAGATACAGAAGAGGCGGATTTAGGCACTGATCCTATGGAACCTGATAGTGATGGTGATGGTTTATTTGATAGAGAAGAGGCAAGGATTTATAATACTAATCCTCTAAATCCTGATACTGATGGTGATGGATATCTTGATGGTGAGGAAGTGGATAATGGTTATAATCCTTTGGGTCCTGGTAGGATGTTAGATATTAATAATTAATAGTAATTTGGCATAAAATTTTTTAATCGATTGATTATTTGTTAATTGTAGGTATATAATTAAAGATAACTAAATATGTTTAATACCAATAATAATTTAATTGCTGATGATAAATCGCCTGATGAGGAAGAATCTAAGGTAGAAATAACTAACGAACAGGATCCTTTATCCGCCCAAGATGTTATGGAAGAGGAACAGATTTCCGAAGATGATGTCCATACTATACCTACCCGCTTTCTTAAATCAAAGTCATTGCCAAAAAAGAAGGGCAGGGTTAGTTGGATAGTTTTAGGTATTGTGATTTTTGTAGTTTTAGGTTTGGTTATTATGGCAGCGGTAATATTTTTAATGAAGCAAAAAGGAGAGAAATCTCCGGTGGTTGAAGATCCTTTGGTAAATCTTAATTTAATGCCTCCAGTTAATGAGAATCAGAATGAGAATCAGAATGAAAATACTAATCAAGCTTTGGAGACAGCGGCTTTACGTGATCAGCGGCGCCTGCAAGATATTACAGAATTACGTTCAGCTTTAGAATTATATTTTAACGCTAACGAGTTTTATCCAAACAGTTTAAGCAATCTAACGAGCGGTTATTTGAGTATTATACCAGAAAACCCTTTGCCTGGCGGGGAACAATATACTTATTTAACTTCAACTGATAAATTAAATTACCAACTTACTTTTGTCTTGGAGGAAGGAACTTCTTTTGGTAATTTAAGATTAACTGCTGGTAAGTACGAAACAACTCCTCAGGGTATTTTTCCTTATAGTGAAGAACCTCCGGTAAATAATAACACTAATTCTGGAAATGAGACTCCAGAACCTATTAAACCTACTATGGGTTTGGACAGTGACGGTGATTTATTATCTGATATTGAAGAAAATGTTTATAAAACCAATTCAATTTTACCTGATACCGATGGTGATAGTTATCAGGATGCCGAAGAAGTAGTTAATTTATATGATCCTACTAAAGCTGGTTCAGCCCGCTTAATTGATTCTGGTTTAGTTACGGCTTATTATAACTACGAATATAGTTATTCTGTACTTTATCCAACCTCTTGGGTGGTTAGATCTTTAACTCCTAATAAGAGTGAGGTTATTTTCACTTCCAGTAATGGTGAGTTTATGGAAATTATTATTCAGCCGAATCCTTTAGGCCTTTCTGCTCTTAACTGGTATATTAATCAAAACTCCACGATAGATACTAGTGGTTTTACTACTTTATTGGTAGATGGTCTGCCAGCTATTCAAACAGCTGATGGTTTAACGACTTATTTAGCAGTGGGAACAAATATTTATACTATTTCTTATAATATTGGTGTCAGTCAGCAAATGTATTTTTACAGCACTTATAAGTTATTTTTGAGAACTTTTAGTTTTAAGTATATTGGTCCTCAATCTGATGGAGATGGAGATCAGGAGCCGCCAGGAAATGAGGGTTTAGGTGAAATAACGAGCTGAAAAGATTAATTTAACATTTTGCTAATTTTATTTTGATGATTAAGTTAGAAGTTAATTATCAGGTAAAAATAACTCCCCAGTGGGGAGTATTTTTACAAAATTTGGCTAAACACGCCAGTCGTATTTTAAAAATAAAAAGAAGTTTATCTCTTTCTGTAGTCTTTGTAGATAATCCAACTATTAAGAAGATAAATAAAAGGTATAGAGGGATTAATAAAGTAACTAATGTTCTTTCCTTTGAGGAAATTAACGAAATATTTATTTGTTATACTCAAGCTAAAAAACGGGTCCAAAAACAACAAAAGACTTTAAAGGAAGAGATTGGTTTACTGTTTATTCATGGTTTGTTACATCTTTTAGGATTTAATCATCAGACTAAAAAAGAAGCACAAATAATGGAGGAACTTCAGAATAAAATCCTCAAGAGTTAAAAAAATACTTTCTTTAGTTTTAGTAACCAGCAAGTTTGGTTATTAAAATAGAACAATTTTTTTGTTCAGCAAAATAGTTTTTTGTGGAAAATTTTCAGGTTGTTAAATTTTATTTTTTTTAGTATAATTTAATTACTAAAAAGATCACTATGTCTCAACAAGAAGTAATTACTGGTTTAGATATTGGTTCTAGTTTAATTAGAGCCGTAGCTTTACGTAAATTTACAGATACTAATTTACAGGTAATAGGAGCAGCTGAAAATGTGAGTGGGGGTATTAGTAAAGGAATGGTTACTAATATTGAAGATGCAGTAACCAGTATTTCTGAAGTTTTAGAACAGTTAGAAAGAATGACTAATATGCCTGTGGGGACTGCGGTTGTTGGTATGTCTGGTACTCATATTAAAACATTAGAAAGTACCGGGGTAATAGCAGTAGCAAAAGCTGATAAAGAGATAACTGAAGAGGATGTAGAAAGGGCTATTGAAGCAGCGCAAACTGTGGCTACTCCACCTAATTATGAAATTCTCCATGTTATTCCCAGGATTTTTACCATTGATAATCAATCAGGCATTAAAGACCCAGTGGGAATGAGCGGGGTACGTTTAGAAGTAGCCACGCAAATTATTATTGGTCTTTCTTCACAAATTAAGAATTTAACCAAATGTATTTATCGTACTGGTGTAGATATTACAGATTTGGTTTTTGGCATTTTAGCCTGTGCCGAAGGCACTTTGAATAAGAAGCAAAAAGAGCTGGGAGTGGTGTTGGTAAATATTGGTAGCCAAACTACCAATTTAATTGTTTATGAAGAAGGAGATGTAATACATACAGCTGTACTACCAGTGGGTTCTAGTCATATTACTTCTGATATTGCTATCGGCTTAAGAACTTCTATAGAGGTAGCTGAGTTGGTTAAATTGGAAGTAGCAAAAGCAAACAGTAATAAAGTGGGTAAACGTGATGAAATAGATTTATCCAAGTTTTCTTCTACTGAAAAAGAACGCACCATGGTTTCGGAAAAACATATTGCCGAGATTACCGAGGCAAGATGTGAAGAGATTTTTAGTTTAGTTGATAAAGAGTTAAAAAAGATTGATCGTTCAGGATTATTGCCAGCAGGCGTGGTTTTAACCGGCGCCGCCGCCAGACTTAATGGTATTATTGAGTTAGCCAAAGAAAAACTTAAACTGCCGGTTTTTGTTGGTTTGCCGCAAGGTATCGAACACAGTGGCATAGATAAAATTAATGATCCAGCTTATACTACAGCTATAGGACTGGCTTTATGGGGCAGTTCTAATGCGGTTCAGAGAGGTTTTCATATGCCCAATATTTCGGCAGTGGACCAGGTGGTAAATAAAATGAAGGGTTGGTTTAAATCATTATTACCTTAGTAA
>JAHITV010000025.1 GCA_018817315.1 Patescibacteria group bacterium
AACAAGTCGAGAAATATATTGAGGAGCAATCCGAGGAAAGATAATTATTAGGTCAAGCTCCGATGCTTGGCATCGGAGTACTCAAAGGCGCTTGACAAAAAACAATAAAGTTATAAGATAGTAATGTTTTGAACTATAAACAAATAAACAGACGGAGGAAGACAAATGTCGGGACTGGAAAAATACTGGACTGACTCTTCAGAAATGGCATTCCTTGACGAAAAATCTAGACCAAGGCAAATAAGAGTTTTACTTCCAGATGGACGAGGCAGTAGTAAAGTCCAAGTTATTGGACCAACTTTGGAAGCAAATCAATTTTTTGCCGTACCTTTTGAGAAGGAAGGTGCATCTCTTGTTGCCAGGATTGTCTGGCGAGGCATAGAAATTAGAGGGTATATTGAACCAGTTTCAATACCCCCGGATGGAACTCGACCTACGGAGTACAAATTTATTCCTCATCACATCACAGACGAGATGATCAACGAGTGGAGTAAATTAACCATAAGTTGCGGACTACTGGGTTAATTCCACCATCTTATCATGGCAAATCAATTGTAAATAAACCATCTTAACTCTGTTTCAGGTTTTGATGATTTTTTTATTATCAGAGAAACCGAACGGCTGGTTATTATTTTATATAACTAGCTTTTATAACAGAAAATTCAATCGCATGTTTATCATCCAACACTAGCAAAAAATCAGAGCCTTCCATTGACTCCAAATTTATTAATAATTTATTTAATGAAATAGTTCCAACTTCAACATAAATATTTCTTTCTCCTTCTTTATAAACTCCTAAATCAGCTCTGCCTTGATTCATAAATTATTTTCTTTCATAAAATTTTAATCTAAATCTTTACCACTATGGAATTTGCTATGAATATCTTTTAATTTTTTTGATACTACATGAGTATAAATTTGGGTAGTCAAAATACTCTTATGGCCTAAAAATTCCTGAACTGTTCTTATATCAACACCTTTACCAAGCAAATCTGTGGCAAAACTATGTCTCAAGGTATGAGGTACGGTGTGAATTGGAATCCCAGCTTTGATAGCATATTTCTTAACAATATTTTCTATGGATTTTGTGGTTAAACGCCAATCACTTAATTTTGGACCTTTATAATGAATAAATACTGCTCCTTCATCATCGTTTCTGCTATTAAGATATTTTCTTAACCAGTACAGGGCTCTTTCGGAAAAATAAACAGGCCTTGGCCTGTTACCCTTACCAATAATACTAATCTCAAGATTCTTTTGAGCAGGGGGAAAATGTAATTGATTTCTATTCAAAGAAACAAGTTCAGCAACTCTCATCCCGGTTGAAAATAAAACTTCTAGTATACATCGATCACGTAAGCCAGTTATGGTCTTAATGTTAGGGGAGAGGAGTAATTTTTCTATTTGTTCCAATTGTAAAAATTTAATGGTTTTTTCCTCTGATTTTTTGGATAATTTAACTTTATCCGAAGGTAAAGATGCAATATTTCTCTCCGCAAAATAACTTAAAAGATTCCTTAAACCAATAAGACATTGGTTTTGAGAAGATTTTTTTAAAGCCTCTCCTGATACTTTATTGATATTTTTGGATAAAAAAACTCTGTATTTCCAAATATGGTCAGGGGATAACTCATGCGGCTTTAAGTTTCTATTATTAGTTAATTCCAGCCAATTATAAAACTTATTAACAAAACGACTATAAGTTTCTTGACTTTTATTACTTAAACCTTTTTCTACCGCTAAATATTCAAGAAAATCAGCTAAGTATTTGATTATTGGCTTATTGCTCTTTTTTAGTGCCATATTATACTTCTATAAATCTACATTATGCGAAGTATAGTCTTATTTAAAATTTAGCTTCTTTTATCAACATTGTCAACCCCCTACTTATAAATAACCTGATTCTCTACTCTTAAATTAATGTACTGAACCTTAGTTAAATCTATCTTACTCTCTTCTAAAGATCTTTTTAATTTATAAAATTGTTCTGCTAAAGTTAACTCAGTATTAAGATGAATCTCAAATCCCTGTTTGGTGACTACCTTAAGATAATTGACTTCTGGGCCATCCATTCTAAAATGGTCTATTTCTACCTCCGGAATATTAAAAGTGCTAAAATCATCAAAAATTTCGGAAATTAAATGAATAAAAGACAAACTAATAACCTGCTCATTAAGATAAGCCGGCGTGTTGGAATTATCATAAATAACCGGCATATTGGCATTGACCAGTTCTTTAGCGGCAAATTCTTTAACTAAAACACCTTGGAGATTCATCAAATAATACCTTTCATTAGTCACCCAGATTAACTGGCCCACTCTTTCGGTAATATCAATATTAATAGTGTGAGGAATTTTTTTACTGATAGTTAAATCCGCTAAAGGGTATCTTTCCTGAAAATCCTTTCTTATTAGTTTTTTGTTTAGAAGAAAATAGTTATTTTCGGGAAAAATAAAAAAATTCCGTTTTGCCAAAGAATTTTTAATCATCTCTTCTATTTCCTCGCTCGCTAGATTAATATTCCCCTGTAAATTTATATTATTAATACGAAAATTATCGCTAAAATAGAAAAAATAAACCAGATACACTATAACAGCCAAAATAATAAATAATGACACTTTACGTCTTAACTTGCTTGACTGTTCACTTAAATATTCAAAAAATCTTTTGCTTTTAAGCTTTTTAGGATAATCATGCTTAACAGGATATTTTTTTGAAGGTTGGTAAAAATCCATAAGTTTTACAGCGGCCCTTTTTTGCTTTGATGAGCTTTAAGCCCTAATTCAATTATTTTATCTAAAAATTGGGCAGGAACAAGCCCTGCTTCTGCTGCCTGATGAAAAACCATGGTAGAAGGCGTAATACCCGGTAAAGTGTTGGGTTCTAAAACAATACAACGATCTCCGGAAACAAACATGTCAATACGAGGATAACCCACTAATTTTAAAAGCTGACAAACTTTAACGGCAGTTGCCTGCGCCTTTTTAGTTAATTCTTCTGATAATTCAGCTGGAGTGATCATTTCCGCCCCGCCCGGTAAAAACTTATCCTCCAATGTCAAATAACCCAAGTTTCTGCCCCAAGGAGTTTCAGTAACTGGCAAAGCTTCCAGTTTTTCATTGCCTAAAACTGAAACAGTGATTTCCTTGCCTAAAATCCTCTCCTCTACCAAAATTATCTCATCCCACTTAAAAGCTTCTGTTATAGCTGTTATTAACTTCTGGTCATCTTTTTGTTCAATAATACCAATAGCAGTACTACAACCTTCACGCGAAGGTTTTATCACTAAAGGATAACCGATTTTATCTTCTATTGATTTAACGACTTCTGCCTGACTCTTCTGCCATTCTATAAACTTAAGCGGCATATATTTAGGCACTTCAATACCTCCGCTTTGTAAAATCTTTCTTTGAGTAAACTTATCTGAACCTAAAGCAGAACCTAAAACACCAGAGCCGTTATAAGGAATGTCTAACAGTTCAAGCAAACCTTGCAAACAGCCGTCCTCCATATATTTTCCGTGTCCAATAACAAAAGCAAAATCAATTATCTCTTTTAATTTTTCATAATTGATGTTTTCTGCCTGACTTTTAAGCAAACGTTGCAAATCCTCTGTTTTATTCTGTAAAATCAATTCTTCATTAATCTGCCAGAATTTTAAATCGCTATCAATAAATATTGGTATAACTTCGTACTTTTCTTTATCAAGCTTTTGGTAAACATTTCTGCCGCCTTCCAAAGAAACTTCTTTTTCCGAGGAAGAGCCGCCAAACAACACCCCTACTCTTAATTTTGTTGGACTGATCATAAGCGTCGCAAAATATTAATTAGATAATAATATTCAAGTACTAGTTACCGATTACTGATTACTAGTTACTGATTACTATTATAATTACAACGGCCCTTTCTTATTCTGATGATTTTCTAAAGCAAGTTCAATCAATCTAGTTAAAAAATCTTTGATATTAAATCCTGCCTTGGCTGCCTGATGAAAAGTCCAGGAAGAAGGCCCCATACCGGTGGAGGCAGCTGAATTAGGGTCAGTAATATAAACTTTACCATCCACCACAAAACCGTCAATACGCGCGTAATTTCTGCAGTTTAAAGCTTTAAAAGTTGCTACACATTGCCGCTGTATTTCTTCAATAATCCCCTGCTCTATTTCCATCGGCGTAATTTTATTAGAAGCACCAGGTAAATATTTATCATTATAAGTAAAAATTTCATCCTGATGAATTGTTTCGGTCGGTAAAAACGCCTGAGGATCTTCATTTCCTACCACAATACAGGAAAATTCCCGACCTAAAAGATACGGTTCAATCAATATTTCCTGATCATATTTATTCGCTTCCTTAATTGCTGATAAAAGTTGGTCCTGATCTTTAACCACTGTCACTCCAAAAGTAGAACCTTCGCGGGTTGGTTTGATTACCAAAGGAAAGTTAAATTCTTTTTCTATTTTCTTTCTGATTTTGGACTCATCTTTTTGCCACTCGTTAATATGAATAACCTGATACTTGGGTATATTAATATTATTATAAGCTGCCATAATTTTTCGTTGCACACCTTTATCCATTCCCAAAGCAGAAGCTAAAACTCCTGAACCAGTATAAGGAATCCTTAACAGTTCCAGCAAGCCCTGCAAACAGCCGTCATCTCCATATTTGCCGTGAGTGATTAAAAAAGCCAAATCTATTAAATCTTTTAACTTTTCATAAGCAATCTTTTCACCAAGTTTTGCTAAGCGCTCTTCAATTTCTTTGGTAGTATTTCTGATGATTAAAACTTCTGGTATTTCCCAAAAATCAAAATTTCTGTCCCAGTAAAGAGCAACTGGTACAAATTTACTTTGATCAATATTATTAAAAACATTTCTGCCGCCAGCCAAAGAAACTTCTGCTTCTGCAGTTTTTCCTCCAAAAATAATGCCAATTTTTAGTTTCTCGCTCATTTAATAATTCTGGGAATTAAAGGATTAATTCTGGTGACGATTTCATAATTAATAGTACCAACTTTATTAGCTAATTCTTCAGCGCTAATAACCTCACTCCCCTGCTTGCCTAATAAAACTACTTCATCGCCCACCTTAACATTTTTAATATTATCTACTTCCACCATTGTTAAATTCATGCACACTCTGCCTCGCACTTTACATCTTTGACCGTGAATTAACACTTCTCCTTTATTAGAAAGATGACGATCATAGCCCTCCCAATAACCTATTGGTAAAATTACCAGTTTCATCTTTTTAGCTGATTTAAAAGTTCTGCCATAACCGATAGTTTGACCTGGGGAAATATTTTTAACTTGAATAATTTTTGTCTTCCAGGTCAAAGCTGGTTTTAGATTATATCCTTTTTTAATTGCTTTGCCGTTTTCCAAAGACCATAAACCGTACAATGATATACCTAACCGTATTAAATCAAAATGATACATTTTATCAAGTAAAGTTGCAGCACTGCAGGCAGTGTGTTTTAAGGGAATAAAAATATGATGTTTTTCTAATTTTTGAATTAACTGATAAAAAATTTGTGTCTGCTTAATGGTAAATTTTTGATTCACTTCTTCTGCCGTTGCATAATGAGTAAACAAACCTTTGATGTTTATTTTTTTATAACTTTGAGCGTCCCTAATAAAAGACAAAACTTTATTTACTGGTAAACCAATTCTGGAAGTTCCAGTATCTACTTTAAAATGAATTTTGGCACGCTTATTTAAACCTTCAGCTATTTTATTGATAAATTTTAGTTGTCTTAAATCATAAACCGTTAAGCTAATGCCTTTTTTAATTGCCTCTTTAAACTGTTTTCTATTTAAATCATAATAACTTAAAACTAAAATTGGTTTTTTAATATTTTTGTTTCTTAACTCCAATGCCTCTTCTAAATTTGCCACACCAAGCCAGTCAACCTCTTTTGTCTTATCACAAATTTTAGCTACTTCAAAAAAACCATGGCCATAAGCATTGCTTTTGACTACCGCCATTAAGCAAACTTTAGAACCAATTATTTTTCTGAAAATCTGCAAATTATGACGGATGGCTGATGATTCTATTTCTAACCAAGAATTAGTGTATTTCATTGTTTATATTTTACTCTCCAGTTAACCGATAGCCAGACTATCGGCTGTCAGGGAAAATAAATTTTAAAAATATTTCATTAAACCTTCAATATTTTTACGGCGATGATTAACTTGATTATATTCTTCTTCGGTTAAATCCATTAAATATTTATCAAAAGTCTTCTCAATAAACAAAGCCCTAAAAGGAAGGCCTTTAGGATAATTGGGATTATATTCTTCAGTTAAATATCCTTCTATAGAATTCTTCACGGTATAAATTTCAGATTCTGATTTCACTAAACAAAGAACTGTGGTTAAACGTGCTGTTCTTTGTTCTTTAGGAATCTCTTTTATTTTTTCTCTTAAATATTCAATCAGTTCTTCATCGCTTGCTTCATGCCCCAGCCATCTTCTGGATTTTACACCCGGCTCACCATTTAGATAATCAATATTAAAACCACCATCTTCAGCAATAGTAGGTATTTTACTTAACCGATAATAAAATAAAGCTTTTTCTCTGGCGTTTTCTTCGTAAGTAGCTTTGGTTTCATCTGCTTTATCATTTATCTTTAAATCTTCCAGTGTTTCTGCTTCAATACCCTTGGCTGATAAAACTTTAAGATAATCTTTTAATTTAGCGGGATTATATGTTGCTAAAAGTACTTTCATAAACCTAAATCATCAGCAATGTTTTGCATAGCTGTTAAACCGATTTTAATAAACTCTTCCAAAGAAACATTAATATCTTCAATTGATTTAATGGCCTGGCGATTTGCGCCAGCCGCAAAACGAGGTTCTTTAAAACGTTTTAAAATAGATTCCGGTGATAAATCAGCAAGTTTTCTGGATGGCAACACTAAAACAGCAGCAGTAATCAAACCGGTTAAAGGATCAACTGCAAACAAAGTCTTATCCATTAATGACTGCCGAGGCAGATTATGCATTTCATTATGGACTTTTACTGCCTGTACAATTTCTTCTGTTAAACCCAGCTCTTTTAACATTTCCGCTCCTTTTAAACTGTGTTCTTCTGGGTTATCCTTTGTTTCTTCGTAATCAATATCATGTAATAACCCTGCTTGCGACCAGCTTTCAATATCCTGGTTTAAATGCTTAGCTATGGCTTTCATCATCGCTTCCACAGCTAAACAATGCTTAATAAGATTTTGACTTTGGATTTTCTCTTTAACTAGCTGTAAAGTTTGTTCTCTGGTCATAATAAAAAATCAACTGAAATTTATAATTGACAATTATTTAAGATGTTGGTTTTAAAGTAGGAAATAAAATAACCTCTTTAATGTTATGAGTATCAGTTAAAACATTTACTAATCTGTCTATGCCAATGCCCAAACCTACAGTTGGCGGCATACCGTATTTTAATGCTTCTACAAACTCGTCATCTTTTTTCATGCTTTCTTTATCGCCTTTTTGGCTAAGCGACTGTTGAAACTTAAATCTTTGTTCCTGCTCCAACGGATCATTTAACTCGCTAAAACCATTCATTAATTCTGTCTTACCGCCAACAATCAACTGGAATCTTTCCACGTAATTTGGTCTGGCTTTTAATTTTTTGGACAAAGGTGAAAGTTCAATGGGATGATTAATAAGAAAGGTTGGATTTATTAATTTTGGCCTGACAAATTCTTTATATAATTCATCTGCCAGCTTTCCTTTGCCCCATGATTTATCAATTTTTATTCCTTTGTCTTTGGCTGTTTTAACTAAACTTTCAGCATCATGCTTATCTAAATCAATACCGGTTTCTTTTAAGATAACATCACGGAAATCAATCTTTAAAAACGGCTTTTTAAAATCTATTTTTTGTCCGGCGTATTCAATTTCGGTTTGGCCGTTTATTTCTTTTACCATTTCTTTCATTAATTCTTCCACAAATTCCATTAAAAAATTATAATCTTTATAAGCCCAATAAATTTCTATCTGGGTAAATTCCGGATTATGAGCATAATCAATACCTTCATTCCTAAAACAGCGGCCAATCTCAAAAACTTTTTCCCAACCGCCGATAACCAGTTCTTTAAGAAAAATTTCCGGCGCAATTCTTAAAAACAAATCTGTCTTTAATGCTTGATGATGGGTTTTAAAAGGCAAAGCAATAGCGCCAGATGCCACAGCTTGTAAAATGGGCGTATCAACTTCTAAAAATCCTTGTTTAATAAAATGATTTCTAAGATACTGGATTATCTTGCTTCTTTTATAAAAAATATCCTTAACTTTGGGATTAGCTAAAAGATCCAAATATCGTTTGCGGTAACGGGTTTCCACATCTTTTAAACCGTGCCATTTTTCCGGCAAAGGCAAAAGCGCTTTGCTAAGCAAAGTGAATTTTTTGACCAGTATTGTCTTTTCTCCCCTTTTAGTCACAAATAATGTTCCGGCAAGCTGAATAAAATCTCCTACATCAAAACTGTCAGTAAAAAACTGATAATCTTTTTCGCCTATCTCATCCTTTTTAAAATATGCCTGGATTTTATTGCTTTGATCTTCCAAAACCGCAAAACAGGAACCGCCATGCAGTCTAATAGCCCGTAACCGGCCAACAACAGAAACTTTCTGCTGACTCTTTTCTAATTTTGGAAAATCAGCCAAAAGCTGCTTGACTGAATGCGAAAAATCAGCAGTGGCAGGATAAGGATCAATCCCCTGCTTTTTAATTTTTTCTAGACGTTTTTGACGAATTTTATACTCTTCTTTAGGATTTATTTTTTCTTCCATAATGGAATAATTATAGCTAAAAAAACCACATCTAACAAGTTATAAAACTGTTGACAAAGATTAATTTATATGATATAAATAAATATTCCTTGTAAATTACAAATAATACAAATTGCACAATACAGGAGATGAACAATGGAATTTCTATCTTTGATAACCATCGGAGACGGTCGTTTTCCAAATGTCGAAAAATTCATCGAAGCTCTGGAAAAAGAAAACAATCGCCTCACTACCTGGGCAAGACAAATATTTGAACAAGACTTCCAACTATCAACAAAAAAAATTGAATTTCGTCTTGCTCAAAAATCTATTGCTGAAATTGGCTTTCCTGAAGGAGCTGCTTTTCAGCAAATTCAGGGAGGAATTGAACGGAAACTCTGTCCTGCTAAAGTAGCTGGTGAAGTGGCTCTGAAATTACGTTTGTGGTATAAGGAACAGCCAAACGGCGAAACCCTTTTCCTTGCTATGGAGCCAATTGGGGATTTTTCTGGCAAACCCCAAATTTTCTGCATCAAGTGCGATGCTGGTCAGCGTTGGCTTACTATAGAGAATGCTGATCCTGAACGCATTTTTCTGCCAAGCGATATCTTTATTCTTTTCCGTTAGTAACTCCCAAAATTAGCACAATCTCAAAGCTCCGCGCTATCAATGGTGCGGAGCTCTTTATTTTTCCAAGAAAAACTATAATTGGTTTATCTTGGCAACTGTTTTTTCCGATATTTAAAATAATACTTTAACCAGCTTTGTAAATGTATTCTGCCTGATTTTTTTAAAATGCCGCCAAAGCCAGCTGCCACTGCTGAATCCCGCTGATGATAATGAATGACTTCTGCTTCAGCCACATACCAAACTTCATAATTCTTTTGCCAAAACCGGCGGCACCAATCCAAATCCTCTATATACATAAAATATCTTTCATCCAACAAACCAACTTCCTTTATAAATTCTTTCCTGACCATTAAACAAGCGCCATAAAACCAATCAACCTTTTGATTTGACTGATGATCCCAGTCTTTCATTAAATAATAATCAACCCATTTTTGACCTTTTTTTGTTCTGGCTAAAAAAGTACGGCGATAAAAAGGCAAGCGCCAGTCTGGAAATCTGCTGCAACTGTATTGCAAAGTCCCGTCCGGATTTAATAATTTCGGTCCGCAAATACCTGCAGACGGGTGATTATCCATAAATTCTATCATCTTTTCTATGGCTTGATCTAAAATCAAAATATCCGGATTTAAAATTAAAAGGTATTTACCTTGCGCGCTTTTAATAGCTAAATTATTACCGCCAGAAAATCCCAAATTATGCCTGGCTTCAATCAGCTTAATATCAAAATAATTATTCTTTAAATATTCAACCGAGCCGTCTGAAGAGTTATTATCAACTACAATAACTTCATAATTAAAAGGTAAAGATAAACCCTTGATTGCTTTAAGACAATTTTTAACTAAGCCAAGTGTTTTGTAGTTTAAAATTATTATTGATAAATCCATAATTATTAATTAATTTTGGCAAGGGTTAATGTCAAAAGACCTTTTAAAAATTTCATCATCATGCTTTTTTGTCCTGATTTCACTTTCCGGGTATGTGAAATTTTGGCATTAAGATCATACATGGCACCAATAATTCTTTCTAATAACACTAAATGGCATTTTTGATAAAAAAGTTTTGGCTGCTTTTTTTCCTTTACTGGAGCATGAACATAAACTAAATTAAAAAATTTCTGCAAATACTCAAAATGTTCCTTAAATTTGAGATAATCACTTTTGGAAAAATTAAACCATTGCGGCCAAAAAAGCCAGCCAAGATCATAACCCCAGACTCTGCGACCAACGCCCGCCAAATCAATAAGACCGACTTTACTTTTAGGCATGGCTAATAAATTATCATGAGAATATTTCCATTTACAAGGATAAATTTTTTGCCAAAAGAAGTTGTATTGCTTGCCGTTAATTATCTTTTCTACAACTATTCTTTCTGTAGAAGAGATTGACTTTTTAGCGTAACCATAAAATTTTAATATTTTATCCTTTTTTTGATATTTAATTGGCAAATGTTTTGATTCTACAATCTTTTGAAATTCCCAATGCGCTTTGATTAATCTTTTAAGCCATTGGTCATTAATAATCAATTTATTATATTTAGGTTTAGCTAAAAGATTACAAAATAATTTACCCGGCAAATATTCTTCTATTTCGTAATTTTCTTGGTGGTTAATTAGATAAACTTCGGGAATAATAAAATTTTTTCCAAGATAACCTTGAGGGAAAAAATTATCAAGACGATGTTCGCCCACTCTTAGAACAACTTTTTTATTTTGCCATTTTCCTAAAATTACATCTTTAGTTAATTCATGCTCATTAGTATCAAAAATTTTAAGAACTTTAATATTTTCCTTTTGACAAATTTGATTTCGTAAGCTGACTATTTTTTTATTCATACCATTTGGCTAATTCAGCCGCGCTTACTTTTCTAATCTCTTTAATGATAAATTTCTTTTTTTCTTTTATTTTTGCTTTTTCCTTAAAAAACATCCTTAACCCTTTTAATGTTGTTTGTTCAAACAGCAGAATAAAAATAAATTTTTTAAATTCATACCAAAAAATAGGAAAGAAAAACTTGACTAAGTTAGCGGTAAATTCATTCTTTAAAATTACCAGCAAATGATTTTTATAAGAATAAAGCTTAATCATTCTGTTTTTTTCCTTACGACTTTGACGTACGGCCTTGTCGCTCAAATCAACAGAACCTTTGACTGAACGGTGATGATAAGCTATGGCTTCCGGCAAATAATATGCTTTAAAGCCGGCTAACCTTAAGCGAAAAGCCAAATCAACATCTTCTTTGTAGGAAAAAAACAGTTCATCAAAATATTCATCATGTAAATTACCAACTTTGACTTTGATTTTTTCCAAAGCCGTGCGCCGATAAATTGGTAAAGCGCCGGAAACGCCGAAAATTTCTACTGTTTCTGAATATTGATTTTTATCCTTTTCGCCCTGACCTTTTTCTACTATTCGGTGATTTTTAAAAACTCTTAAGCCCAAGCTATCAATAATTTCTGTCTTTTGCTGATGGGGGAAATCCCATAACAATATTTTACCCGAAAGCGAAGAAGCTTGGGGATTCTTATCTAAAAAATCCAAAGCTTTGGCAAAATAATCCGGCTCCAAAATTACATCCTGATTAAGTAAACAAATGTAATCACTTTTGGTCCAGGCAATGCCCTGATTATGCGCTTTGGCAAAACCAATATTATCTTTATGGGTAATAATTTTAAAATGAGGATAATCTTCCTTAAAATAACGGACCGTATTATCAGAAGAACCGTTATCTATAACTAAAAAAGAAAAATCCTGAAAAGTCTGTTTGGCAATGGATTCCAAACAATAAGGTAAATATCTTTCAGCATTATAAGTAACTAAATTTATGGCTAATTTTACTTTATTCTCTGGCATAATTATTTTTAAAATAAAACAGCATGGCACTGAATAACAGCAGATAGCCGATTCCCAAAGGATGATTTAAATAAGGGCTAAAAATAGAAGTAACCATTAAAGCAAATAAACCTAATAAAAATCCGTAAATAACCACAAAAGATTGATCTCTACTCTTTAATAATTGCCAACTTTGCTGAATTATTTTACCACATAAAATTAAATAACAAAGCAGACCGATTAAACCGATTTTTAACCAGATATCCAAATAACCCCATTCAAAAGCATAAGTGGTATAATTTCCGTCTGGTGATTGTTGTCTGATTCTGGGATCATCACTTTGATAAGTAACTGTCTGACCAAAACCAGCACCTAAAAAAGGTTTATTTTTTATTTCTGACAGTAGCGGCGAAAGCTGGGCAATTCTGGAAGAACCAGCTGCTTCCTCGGTAGGGTCTTCTAATCTTTTTTCCATTAAACTGCCGGGAAAATTACCGCTAATCAAGCTTAAAAAGACCACTTCCAAAGCTAAAATTAAAACAAAGTAGATTGCTATTCTTAATAAAATGATGAATTTTGTCTTTAATAAAACTTTACAATTGATTAAACAAAAAACTAAAGCAACAATTAAACCTACCCAAAAACTTCTTGACTGGCTGACAATTAAGGCACTGGTAGTTAATAAAGCTATAATAAAAAGCCAACGTTTATCCTGTAGATTTAAATATTTCCTTCCGCCAATCACTAAAATAGCAAAAACTATAAAAAATCCTGCCAGCACATAAATTTGAGACTGAAAAAATATTCGGTAAACATTTTCTCCGGCCAAAGTAATCTCGCCTACACCGCTATCCCTGATCCATTTATAAAGTGCCCTAAGAGGTAATAATTGATGGGAAAAAATTACAAAAACTGCCAAGGTTTTTAAAGAAAGATAACTTACAGCAACAAGCAGTACTGTTAAAACCTTTCTCATAACACTGGTTGAAGAAATAACTTCAAAGAAAACCGGCACCAAGGCAAAAAACAGCCAACCATTAACATCAAAAAAAACATTATTAAAATCTTGATGAGCCAGGCCGTTAATTAAACCAATTAGCAAAAACAAAAATAAAACCAAGTAATAATATAAAAACTTGTTGTTAAGGGAAAAAAAGTTTGTTTGCCTGGTTTTTAAAAACTGATAAAACCAGATCGCCATAATTACTATAAACAAACCCATTCTTAAAGAGATACTTGCGCCTGCAATATCTAAAAAAAACAAATAACCTTTAGAGCCGACAAAAAGTTCTGCCAATAAAACAAACAAACCGTATTCTAATTTAATCAAGGAAACTAAAAAAGTTATTAAAATAATCAATAAAAAAACTGTGGTATTGAGCAATTTAACCTGCTGACCCCAAAAAGATAATAATTCAACAATTAAAA
>JAHITV010000026.1 GCA_018817315.1 Patescibacteria group bacterium
AAGATATCATCAGAGAATATATTAAGAATCAGGATAAAGATCGTTAAATACTGCGGTCTTTAGACCGCAGATAATTTATATTTTGTCAATCCTTCGGCAAGCTCAGGACTGAGCCAACCTTGTCCTGAGTCTGCCGAAAGGTAAGATGTTTTTTTGTTTAAAATAAGGTATAATTAAAGTATAAGTTTACTTTATGCTTAGCGAAACTTTAAAGAAAATTTTCTACTATACTATCAGAATTCTAACTATTTTGATTTTTATTTCTGCTGTTATTGGTCAGAACTGGGGAAACGCTTTAGTGATTTTGATAATTTTTATTTTAACTTATATTCCCACCTGGTTAAGAATAAAACACAGATTATATTTACCGTTAGAATTGGATTTAGTAGTTATTGGCTTTATTTTTTTTACTTTATTTTTAGGAGAGATAAATCATTATTATTATAAATTTTGGTGGTGGGATGTCTTTTTGCATATTGAAGCAGGATTTTTATGTGGTATTTTAGGTTTTATTTTTATTTATAGCATCAATAACAGATATAAAGGCAGGTTATATATGAATCCGTCATTTGTGGCACTTTTTGCCTTTACTTTTTCTTTGGCTGTAGGAGGAGTGTTATGGGAGATTTTAGAATTCATATTGGACAGTTTGTTTAACCTGGGAATGCAGGAAAATAGTTTAACAGACACCATGGGAGATCTGATCACTGATACTATTGGGGCATTATTGGTTGCCATTGTCGGTTATTTATGGATGAGAAAAAAGTTAAGATCAACCTTTGTCGGTGGTTTTATTTCCAGGTTTATTTCCAGATTTGTTAAAAGAAATCGTCATTTATTTAGAAAGGTAAAGGAATAAGAGATAGAAAAATATGAAGAAATATATCTGGGCCCATGAAGAACATGCTATTACGCCTTTAACTATTTCACCTAACCATAATGCTTGGGCCGCAAAAATTTTAATTAAATTACTGGACAATCATAAAGTAGGGAAAAGAACTTTTTGCACTCATAAAAATTATGGCTTGTCTTTTTATTGTGATGAAAAGGATTGGGACAGGGGATCTGATTATTTGATAAATAAAATCAGAGCCAAGCCCGACTTTGTCAAAGAAATAAAGGCAAAATCAGAAAAGTTGTCTGCAGATTTTATAAAAATAATCAGACAAACCGAAAAAAAAGATTTAAAACAATGGACCAATAATCAACTAACTGATTTTTTAGTTGAAACTTATAAACTTTCTTTACTTTTTTGTGTTTATGGTTATATCCCGGTACTTTCTGATCATCTTTTTAATAAATATACAAAGTTACTCAAAAATATTGTAACTAAGTCCATCAGTAAAAAAAGATTAAAATTTTTAATCCCGGAAATAGTCAATATTTTATCTTCACCTTCCAAAGCCATACCTTCCAGGCAGGCCAGAACACAGTTTTTGGAAATCGTTTATAAATTAAAAAATAAGAATTTAACCAAAAGCGATCAAAATAAAATTTTTAAACATTATCAAAAATGGTTTTGGGTTAATTTTGGACATTTAGGTCCCAGAATAACTTTACCAAAGATGACTGATTCAGTCCGTCATTTATTTAAACAAAAAAGTAAAATCAAAAAAGAACTTAATGGACTTTATCAATTACCAAAAGTTCTGATTAAAGAACAAAATAGACTATTCAATAAATTAGGTTTAACGGAAGAAGAAAAGTACTTATTTAAAGTTGCTCAGCTTTTTACTTATCTTAAAGGTTTAAGAATGGAAATTTTGTTTGGTGTGTATGCTCAATGGGAACGGGTTTTAAAAGAGATGGCTTTAAGATTTAAAATTCCTCAAAAGTTATTATATTACTGTTCCATAGCAGAGTTGGCAAATTGGCTTAAAAAAGGAAAACGTATTTCTTTAAAGACATTAAAAGAAAGAGCAAAGTTTTGTGTTTGGGTAGCGCTTTCCGAGAATAATCAATTAATTTTAACCGGTCAAAAAGCTAAACAGTATTTAAAGAAGAATATTCAAAAAGCTAAACAAAAATTAAGCAATGTTTTGATTATTCATGGCACAGTAGCTTCTGTGGGTTATGCCAAAGGACATGTAAAAATAGTAAACAAAGCATCAGAGATTAACAAAGTGAGAAAAGGAGATATTTTGGTTTCTGTAGCTACTAACCCTTCATTACTGCCGGCGATGAAAAAGGCAGTTGCTTTTGTCACAGATGCCGGGGGTTTAACTTCTCATGCCGCTATTGTAGCCCGGGAATTAAAGAAACCCTGTATTATTGGCACTAAAGTTGCCACTAAAGTCTTAAAAGATAATGATCTAATTGAGCTGGATACTAAAAAAGGTGATATTAAAAAAATAGAGTCATAAAAGAGATATGGTTAAAAAATAATACCAAGATATTTTACTTTTTTGATCTACTTGACTTTTTTATGTAAATATGGTAGAAATAAAGGTAACTTACTAAGATGAAAAGGAAAAAGAATAAAAAAGGAATATTTGATGCAGATAAGGATGGTTTAAATGATTATGAGGAAAAATATATTTACGGTACTGATCCTTATAATCCTGATACTGATTTAGACGGCATGAGCGATGGCAAAGAAGTAAAAAAAGGACGTAATCCCAAAGGACCCGGCATGCTTAAAGATTTGTTTATTCCTCATGCGGGAAATGATTATAAGCCACAGGCTTTACACCCTCGCCGGCTTTTTTTCCATGCTTTAAGTTTAGTTTTAATTAAATTTTTAATTTTCGGGGCAGTTATATCATTTCCTGTTGTGGCTTGGTTAACCCCTGATTTACTTCTTGAACAAAGTAAAAAAATTATTGAACTGACCAACAAAATTAGGCAGGGTTTAGGAATCACTTTACTTGAAGAAGATAATTTATTAAATCAAGCGGCTTATCAAAAAACAGAGGACATGTTGGTTGATCAGTATTTTGCTCATGTTAGTCCTTCTGGCAGACAGTTAGCTAATTGGTTACGAGCAGTAAATTATAATTATAAAACTGCCGGAGAAAATTTAGCTATTGGTTTTGCCAGTGCCGAAGAAGTGGTGACTGCCTGGACTAAAAGCGAAACACATTATGCCAATATTATTGATTCTGATTTTTCAGAAATCGGCGTAGGCATGACCAGCGGTAATTACAATAATTATGAGACAACACTGGTTGCTCAATTTTTTGGCAAGCCAAGAGAAGATAATGTTCAAAATATACCGCCTGTAGCTGATAATATCACAGAGACCACAGAGGAATCTCTTCCTACAACAGCTGAACCAGTTCCAGAATTCCAGATTTTGGGTGAAAGAGAATCAGTAGCTAAGGATGAAGATTTAGAAAGTGAAATAAAAGAAGGGCCGCAAGTTATAGATATGCAAAATACTAAAATAGTAGTAGTTCAGCCCGAAGGACAAAAAGAAGATGTTGTCAAAGCCACTGCTTATTTAAGCGAGAACACTGTTACAGCTGAAATATTTATTAATGACTATCGTCTAGAGTTAAAGCCAGATGAAAAAGAATCCAACAAATGGACAGGCCAGTTAATTGTTTTTGATCAAGAAAGAGACAAGATTTTTAATCCCATAATTTTACCTGTTCTTATTTTAAAGGATAGTGCCGGAAACCAGACCCAAACCGATATTCAATGGGAAAATATTACTCCCTTAAAACCTTCTCTTTTAAGTCAATATTTCTTTGTTAAATCTCATCAGTCAAAATATACCAAAGGTTTATTCAGTGTTAGCGGATGGTATTATAGATTTATTTTACTTATTGCTTTAATTGCCTTATTTCTTAATATCTTTATTAAAATTAAAAAACAGCATCCGCATCTTATTTTATCAACTTTAGGATTCATTGGTTTATTGATTATCCTAATCACTATCTAGTTTAAGATTACACTTTTTGTTAGTTAGGATTTGTGTTGACAGATTGTGGAAAAGTATAGAGAAACGCATAATTACAGTTTAAGCTTTTATAATAAGAACGTCCTGTTATTATCCAAGACGTTTTTTGATTATAAAAATTATAAGGCAAAAACCTTTTATTTATAATGATTATTTAGGATAAATTAGCTAATTTTTATAAAAAAAGTGTATTAAAGAGAATCATACTTAGAATATAATGTAAGATTTAAGAGAAACTTATTTTGACAGTTTTTGTCAAGGTTGCAAATTATTTTTTGTATGTTAAGATTATTTAACCTAATTTTGGAAGAGAAGTTATGAACTTTTCAGTTCTTCCTATTTCTCATTCAATAATCAATTTATATAAATCATTTAAACAAGAATGATTTATAAAGGAGGGTAAAAACAAAAAATATATTGAAAAATAAAATTAAGAAATAAAACATGGAAAAGTAAAGGGTATGTTTATTGAATGTATCGTACAAAATCATCCATTCCTTTTGTTGACTACTAATTTTTATAATATTCTCCGATTTTAGTTTTGAGGTCGGGTTTTTTTGTTTTTTTATAAATATATATAAAGTTTAGATCATGTCAATTGATTTTTTCTTCTAAAGGTCGAATTATCAATTAGATAGTTGAAAAAATCAATTGAGGAGGGAAAACTATATCTAAACATTATAATAAAGCTAAGTGATTAAATTTGCTTAGTATAATGATTAATCCCTAACGTAAAATATTATGAAGAAAGCATTATTTATTTTCGTTGCCGTTGCTTTAGCAGCAACATTTAGTGGTGGATCTGTCTTAGCTATTACTGTTGATACCAACTTAATGCCTGCTAGTGCCGGTGGTGAAGCACCAATCGTTAAGGTAAAATGGGAAATGAACGGACCTTATTACGATCCATATTTCTGGGGAACAGATGATAGCTCACAAGCAGGCGCCCAATTCCATGCTCCTGGCATATGGGAAGCTACCAAAACTGTATCTTTTTGTGCTGTAGTTACTGATCCTGATGGCGTGGCTCAAATTAACGGAGTTTACGCTGATTTTTACTATCCAAATGACAGAGCTTTCCATCCAGAAGATCCTAGTCACCCTGATCAGATAGACGGCGGTACACCCGCAGTTCCTGATTATGGTTTAAGTGGTTGTGGTGAACAAGTAGGCGATGAACTTTCATTAACCCAATTAAGCAAAGCTGATGGCATAGAACTTTTCTGCAATCAGGTCAGAAATTACAACAACAATTTGCCAACCTGGTATTCTAGCTATGATTATGATGAAGTTTGTGCAGCTGACGGAGAATTAGAAAAAGAAGACGCTTATGTTTATTGTGGAGACAGAGATATAATTTGGGAAGATCCAGCCGGTGATTACTTGGTTGAGATCTTTGCCTTAGATGATCCAGGTAATTTCAGCAATACTCTTACTAACTATTTTGAGTATCTGCCCTTAACAGCTTATGAGACTGATTTCACTTTAGTTGATTATGGCAATGTCTCACTTAATGTTCAGAAGAATATTGCTGGTGACTTAACTTGGGGTACTTCTGACAGACCTTCTGTTAGAAATCTTGGTAATACCAGATTATATATGGGAGTAGTTCAGGATGATATGGATTTAGGTACTACTGGAGGTGTATATAATGTCAGTTACCGCGCTCGCGTAGGCAATGAAGAAGCAGACTGGAGTGGTTATGTTCCTTATGATCCTACTACCTGGTTGGAAGATATATTAGATTTGTCAGAGATTGAAGAAATGGACTTTTCTATTTTGGTTACTAAATTTCCTAACCAGGGTCCATTTTATGGTCAAATGACCTTAAGTGCTATGTTTGCTAATTTCCGGGAATGTTTTCCTAGTTAGTAAACTTAAGATTGACTATGCAGTTTTTAGAAGGGCGGCTTTAATCAAGTCGCCCTTTATGGATAAATCAGCAAAAAAAGGTTAAGTAAGAGTTTTGATAAACTACTATTGACAAAATAAGATACGCTTTATATAATGTGTTGATGTTAGCCTAATTGAGAAAATTTATGAAAAAAACCTTTAAAAAAGAGAAAAGTAAATATATTTTAATAATTCTAGCGCTGGTCAGTCTGATTATACCAGCTAAACTTTTAGCTATTGGTCAGGTTACCGAGCCCATAGTGGTTGATAATGCTTTAAGAGGACAGGCAATAGAAAAAGAGATGTTTTTATTGAATACAGAAGATATGGAAGTAACTTTTAATTTAATCGCTGAAGGAGATATTACTGACTGGACCACTTTTTATTATCCAGACGATTTAACTATACCTATAGAGAATGTATCTATCTTTCCTAAATCAAGATCAACAATAATTGCTAAAATTGAAGTTCCAGAAGATGTGGCAAATAATACTTATCAAGGCTTTGTCAGTATTTTAAACGTGCCCAATATTGAAAATGGAACAGAAGAGACAAGTGCAGTTATTACCCAAAAAGTAGCTCGTCAAGTAAGTATTACGGTGACAGATCAAGAAGATGTTAATGTTGATGTGTCAATAATACCAACTACTTATGATTTAAGCGGCCGTCAGCCTTTAGAAATAAGAGTGATTTATTACAACCAGGGTAATGTTATAATCAGACCAGATATTCAAGTAAAAATAACTCAAGCAGGCGAAACAAAAACTAATACTTTTTATTCTTATCCAGATGATTTTGCTGGAGTTAAACCTCTGTCTTCTTTAGAAATACCTTCCATAGAAGTACCAACCAGTGGATTGAAGACAGGTAAGTATACTGCGCTGGTCAGTATTTTATATAAAGGACAATCAATATATGAAAAATCATTTGATTTTTCAGTTTTATCCTCTAATAAGATAATAGATATTAATAATCCTTTAGTAATAGGTATAATAGGAATAATAATAGTTTTAATAATTGGTACGGTTCTTTTAATAAGGAAGAAATTAAATAGGAAGATTAAGGAGGAGGATATTGAGAAAAATAGTCAATTTAAATAAGATTATTATTAATTTAAAATATATGAAAATCAATCTTGCTAGACTTAAAAGAAAGTTGTATCTTCCTTTTTATATAAGCGCGGCATTGCTAGTAATAATTTTCCTTGTTACTAGTTCTTTTTCTTATAGTCAAGAAGAGTTATGCCCGGTTGATGTAGACGTAACCGTAGTCATGGATGTTTCGGGTAGTATGGCTGAAGGGGCAAGCCCCAGTGTTTGTCATTGGTGGGAATTTGTATATATAGACCCTTCTTGGCAATGGATTGAACATTATGATTATGATGTAACGGAACAATGGTGTACAGAACACAGTCATCCTACTCACCCTTCTGAATATACACCAGCAACTAATAGTAAAATAGAAGACGCTAAAGTTGCTGCTAATTTATTTTTAGATAATTTAGGCACAGAGGATCAGTCTGCTCTTGTTTCTTTTTCAACCACTGCTCAATTAGAAAAGGAATTGTCCAGTGATCATGCGGCTACCCAGGCAGAAGTTAATGCTTTAACAGTATTTGGAGCTACCAATATTGGTGATGCCATTGATGAAGCTATAGTTGAACTTACTTCTCCTAGGGTTAATCCTCAAGCCAATAAAATAGCCATCCTTTTAACTGATGGTAAGGCTAATAAACCTCATGGCAGTGGTTCTGGTGAAGATCCTGCTGATGTGCAGTATGCTAAGGATAAAGCTGATGAAGCTGCTACCTACAATATTAAAATTTTCACTATTGGTCTAGGTGATCCAAGTGATGTTAATTCTGTGATGTTGCAATATATTGCTGATGTTACCGGAGCAGAATATCATTATGCCCCGACCAGTGAAGAGTTACAAGTTATTTATGATCAGATTTCCCAGGAGATATGTGAATATGGTTCCATTTCTGGCTGTAAATATGAAGATTCAAATAATGATAGTGATATCAGCGGAGAAACTACTTTAGTTGATTGGGAAATTGTCCTCCAAGATGTTACTGGAGCAATTATAGACACTCAATTAACTGACAATGATGGTTGTTATACTTTTCCTGGCTTGGAAGACGGAGATTATGTCGTGACTGAAACTTTAAGCGGTGATTGGATCCAAACTTATCCTGCAGCTTATGAATACACTCTTAATATTACGGGCAACACTAATATAGAAGATATCCATTTTGGTAATTATCTGCCTATATGTGGTAATGGCATAATTGATGAACTTGTAGGAGAGGAATGTGATGATGGTAATATCCAGGATGGAGATGGATGTTCTAGTATTTGTCAAATAGAGATATCAGAGTTTTGTGAGTTAGCACTAACTAAATCAGATATTGGTTATGATCCTGTTTATCCCGGAGAACAAGTTGTTTACCACTTAAGTTTGGAAAATATTGGCGGTGCTGATTGTACTGGTGAAGGGGTGGTTTTACAAGATCTTTTTGATCAAAACACCCAATATCTTAGTGCCGGTATTCAACCTAGTACTACTACCACTGAATATTTAGAGTGGAACTTTGGCACTATGATACCGGGAGATACAGCAGAGCTAGATTTGACTATGCAGGTTTCTGGTCAAACTCCTTGTGATTCAACTCTTGTTAATCAAGCTAGATTTTGGTCAGAACAAACTGCTTGGGGAGAATATGTTATTGAAGAGACTTCCGTGATCTGCGAACCAGAAATTCCCGATATTTGCGGTGTTAAATACCATGATCTTAATCAAAATGGGGTATTTGACGGTGATGATTATAATCTTGCTGACTGGCAGATTAGTCTTTGGCCCAAAGCACAATGTGAACAAGGTAATGAATGGGCTGATGAAGTGGTTTCCTTTAATCAGGGTTTAGCAAGTGATGATAATTCAGTAGCACCCGAATATAGTGATCCTAATCAAGCTTTGGGCGTAGCAGAAGATGATGAGACAATTAATTTTGTTTCTTTAGGATTAAATGGAGAACTTATACTTTCCTTTGAAAACCTTATTGAAAATGGAATTGGTGATGATATTGAAGTAAGAGAAACTACTTATGGAAATCCAAGTTGTAATGATTATCCAGAACAGGTACAGCTTTATGCTTCTCAAGATGGAGTAAATTGGGAAGATCTGGGTATTGGTTGCCTTGATGCAACTTTTGATCTTGGCTCTTTAGCTTGGGCTCAATATGTTAAACTGGTTGATCAAACTAATCTTAGTGATTTTGATGGTCTTGTTGATGGTTATGATGTAGATGGAGTCAGAGCTATCCATTGTCTGGAGTTAGGAGAAGAAGTTACTACTTTAACCACTACCAGTGAAGGTTATTGTTTTGAAAATTTAGATTATGGATATTATCAAGTTTGTGAAGAGTTAAAAGAAGATTGGATTAATATTACCCCTCTTTGCCAACAGGTGTTAATTGCAGATAATAGTGAAGAGGTTAATTTTGGAAATTATTATGAAGGACCAGGAGTAATTAATGAGCCTCCTATAGCTTATGATGATGAATATACCACTAATGAAAATGAAACTTTAAATGTTAATGGCGTTTTAGACAATGATGATGATCCAGATGATTATCCAACTGCTCTAATCGCAGTTTTAGTGGGCGATGTCACGCATGGTAGTTTGAGTCTAAATTCAGATGGTTCATTTAGTTATACTCCAGAAACTGACTATGTTGGTGTAGATAATTTCACTTACAAAGCTTTTGATGGGGAAGATTACTCTAATGTGGCTACAGCTACCATTACCATAAATGAAGTTAATAATGGTGGACCTAGTGGCGGAGGCGGTATACCATTTTTTCCAGATATTAGTAATCCAACTGTGGAAGAGCCAGAGGTAATAGAACCTGAGGTTTTGGGAGTAAAAATAGGAGATGAAGAACCAGAAGTTCTTGGCTTTAAAACTTTACCTGCTACAGGTGTTGATTTTTCCTTCTTCTCATATATTTCTAAGTTAGCAGTTAATTTCCTTTCAATTTTTATAGGTATTTAAGATAAGAAAGACTAGATCAGTCAGTTTCAAAGACATCTTAATCTTTGATCTACTTTTGCTTTTGGTAAATAAAAAAACAGATGAAAAAGCAGCTATTAAAATATAAAAAAGTGCTGCAATTATTTGCTTATATACTCATAGGAGCGAGTATTTTTTTTATCATATTTTTTTGGTATCCGCAAATGAAACATTTTTTGTTTTCTCAAATGGGCATGATAGAGTATGATACAGCTATTGTAGATGTTATAAAGCAAACATATAGTGATAAGGTACAATCAGTTGATACTGCTTCAAACTCGGTGTATCGTTTGGCGATTCCCAGTATTGGCGTTGATATGAAGATCGTCTTTGATGAAGATGGTAATAGAGCTTTAAGAAAAGGCGCTTGGCATATTCCTAATTCAGGAACACCTGATAATCCAGAGGGGTATAAAAATATTGTTTTTAGCGGACATCGTTTTTTATATACATCTGGGGCAAATACCTTTTATAATTTAAATAAAGTAAAGCCAGGTGATATTATATTTTTATATTGGCAAGAAGAGGAATATAAATATCAGGTGGATAATTTAAACATTGTTGGCCCAGATGAAGTAAGTATTCTGGCTGATACAGGCGAGCAAAAACTTACTTTATTTACCTGTAATCCGGTTTACAGTACTAAAGAACGGTTAGTGGTTGTGGCTTACCCTTTTGAAGAATCAAATTAGTTTATTTATTTTTTATAAAAAGAAAAGGCCCTACAAATTAATGCGGGGCCTCTGTGATATTCGTCGTTTTGATTAACCCGAGATCAGGAGTGGAAGAATGCTACCTTTTGTTGGGGTACCACTTCCCAACAAAGGGTGGTGTTTTTTTCTCCTTCCCAGGTAGAGAATCTCATCTTGTAGCGATGTAAAGGAAGTTCAATTTGTTCTCCCTTTTCGTAAGCTATGCCGTTGATAAGCCACTTCTCTACTATAATACCTCTGTAGGCATCTTTAAAAACATGCGGCAGAAGGTATCCGTTTTGATCCCTGGGGTAAAGACCGTCGGCATTGAAAACATATACCGAATCACCAACCTCTAACTCGTCCTGCCAGAAGTCAACATATCCTGGTTCACTTGGCAGAACGTTTTGGTGGGGTTCTTTGAGAGTCGGGTCAAACCAGCGAAACTTTAGTTCAAAGTCGCCGATCCTGTAGATTCTGGTGTAAACATTTTCCCCCCTAACGCCGAAAAATGGGGAAATGTACCTCTCCTCAATAACGATACCTTTTTCTGTCTCCCATTGACGTAAGGGATGGATTTGAAATCCGCCGAGATGGATTGAGATAAAGAAAGGTTGATCTTCAGGGATACTATCTCCTCCATGACGCCGAATTTTGTAGTTTTCAGCGGCTTCATACAGTTCATATCTCTTGAACACGTAACGGACAATGACATTGTTTTCATCTGGCTTATCAGAAGTTTGAATCCAGATTGAACTGTCCGGAGAATATCCCCATGTCAGTTCATAGTTGTCATAAACTCCGTCAACCCCATCTCCGTAGACATAGGCATCATAGTTGCATCTACTCCTGTTAAAAGGAGTGTCATCAAGAGGATCTTCTTGATAGCGATCTTCTGCTGCTACCAGAGAAACAAGTAGCAGTATAATGGCGATTACAGTAGTAAAACGAAACATTTTCCTTCCTCCTTAGGGTAAGGTTGAAATTTACCAATAGTTTTAAGGTTCATGATGTAGTATTATAGCATATGTATATTATTTTGTCAAGTTTAAATAATTATAAGTTTTACTATAAAAAAGCCGAGGAGTATATACTTCTCGGCATTATTTTGTCTGTTGGTTTAATTTGTTGTTTAGTCAATTTCAGTTTCCCGGTTTCTTAAGAAGAGGATTACCGCTCCGATGATCATTATAAAGAAAGGAGCGGTGATTGAGCAGTTGACTGGTAGAAGGGTGAAGATAGTACTTGATCCCATTCCCAGGAGCATACTCAATATTAGTGGCAGTCCTTTTTTTAGTCCAGGGCCTGCGACAATAAACCCTCCGATCACCAGCGTTATAATCAGCGCAAAGGTTGCTAAAATCCAGAGTCCGAATTGACTCATGGTAAATCCAGCTAGAGATCCCAGGATCAAAGAAGCGATCATCTTTATTATCATTTTTTGCGCTTCTTTAAATCTGATTAGAAGAGCAGCAACAAATAACCAAAGCGGTACGAATAATACACTCCACCAGCCAGAAATGCCGAATGGCAGAGTAATTAAACTAAGAACCTCCCAGCTGTTTGTGATTAGCTTGATGGATGAGAATTGTGGTATTTCTCCGTTGACAGAATCCCAGTAAATCCAAAATAAGATTGTTACCAAGGTGGCTATGAGAATCACCTGACAATCTTTTTTCCAACTTTTCCTGGTCATGGTTTTATCCTCTATTTGTGTTTTGTTATAGGACATTAAAGTTATATATTAGAATATACTTATAATTTTGTCAATTTTCCTAAATTAATTATTAATATTGAAAAAAACTGTATTTTTGTTATACTTTCTTATAGTTAAGTAAAATTTATGTCAATCAAAATTGATCAAAAAAAAGTTGAAGAATTACTGCTTCGCGGGGTTGATGAAGTCATTGATATTAATAATTTAAAAAATAAACTGCTTTCCGGTAGAAGACTGCGTATTAAACTGGGGATTGATCCAACAAGTCCTAATCTTCATTTAGGTAGAGCAGTTACTTTGTTAAAACTTAAAGATTTTCAATTACTGAGACATAAGCTGGTGTTGATTGTGGGAGATTTTACTGGCATTATTGGTGATACTTCAGATAAAGAAAGTGAAAGGCCAATGCTTACCGAAGCAACAGTGCATAAAAACATGAAGACTTACGTAGCTCAAGCAGGGGTACTTTTAGATATAGATAAAGTGGAAATACATTATAATTCCCACTGGCTTAAAAAATTAAATTATACTGAAATTGGCTTACAGGCCGATCAGTTTTCTCTGGCTGAATTTATGGCCCGTGAAAATATTAAAAGACGTTTTATTGCAGGAAAACGCATTTCTTTAAGAGAACTGCTTTATCCTTTGATGCAGGGTTATGACAGTGTGGCAGTAAAAGCAGATGTGGAAATTGGCGGTACTGATCAACGTTTTAATCTTTTGGCTGGCCGGACTATGCAGACATTTTACCAGCAAAGACCCCAGGATATTCTGATGACTAATCTTATTTTAGGCACAGATGGCCGTAAGATGAGTTCAAGCTGGGCTAACACCATTAACTTAATGGATGAACCACAGGAGATGTTCGGTAAAATAATGAGTATAGGGGATAATCAGATTATAAGTTATTTTGAACATTGCACCAGAGTTTCTATGGGAAAAATCAAAGAATACCAGAAACAGTTAGCTGCTGGAAAAGTTAATCCCAAGGACATTAAAACAGAACTGGCTTATGAAATTACCAAGCTTTACTGGAAAGAGATAGGTGCGAGAAAAGGCAGGGACCATTTTGTTTCGGTCTTTCAAAAAAAGAGCCTGCCCAAGGACTTGCCAAAAATTAAATTTGCTGGTAAAAATATTGTTGATGTCTTGCTTTCGGCAAAATTAGTAAAAAGCAAAAGCGAGGCTCGCCGTTTAATAAAGGAAAAAGGTGTTAAAGTTGATGGACAAGTTATTCAATCAGCAGAAGAAATAGTCAAAAAAGGCAGGGTTGTTCAAAAAGGCAAAAGACACTTTGTAAAAATTATTTAAGAATAAAGATGAATAAATTTACTACCACTCTTTTTTTAATAATCATTTTTTTATTTGGTTTTTTATTTTTTAGTACTAAAGTTTCAGCTCAGGATCAGGTTAATTTATATTTATTTCATAGTGAAAACTGTCCGCATTGTAAAGAGGAAAGAGCTTATCTTAAAATATTACAAGAAGAATATAAAGATCAGCTGGTAATCAATGAATATGAGGTAAATGAAAGACGGGAGAATCTTAAGTTATTTAAAGCTTTGGAAGATCTTTATGATTACCGCATAGTTGGTGTGCCGGTCACTGTGGTTGGTGATAAAATTATTACTGGTTATTTAAATGATCAAACAACAGGTCAAGAAATAAAACGGCAAATAGATTTATGTTTGTCTTCTTTTTGTTCAGATAGATTAGGCGATTATATAAATTCTTCATCTCAACCGTCGCCGCTAGAAGATACAAAAGCTCCATCATCAGAAATACCCGAAGAAATACATTTGCCGTTGTTTGGCAGCTTGAATACTAAAACTGTGTCCTTACCTGTTCTAACAATGGTTATAGGTTTAATGGACGGTTTTAATCCTTGTGCGATGTGGGCTTTAGCTTATTTAATCAGTTTGCTTTTGCCGATGCAGAATAGAAGAAGAATGTGGACTTTGGGTGGTACTTTTATAATTATCTCTGGCTTAGTCTACTTTTTGTTTATGGCTGCTTGGTTAAATTTATTTTTATTTTTAGGTTTCATCGGCATAATCAGACTTATTATCGGTTTAGGAGCTCTGGCTGTGGGAGCTTACAATTTAAGAGAATATCGTCTTAGCCGTCCGGGGTGTAAAGTAACCAGAAGTGAATCTCGCCAAAAAATTTTCGCTAGATTAAGAGAAATTACTCAAAAACGTTCTCTGATTATTGCTTTATTGGGAGTAGTTATTTTAGCTTTGGCAGTTAATTTGGTGGAAGCATTTTGTTCTTTGGGTTTGCCGGCTATTTATACTCAGGTTTTATCCTTAACAGTGATGTTTAAATGGCAGTATTATCTTTATCTGCTGTTATACATCTTCTTTTTCATTCTGGATGATATGATTGTTTTTATAATTGCCATGATTACTTTAAGGGCAGTGGGTTTAAGTGATAAGTACAGTCGCTTTTCCCATCTTATTGGCGGTTTAGTTATTCTTATTTTGGGTATTCTTCTGATTTTTAAGCCAGGTTGGTTGATGTTTGGTTAGTTTTTACTAAAACAATTCAAGTTTTTTAAAAGAGCGAGAATTGTTTTTTTTATTTAGCTAAAAATGGTATAATTAAAAAGAGGAATAAAGGTTTTTTTATTTTATAAATATATGCCTCGTAGAAAGTATAAAAAGAAATTAAAATTTTGGGTAGTTACAGTGGATATGGGCTATGGTCATCAGCGAGCTGCTTATCCTTTAAAACATCTGGCTTATCAAGGGATTATCAATGCTAATACCTATACTGGCATTCCTGCAACTGACCGTAAAATCTGGCAGGAACAGCGAAAGTTCTATGAAACAATTTCCCGATTTAAAAGTTTTCCTCTTATTGGTGATGCGATTTTTAAACTTTATGATAGATTCCAGAGAATTCCTAAATTTTATCCTAAAAGAGATTTGTCCAAGCCAAATTTTCAGGTTTTGGCAGCTACGCGTCTTATCAAAGATAAGCATTGGGGCAGGCATTTAATAAAAAAGTTAGCTAAAAAACCCTTACCTTTAGTTACACCGTTTTTTGCTACCGCCATTATGGCGGAAGTCAATAATTACCCTAATGAAATTTATTGTGTAATTTGTGATGCTGATATTAGCCGCAGTTGGGTAGCAGCAGAACCTAAACAAAGCAGAATAAAATATTTTGCCCCCTGTGACAGGGTGGTGGAAAGATTAAAACTTTACGGTGTTTTAGAATCAAGAATTTTTTTAACTGGTTTTCCTTTACCCTTGAAGAATTTAGGAAGTCGCAGTTTAGGTATAGCTAAATTTGATTTAAGACATCGCTTAATAAATTTAGATCCTCAAAGAAATTATATTAATAAATATAAAGATACTTTACACGCTAGTTTAAAGATAAAGAATTTTCCTAAAAAAGCAGATCATCCGCTGACTTTGACTTTTGCCGTAGGCGGGGCTGGCGCGCAAAGAGAATTGGGCATCCAAATTGTTAAAGGACTTATTAAACAAATAGAAAACAGAAAAATTAGAGTTAATTTAATTGCCGGTGTTAACCGTCAAGTCAGTCATTATTTCCGTCAATCTATTATTAAGATAGGTTTACAGAAACAATTACATAAAGAAGTGAGAATTCTTTATACTCCTAATAAAGAGGAATATTTGGAGAAGTTTAATGAATGGATCAGAAAAACAGATATTTTATGGACCAAACCTTCAGAATTAAGTTTTTACTGTGCTTTGGGTTTACCTATAATTATGGCGCCTCCTATAGGTTCACAAGAAGATTTTAATCAGAAATTTTTAATTAGTCTAGGTGCAGGTATACTCCAGAATGATCTTAGATACGTTTCTCAATGGCTTTTTGATTGGATAAATAATGGACGTTTGGCCGAGGCAGCAGCTCAAGGATTTTTAGAAGCTCCACAAGACGGTGTTTATAATATTGAAAAAATCATCTTAAAAAATTTAGATAAATTTAAGAGTTTTTAAAAGTATTTATTATTAAATTGTTTAAAGGTTCCCTTAATTAACGGTTTATACTATGACCTCTCACCTCGCTAAAGCTTTGGGGAAGCAGGTTAGGTCATAGTTACCTAAAAATAAAAGATTTATAAACCGTTATCCCGACCCTGAGTATAGTCGAAGGGGAGGGATCTCCCTAAAGACATATCACTAATTTTTTATAAGCTATGCCTTTTAGGGCGTAGCAGTTAACTTTTATGTATGTGGTTTATTGTTGCCATTAGTTCTTTTTTCCTAATTGCTGTTACTGCTATTACCGATAAGTTTTTATTGACTAAATCAAGATTAGTGCCAGTTAGTTATGCTTTTTTGGTCGGTTTTTTAGGAGCAATCGCTTCCATTTTTTTATTAATATGGGAGCCGAATTTTCATTATCCTAAAGAGCAATTATTTTTGATAATTTTAGCCGGGGCCGGTTTTTATTTTGCCATATATTTTATGTATCTAGCAGTAGTTAAAAATGAAATTTCCCGTGTTAATCCTATTATTAATAGTTTGGTTCCTATTTTTACTTATAGTTTATCCATTATTTTGGTGGTTGAATATCTTTCATCCCTAAAAATGATAGGAGCAGCCATTGTTATTATGGGTAGCTATTTATTATCACAGGCTGGGGTTAAAAAAAGTCGTTTAAATCTTACAGCCATTATTTATATTGCCATTTCTTCTTTAATGTTTGGAGCACATCATATTTTTAGCAAGATTATTTATTCCCAAACATCTTTTTTAAATGCTTTTGTTTGGATTAGATGGTTTATTCTTGTTGTAGCTTTAGTTTATGTTTCTTTGAGCGGTAATTGGCCAAAGATTTTTTCTGGTAGAAAAAAAGAGCCAGAAAAAGTGGCAGTTAAAACACAATGGTCTGTTTTGATTTTTGGCCAAGCTTGCGGAGCAGTGGCTATTCTTTTATATCAGTATGCTATTAAGTTAGGCAGTCCCACTTTAGTAACTTCTTTACAAGGTGTGCAATATTTTTTCTTACTGTTACTGGCAATTATGCTGACCAGAAGGTTTCCACAGTTATTTAAGGAAGATATTTCAGCAAAAGTTATTGGCAAAAAAGTATTTTACAGCCTTATTTTATTTTTAGGAATAATTTTAATCTTAGTTTAATTTTTATTGATGATTAAAGTAATTTGGAAAAACTTTTACCTGTTGCCCATCCTCTTGTTAGTTATGATCATTCTTGGTTTATACTTAACTGATTATAGTACTGGCAAACAGATTGATTATGGTGTAACTTTCAGTCAAAAATATGCCCGCGAATTAAATCTGGATTGGCGTAAAGCTTATCTTGCTATTTTAGATGATTTAAAAATCAAAAGAATAAGACTAGTTGCTTATTGGGATTTGTTGGAGAAAAAAGAAGGTCAGTATAATTTTAATGATCTGGATTGGCAGCTTAATCAAGCCAGAACAAGAGGAGCAGAAGTTGTTCTGGTTATAGGTAACAGAGTGCCTCGTTGGCCAGAGTGCCATTGGCCTGAATGGGTTAATAATTTAACTCAAGAACAACGTCAAACTCACCTTTTGCAGTTATTGGGAAAAATTGTTGAACGTTATAAAAATGATAAGGTAATTTCTGCTTGGCAGGTAGAAAATGAGCCATTTTTAGAATCTTTTGGCTTATGTCCTAAGCTTAATCAAAAATTTTACCAGCAAGAATTAGAATTAGTTCGTCAATTGGATAACAGGCCGATCATCATAACCGAGAGCGGGGAATTATCTAACTGGTTTAAAGCCGCCTTTTTAAGTGATTATATTGGTATTAGTGTTTACCGGGTTACTTGGAATAAATTATGGGGTTATTTTTATTATCCCTGGCCGCCTGCTTATTATTATATAAAAACCAAGATGGTTAAATTATTTTCTCCGGTTAAAGATGTTATGGTCAGTGAAATGCAAATGGAACCCTGGACAGCAGAACCGATAATCTCTACCTCCCTCAAAGATCAATATAAATCCATGGATTTAAAACGTTTCCGTAAGAATTTTTATTATGTTAAAAGAACAGGTCTTTCACCTCTTTATTTTTGGGGGGTTGAATGGTGGTATTGGTTAAAGGAAAAAGGTTATCCTGAAATCTGGAATGAAGCCAAACATTCTTTTAATCCTTCAATTTTAGAAAGTACCAAATAATCAATTTTAAAATCTACAGGAAGATTGATTAAATCATTAAAAAATGGAAAATAAATCTTCAAATTTTATTTCATCACTGGAGGCAACTTCTATTTTAGTGGGTACTATTATTGGCGCCGGAATTTTTGGCATACCTTATGTAGTAGTTAAAGCTGGTTTTTGGACGGGTTTATTGGTGATGATAATTATTGCTATTGCGATGGTGATAATCAAGCTTTTAGTAAGTGAAATAGTTTTAAGTACCAAAGATAATCATCAATTAACGGGTTACGCTGAAAAATATTTAGGGATAAAGGGCAAGTATATCATGTTTTTTACTATAATATTCAGTTTTTATGGTGCTCTACTTTCTTATATTATTGGCGGAGGACAGGTTTTGGCTGCTTTGTTTAACGGTAATCAGTTTATTTTTAGTTTATTATTTTTCGCTGTAGCAGCGTTATTGATTTATTTAGGACTGACTATTATTAAAAAATTTGAATTCTTAATGACTTTATTTATTTTAATCATTATTATCGTTATTATTTTGACTACTTTTAAATCCTTAAATTTTAGTAACTTAACTGGCTTTAATTGGCATAATTTATTTATTCCTTATGGAGTGATTTTTTTCGCTTTAGGCGGTTCTTCGGCTTTACCTCAATTAAGAAGAGTTTTGATTAATAAAGAGCATTTGATTAAAAGATCTATTATTATGGGTATTGCTATACCATTTTTAGTATATTTGATCTTTACCATTATAGTAATAGGTATTAATGGTTTTAATACCACTGAAGTTGCTACTATAGGATTAGGTAAAGCTTTGGGTCCGGCTATGATAATTTTTGCTAATCTTTTTGCTTTTTTCTGTATTGGTACCAGCTTTTTAACTTTAGGGTTGGCTTTAAAGGAAACTTACATCTATGACATAAAATTAAAACATTCATTGGCTTGGTTTTTAACCTGCTTAATACCTCTAACACTTTTTCTTTTAGGATTAAATAGCTTTGTAAAGGTTTTAGGGTGGGCTGGGGCTTTAGGAGGCGGCATAGAAGGATTATTGATCTTAGCTATTTTTTTAAAATTAAAATCCTTAAAAAGAACAGAAAGAGTTCCAGAATACAAGATTCCTTTACATTGGCCGATTATTATTTTTATAGGACTGATTTTTATTGGAGGAATTATTTATACTCTTTTAAATTTTTTATAAATTAAGTAATATTTTTTCATCACTTTTTGCCTGTAAAAAGGGCTTGATTTTTTTTACGAAAAATGATAAACTATAATAATATAAAGTAACATTGTTAAATAAATTTAATTTATAAGATTTATGAAGAAATTGATAAAAAAGAAATGGTTTTGGATTCTTTTAGTGATAGTACTATTAATTATCCTGGCCATTATTTATAATGTTAAAAAGCCGGTTAAGGAAGAAATGGTGACCGCTAAAGTTTTAAGAGGCAGTGTTGTACAAACCGTTTCAGCTACCGGTAAAGTTGAATCAGCGTCAGAAACTAATTTAAATTTTCCCCTTACCGGCAGATTAGAAGAGTTGCATATTAAAGCAGGTGATGAAGTTGAGGTAGGTCAATTATTAGCTCAATTAGAGGCAGGCCATGCCGAAAGTGCCGTGGCTTCAGCCAGAGCCAATGTGGCGGCTGCTCAAGCAGATTTAGATAAAATCAAAGCTGGTGCCAGCAGTGAAGATATTGAAGTAGCAGAGAAATCAGTAGAAAGTGCTCAAGTAGCTTTAGTATCCGCTCAGGTGGCTTTAACTAATGCCATAACCAACCGGGATCAAGGAATAATCCATTTAAAAAATGATCTTTTAGATATAATTACCGATGCTATTTTTACTGCCAAAGAAGCTTTGCATGAGGTTGATGAAATACTGACTTCTTCTTATAAAGATAGTTTAGGTAATATTAATCGCGGTACTTATTATAAAGCGGATTCTTTTTATCCGGAAGTTTTATCATCACACACCACTTTAAAAAATAATTTTAGTTATTATTCTGTTGATAATAGTGAAAACGAATTAATAAATTTGGCTAGTCAAACATTAGAGGTTTTAAGCGAGACAGAGGAATTATTAGATGATGTTTATGACATGTTGATTAAGACCATCCCTACAGGTGATTTAACACAAACTGTTATTGATACTTTAAAATCTACTATAGGAACTGAACAAGCCAGTGTAGTAACTAAGATTTCCGCAGTACAGTCAGATAAGTCATCTTTAGAATCTGATACTTTAAGTTATGATATAGCCATTGATGAATCCCAGGCCAAGGTGGATAAGGCAGAAAAAGACTTGGCTTTAGCCGAGTCTCAACTGGCTTTAAAAAAGGCAGATCCCAGAAGTTTTGAAATAGCTTTTTATCAAGCAAAGTTAGATAACGCTGAGGCGAGTTTGCGTTCAGCTTTGTCAGATCTGACTGATTATAATTTACATTCTCCAATTAGTGGTTTAATTACCAATACTAATTATGAAATCGGTGAGTTTGTAAGTTCAGCCGAGCCGGTTGTTTCTTTGATTGGTGAAAGTAATTTAGAGATTAAAGTGGATGTCCCGGAATCGGATATTTCCAAAATTAACATAGGCGATGAAGCTAAAATTACTTTGGACGCTTTTGGCGAAGACCAGATTTTTACAGGTCATATCACCTTTATTGATCCTGCCGAAACTGTCATCAATGATGTTGTTTATTATAAAATCAAAGTGACCTTTGATCAGAAAGATGAAAAGGTTAAATCAGGCATGACCGCTAATGTCACAGTTTCCACGGCTAGCAAAGAAGACATTTTATACATTCCCTTAAGAGCGGTAATTGAACCAAATGGTCATAGTTATGTTAGAGTTCTTATTAATGATCAAATTCAGGAAAAAGAGGTTATAACAGGACTAAGAGGGGACGGCGGTTTAGTAGAAGTAATCTCGGGTCTTAATGAAGAGGAAGAGGTAATTACTTATATTAAAAATGGAAAATAAGGAATTAATTAAAGTTTGTGATTTGAAAAAAGAGTTTGTTACTGATGAAGTGGTAACTAAAGTTTTATTTGATATAGATTTAAAGGTGCAACTAGGCGAATTCCTGGCCATTATGGGTCCTTCTGGTTCTGGCAAGTCAACTTTAATGCATATTTTAGGATTTTTAGACCAGCCGACTTTGGGTCAGTATTTTTTTAAAGGTCAAGATACTTCAAAATTTGATGATGTAAAATTGGCGGAGATTAGAAATAAGGAAGTGGGTTTTGTTTTTCAATCTTATTTTCTGTTATCCAAGACAACAGTTTTAGAAAATGTTAAGTTACCTTTAGTTTATAGCGGGGCCTTAGGGGGAGAGGCTAAAGCTAAAGAAGCTCTTAAAGCAGTTGGTTTAGAACATCGTTTAGAACATTTTTCTAATCAGCTTTCTGGCGGTGAAAAACAGCGGGTAGTTATTGCCAGAGCTTTGGTTAATGATCCCGAAATTATTTTTGCTGATGAACCAACTGGTAATTTAGATTCTAAATCAGGGACACAGGTAATGGAAATTTTAGAAAGTTTGAATAAAAAAGGTAAAACTATCGTTTTAGTTACTCATGAGCAGGATACAGCAGATCATGCTGAAAGAATTATTAAATTAAAAGATGGCAGGATTATTGAAGATTTCAAGGTAACTAACAGAAGAACCGCTAAAGACGGTTATCTTAATAAATAGCTTTTTAAGGTTTTTATGAATTTTAAAGGTATTGTCAGTTTATCTTTAATCGGACTCAAAACAAATAAAACCAGGGGTGCCCTAACTATGTTAGGGATTATTATTGGTATTGCAGCAGTTATTATTATTATGTCAGTAGGGGCAGGGGCACAAAGTTTAATTCTTGATCAGGTGGAAAAAGTTGGCTCAAATCTAATTGGCATTATGCCGGGTAATACTTCAGAAGAAGGTCCGCCGGCTGCTGCTTTTGGTATCACAGTTACCACCTTAAAGTATGAAGATGGTTTGGCTGTGGCTCAAGATATTCCTGAAATTGTTGCTACCTCTTCCTTTGCCAGGGGTATTGAAACAATTTCCTGGCAGAATCAAAAAACAGATGCTACTTTTGTGGGAACTACGGCAAGTTATATTGAGGTAGAGGATACAGAAGTGGCTTCAGGTCATTTTTTTAGTCAACAGGATGAAAAAAGCATTTCCAGAGTGGCGGTTTTGGGATCACAAATTGCTAAAGACCTTTTTGACGAGATTGATCCTTTGGGGCAGAAAATAAAAATTCGCCGGGAAACTTTTGAGGTAATCGGCATAATGAAGGAAAGAGGCAGCGTAGCTTTTGAAAGTCCTGATGATCAAGTTTTCATTCCACTACGGTCTGCTCAAAAATTACTTCTAGGCATAAATTATGTTAATTTAATCAGAGCAAAAGTTGATAATAATAAAAACGTTGAGTTGGCTATTGCCGGTATTGAACAAATTTTAAGAGAAAGGCATAATATCAGAAATCCTAATGAAGATGACTTTGATGTAAGAAATCAGGCCGAAGCTTTAGAGATTCTCACAACCGTTACTAACGCTCTAAAATATTTTTTAGCTGCTATTGCCGCTATTTCTTTAATAGTTGGTGGTATTGGTATTATGAATATTATGTATGTCACGGTTTCGGAAAGAACCAGAGAAATTGGTTTACGTAAAGCAGTCGGTGCCAATAAGAAAAATTTATTAAGTCAATTTTTAATTGAAGGCATTATCATCACTATGTTTGGCGGTATCATTGGTATTATAGTGGGTGCTTTAGTTTCAGGTTCAGTGGCGCTGGTAGCCAATTATTTAGGTTATAGCTGGAGCTTTATCGTTACCCCTTACTCGGTTATTGTGGCGGTGACAGTGGCTACAGCCATTGGCTTAATTTTCGGTTATTTTCCAGCTAAAACCGCAGCAAAATTAGATCCCATTTCTGCTTTAAGATACGAATAATATGCAACTTCTAAGTTCCATAAAAATCGCTTATAAGGCTTTAACCACTCATAAACTAAGGAGTTTTTTGACTATCTTAGGAATTGTGATAGGCATCACTTCAGTGATTTTGGTTTTCTCTGCAGGTGAGGCCATGAAAGGTTTAGTTTTAACTCAAATTGAAAGTTGGGGTTCGGATACTATTGAGGTAGAAGTAAAAATGCCAAACACTTCTCAGGCTTCTATGGAAAATGCTACTAATTTTATGATGGGTGTAAGTATTACCACTTTAAAAGAGTCAGACGCTCAAGCAGTTAAAGATCATCCTAATATTTCTGATGCTTATTCAGCAATTATCGGTCAATCCATGGTTACTTATGCTGATGAATCAAAGATGATGCAGCTGTGGGGAGTTTCTGCTTCCTTTATAGATATGGATTCTTCTGAAGTGGGAGAAGGCAGATTTTTTACTAATGATGAAGACAAAAGTTTAGCTAAAGTCGCGGTTATTGGTAGCGGAGTCAAAGAGAAATTTTTTGGCGATCAAGAAGTAGTAGGTAAATTTATTAAAATTGGTAAAAACAATTTTAAAGTCATTGGAGTAATAAAAGAACGGGGAGAGATTATGTATATGAATATGGATGATTTTATTTATATACCTCTTAAGCCATTGCAAAAGTTAGTGATGGGCGTTGATCATGTCATGTTTATTCTAGCTAAGCTTAAGGATATGGATTTAGCCGAAGCTACAGCTGAAGATTTAACCTTAATGATGCGCGACAGGCATAATATAACTGATCCTAATAAAGATGATTTTGCTGTGATCACTATGGCCGAAGCTATGGAGATTTGGGGCAGTATTATGGGCGGTATCACTCTGTTATTAATGGCTATAGTAGCGGTTTCTTTAATTGTGGGGGGAGTGGGCATTATGAATATTATGTTTGTTTCTGTAACAGAAAGAACTAGTGAAATTGGTTTGCGCAAAGCTCTTGGTGCCAGCCAAAGTAAAATTCTTTCACAATTTTTATGGGAAGCAGTAGCCCTCACTTTTATAGGAGGGGTAATAGGAATAATTTTTGGCTTATTAATTTCATTTTTAACTTCCCTGGGCGCAAAAAGCCAGGGCTTTGACTGGGCTTTTGTGATTAATCCTCTTTCTTTAGTGATAGCAGTAGGAGCTTCAGTGGTTATTGGTTTAATTTTTGGTTTATTACCAGCCAGAAGAGCTGCTAAGATGGATCCTATTGAAGCTTTACAATATGAATATTAGTAATTGACAGTTGATTTATTTTTGGTAAGATAGAGGCATAATTGCACTAAAACAACGAAAAATAGGAGTCGGCTATGGCAGTAGTCATCTGTGATCTCCCAGTGCTTTGGCGATCAGTGGCTACAAGTCTTATCCTACAAGGACAAGATAATAGCCAACCTGGAAATTCTTGTTGTCCATCGCAAAGCACATCTTTACAGCAGGCAGCTGAATATTTTGTAAGCGGAAAATGTGTTGGCTGTTCTGAAAACAGGTATTGCTCAATTTTGAAGCGGCTGTTTGCAAAATTGCAGGAAGCTTTGCCTTTAGCAGAATACTGTGAACTGCGGAATAGATTTTTTTCCTGCAACGCCTGTTTAAGGAGAATTCTGATTGGTGCCTGTAAAAGATCAGTAAGATGTAATTGTTCTTTTTTTAAGGGTGTGGAAAGAGTTGCTGTCTTTGGTGAGGGGAGTGTTTTTACCTACAAAAATTGTTCTTCTTTTTTCACAGTTGTTGGAAATCATTCTTCTTCCTTTTCTAGATCTGTTGGAGGTAATGGTCAGATATTTAAAATTCAACAGAAGACTTTAGTTGTTTGGTCACAGGAGGGAAGGAGAACTGATATGGCAGGGTGGAAAAGAGAACAAATAATAAGAAGGTTAGGAGAGGAACTGTTTCTTCGTAGACAAAATGCTAAGAGAGAAAGAAAGGAAGAGGAGTGGTTTGAAGGAAGAGCAACATTTGAAATGAGGGAAGTGTGGCCAGAAGAAACTTCTCCGATTGTTAAGAAAAAACCGCAAAGAGGTGGACCTAGAAAAGGAGCTGGCAGACCAAAGGGATTAAGGAATAAAGAATCAAGAAAAAGAGAAATACCAATAGGTCGCGTTTCTAGAAGGGTTTTACTTAGCGATTTAGCTTCTTCAGAAGTTTGTAGAAATTTGAGGAGGATAGGGATCAATAATGTGGATCAACTCTCTCGATTCGGTATTGCCAATTTAAGGGGAGTGCTTGGCGACAAGATAGCGATTCGAGTTTGGAATGAATTATCAAAAAGGAGCCAAACCTTTATCGGCTCATGACCAAAGTGGTTCATGAGCTCTTTTTATTATTCATCCTGTATCAGATCAAGTTTAGCTTGAAGGCCCAGTTCCTTGTGAGGAGTTGGGTTGACACTATTTTTTAGCGTGTTATACTGGAATTAGCACTCTAACCTTGGGAGTGCTAATCAAAAAATAAGTCTTATTTAATATTAAAATGCTGAAAAAAACAGCTTTACTTAGCCAAATTATTAAGCAGTATCTTTGTTCTGCAGCACCAGTTGGCTCTAAATTATTAGCTCAAAAAAGTAGTTTTGCTGTATCTTCTGCTACTATCAGAAATAATATGGCCTGGTTGGAAAAAGAAGGTTATATTGTTCAGCCACATACTTCAGCCGGGCGTGTGCCTACTGAAAAAGGATACTGTTTATATCTGGAAGATTTAGTAACTTCTTTTGAACTAGCAGAACAAAAGAAAAAGTTATTGAAGAGTTATTTAGGAAAAATCAATAGTCAAGCAATGGAGCCGCAAATAAAAAAGTTAGCTCAAATGATCGCTGAAATGTCTCATAATGCCGTGGTAGTCGGTTTTTCAGCGGATAATGTTTATTATACAGGCATTGCCAATTTATTTGCCCAACCCGAGTTCAGCGATCAAAACTGTGTTTATAATTTAAGTTTAGTTATTGACCATCTGGACAAGGTAATGGAAGAGATATTTACAGAAATCAGGAAAGTGGAGATTAAGATAGGTTCCCAAAATCCTTTTGGCAATAATTGCAGTGTTATTTTAACTCCTTGGCAGATAAAAAAGAAAAAGGGAATTTTGGGGATCTTGGGGCCTATGAGAATGGACTATGAAAATAATTTAGGTATAATTAATTTTGTAAATCAAAATATAGTTTAATATGAGTGATCAGACAAATCAACAAAATAATGCTGATAATCCAGCTAATCAACATTTAAAAAGTGCCTCCACTGTCAAGGGAGTAAAAATTATTAAAGGTGATAAGGTTAAAAGTAAAATTGAAGAACTGGAACATAAATGTCAGGAGTATTTACAAGGATGGCAAAGAGCCAGAGCTGATTATGACAATTTTAAAAAAGAGACAGAAAAAAATATCAAGGATTTAAGGGAATATCTGCAGGCAGAAACGATGATGGAAATTTTACCCATTTATGATCATTATAAACTAGCGTTAAACCATCTTCCCAAAGAGCAGGAAAAAAGCGAGTGGGCTCAAGGAATTCTTCATATTCAAAGGGAATTTACTGATTTTTTAAAAAAATTTGCTATTAAAGAAATTCCCACTGTAGGTCAACAATTCGACCCCCATTTACATGAAGCAATTAGTTTGCAAGAATCCAGTGTGGTAGGTGAGGGTCAGATTATTAAAGAAATAAAACCAGGTTATAAGATGAAAGAGATGGTTTTAAGGCCAGCACAGGTGATAGTCAGCGCCAAAGAAATTTTTAATAATAAATTTAATCAGGATAGTCAGTCTGAAAGAAGCTGATTTATCTAAAAGAGAGGAGATATAATTATGCCAATAATTAAATGGGCACCCTTATGGGATCCTTTTGAAGAAAGTGATAAATTATTTGAAGGTATGCCGTCTTTGCGTCAGGTTTCCGGTTTTGTGCCTTCGGTGGATATTTATGAAGACAAGGATAATGTAATTGTGGAAACTCCTTTAGTTAACATTAAACCGGAGGATGTCGAAATATCCATTGAAAACGATGTTTTAACTATTGAAGGCAAAGCTGAAAAAAGGAGTGAGGTTGATGAAAAGAATTATTATCGTAAAGAAGTAAGATACGGTTCTTTTCATCGTAGCGTTGCTTTGCCTAAAGCCGTCAAAAGTGATGGAGCTAAAGCTGCTTATGAAGACGGGATGCTCAAAATCACTGTTCCTAAAGAAGAACGGGTTAAAGCTAAAGCAGTAAAGGTGGAAATCAAGAAAAAGAAAAGTAAGAAATAGATTATTTTTTTAGCAACTGGACTTTAGTTTAAAATCTAGAGTCCAGGACTAAGAATCAAATTTATTCCCCCTTCGCTCTTCGACAAGCTCAGAGCTCAGGGTTTAGGACTTCAGGGAATGAAATAGATTAATTAAATACTTCGTCAACCTTGGGCGGACGAGGTGATAAATGTATTTTATGAATCAAAAAGGACAATTTAGTTTGCGTTTGATCCAAAAATGCCCGGTATGTAATCAGGATTTTAGTACTGGTCGTATTCAGATATTGGATGAGGAAAATAACAGTTTCTTGGCTTACTTAACTTGTGCTAATTGTCGTTCCAGTATTTTAGTAAGAGTGATGACTTTACCGCACGGTTTAGTCGGCAATGCCATTTTAACTGATCTTAATAGTGAAGAAGTAATATCATTCAGTGAAGAAGAGCAGATTAACAGTAATGATGTTTTGTTTATTTATGACTATCTGGCTAAAAAAGGAGATTTTATTGAAAGATTAAAACAATTATAAAATTAATAATTAATTAGAGATAAAAATATGTCTAAAATCTTAGGAATTGATTTAGGAACCACCAATAGCGCTATGGCTGTTATAGAAGGTGGTCAGCCCAAAATTTTGGAAAATAAAGAGGGTTCTAGAACTACTCCTTCTATCGTGGCAATTTCCAAAACAGGCGAAAGATTAGTGGGGCAACTGGCGAAGCGCCAAGCAGTCACTAATCCGGAAAGCACTTTATTTTCCATTAAACGTTTAATTGGACGTCGCGCTGATGATCCAGAAGTAACTGAAGATATGAAAACCCTGCCTTATAAAATCGTTAAAGCAGGAGAAGGAGTTAAGATAGTTATGAGCGGTAAAGAGCATACTCCGCAGGAAATTTCCGCAATGATTTTACAGAAACTCAAAAGCGATGCCGAAGGACGTTTGGGTGAAAAGATTGAAGAAGTCATTATTACGGTACCTGCTTATTTTAATGATTCGCAAAGACAAGCCACCAAAGATGCTGGAGAAATTGCCGGCTTTAAAGTAAAGAGAATCATTAATGAACCAACAGCTGCTGCTTTGGCTTATGGTTTTGATAAGAAAAAAAATCAGCAAATCGCTGTTTATGATTTAGGCGGAGGTACTTTTGATATTTCCATTTTGGATATTTCCCAAGATACCGTGGAGGTTAAATCAACCAATGGTGATACTCATTTAGGCGGTGATGATTTTGATCAGAGGATTATTAATTGGATTATTGAGGAGTTTAAAAAGGACCAAGGAATTGATTTAAGCGGTGATCCTTTAGCGATGCAACGAGTTAAAGAAGCTGCAGAAAAAGCCAAAGTAGAATTATCTTCCTCAACGGAAACAGAAATTAATCAGCCCTTTATCACCACTGATGCCAACGGTCCCAAACATTTAGTAATGAAATTAAAACGCGCTAAATTAGAAGAATTAATAAGTGATTTGGTGGATAAAACTTTTACTGCCGTAGATCAGGCCATTAATGATTCTGGTTTTAAGAAAGAAGAAATTGATGAAGTTATTTTGGTTGGTGGTATGACCAGAATGCCTTTGGTTCTTGATAAAGTTGAAAAATACTTTAACAAAAAGCCCAATATCAGCGTTAATCCAGATGAGGTGGTGGCGATGGGAGCAGCAGTGCAGGCTGGTGTGTTGCAAGGCGAAGTTAAGGATATTTTACTTTTAGATATTACTCCTTTAACTTTAGGTTTGGAAACGTTAGGTGGTGTAAAAACTCCATTAATTGCCAAAAATACTACTATACCTGCTTCTAAAAGCCAGATATTTTCTACTGCTGCAGATAGCCAAACTTCGGTAGAAATACATATTTTGCAAGGTGAAAGAGAAATGGCAGAAGATAATAAGACTTTAGGCCGCTTTATTTTATCAGGTATTCCGCCTGCTCCCAGAGGCGTGCCGCAGATAGAAGTAACTTTTGATATTGACGCTAACGGTATTTTGAATGTTAAAGCAGTGGATAAAGCAACTAGCAAAGAGCAATCAATAACCATCACTGCTTCTTCTGGTCTTTCTAAAGAAGAAGTAGAAAAGATGAAAAAAGATGCTGAAGTACATGCTGATGAAGATAAAAAGAAACGTGAATTGATTGATGTTAAAAATAATGCCGAAGCTGTAATTTTCCAGACCGAAAAAATCTTAAAGGAATCTGGTGATAAAGTTCCCCAAGATGTTAAAAAGGAAGTGACTGAAAAGATGGAAGCTTTGAAAAAGGTTAAGGATTCAGAAAATACTGAAGAAATCAAAAAAGCTTTGGAAGAAATGAATCAGACTGTGCAAAAAGTTGGTCAAGCTATGTATCAACAACAATCTTCCTCTACTAAAACCACAGATGATACAGAACAATCATCAACTAAAAGTAAGGATGAACCTATTGAGGCAGAAGTAGAGGATGTTTCTAAAGATGAAGATAAGAGTAAAAAAGACGAATGACGGTTCAATTGACGGTTCAAGCGTTGCGGTATCTAGTACCGTAACCCCTAATTCTATGAAATATCACAGAATTACTACTGATTTTAATATACCTTATTTAATTCTCCGAGCGTAAGCTCGCGGGAAGTTTATTTTCATAGATTATTAACATGTCTAAAGATTATTATAAAGTTCTAGGAGTTGACAAAAGCGCTTCACCAAATGAAATTAAAGGCGCTTTTCGTCGTTTGGCACACCAGTATCATCCTGATAAAAACGGTAGCGGCGATGAAGCAAAATTCAAGGAGATCAATGAAGCTTATCAGGTGTTAGGTAATACTGAAAGGAGGAAGCAATATGATCAATTCGGTAGTACGTTTGATGGATCAGGATTTTCCGCCCAAGGCGCCGCGCCTGCCGGCGGGCAGGGACCAGCCTCTGGTTGGAACTGGTCGGACTTTGCCAATCAAGCTGGCGGTTTCAGAACTTCCGGCATGAATTTTGATTTTGAAGATTTGGGTGATATTTTTGGCGACATTTTCAGTAATACAGCTAGGAGATCGTCTTCTCGTCGCACTCGTTATAGAAAAGGATCAGACATTGAAGCTAATTTAACCATTGATTTTGAAGAAGCAGTTTTTGGCGTGGAAAAAGTTTTGGACATTAATAAAACAGTTGTCTGTGAGAACTGTAAGGGCAATGGCGCTGAACCAGGCAGTAAAATTGAAACTTGTAAAAACTGTGGCGGCAGTGGTCAGGTAGTTACCACTCAACAAACTTTTTTCGGCGCTTTTCGTTCTAATACGGTTTGCTCGTCATGTGAGGGCGAAGGCAAAGTTGCCAGCCATAAATGCGGTAAGTGTCATGGAAAAGGTGTTCTTGGCGGCAAGGAAAGGGTTAAAATCAAAATACCGGCTGGTATTAATAATAATGAAACTATTAAACTTTCTGGAAAAGGTGAAGCAGGTGAAAAAGGAACAGTCAGCGGTGATTTATACATCAATATCAGAGTTAGGTCTTCTATGGAATTTAAGCGAGAAGGTTATGATATTTATTCAGCTAAAACCATTTCTTTTTCTCAAGCTGCTTTAGGAGATAAAATAAGAGTTAAAACATTGCATGGAGAAGTGAATCTAAAAATTCCTGCTGGTACTAAGGCCGGTCAGGAGTTTAAGTTAAGAGATAAGGGCGTATCCAAGCTAAGAGGACGCGGCCGGGGCGATCAGCTGGTAAAAGTGGAAGTGGAAGTTCCCAATCATTTAAATTCCAGACAAAAAAAATTATTGGAAGAATTAGCCAGCGAAGGATTGTAGGATTTAATAAATTTTTGATAATCTGTTATAATAAAGGCAGTTGTTAAAAACTGCTTTTATGTTATTTAGTAATATTTTAACTACTACTTTGGATAATTTTGCTAGTCAAGAAGTATTAAGACCTGCTGTTGATAATAGCGAGCAGGTAGTTAGCAATGTAACCAGTACAGTCCAGAATTTTTTTGCCGGTATTAATTGGTCTGAACCTTCATGGGATCTTTTTATAATTTTGTTTTGTTTGCTTGTTTCTTTGATTTACGGACTTTCTATTGGCCGTGACCGCGCTGTTATCATTATTCTTTCCATTTACATGTCTTTGGCGGTGATTGATTATGCACCGTTTTTGGAAAACTTAATCCAGGGCACTGCTTTGGAAGATTTGTTTATTTTTAAACTAACTTCTTTTTTAATAGTCTTTATCATTTTATTCTTTTTTCTGGCTCAATCTGCTTTGCTTAATACTATGTCTTCTAGGAATGCTACACGGAGTTGGTGGCAATCCTTTATCTTTAGCTTTTTACAGGTGGGATTGTTAGTAAGTGTGGTGTTATCTTTTTTACCAATGTCTGCCACTCAAAATCTTTCAGAGTTTACGCAAAATGTTTTTGTTTCTGAATCAGGCAGGTTTGTCTGGATTATTGTACCGATTTTATTAATGATTTTAATTAGAAAACCCAGACGAAGACCAAGAAGGGAAATTGATGATTATTTTTAATTAATTTAGTGATATAAAATTAATAGTTTAGATAACCGACATTAAATTTGTTGGTTGTTTTAGATAAGCACTTTGTCATTGCGAGTCCCGAACAAAGTAAGGGAAGAAGTAATCTAATAAAACACTCTCGTCAGATTGCTTCGTCGCCCTTCGGCAAACTCAGGGCTTCTCGCAATGACAAAGTGCTTTTTTATAAAAAAAAGGGGGCGAACTATTGTTGTAGTTCACCCCCATGATATATTCCTCCTTTTGGGGTGAGGATTTAGGCGTGGATTTGCATCCAAACCTTATACCCTCCTACATTATCCTTGAAGGTTTCCCAGGGTTTTTTGATAGTATCGTTAACCCCGAAGGCGATTTCATAATCACCGTCAACTAGGATTGGTTCGTAAGGTGGGTGTACTTGAATCTTTCCTGTGACGTGATCAATTAAGTACACTACCAACTCCATAAACCTTCCATCACGATCAGGTAAGTCGTCTCTTGGCAACCACTTTTTGTTAGTGGTTTCCTCTTCTGACCAAACTTGACCAATTGCTGGCCCAACCCATTTATTGGCCGGGTTGCGTGGTTTTGTAGAACTGTTGACCTGACCATCATAATTGATGTACAAGATATCTCCACGTAATACCATGATACCGGTAGGATATTTCATTTCTGGACCGGCTGGTATGATACCAGTGAAATTCAATTCGCTGGTATCAGTAGGCCAGAACTGGAATTCAACCTTTTCCTTTGGTCGGTAAGGTTCCAATACTGCTGGTTGTGAATACTGCCTCGCCGGAGAAGCGCTTACTTGATGAAATTCCGGTGTATATGAAGCCACTTGTAATTGCGGTTTTGGAGCCGCAGTCATTCGTGTAAGATCAGCGACTTCAGTAGCTTCGACCTCAAAAATGGAGAGGTAGAATGGCTGCTTATTATCACCCTTTACTTTTCTGACCTTGAAGACTGAATGTCCATCGATTGAAGTTTTTTTCAGACGGTCCAGTAGTTCGTTCGGATTAAGGGAGATGGTTGAATCTACGTTACCAGTTGAATCGAGTGCCGTGGCACCTGGTAGAGGGAATAGTTTGTTTTTCAATTCCTCTTGCTGGATTGTTGCCAGTTCATGTTTTGTTTTAGCAAAAGAAATTTTTAAGTCGATTGACTCCCATATTCGTTCTATGGAATCCTCAAGGATGTACAGATGATCACGAACAAACCAGAAGTTCACGGCCTGCACTACGATGATAGTGATCAATAGAGGGACAATGGTTTTTCTTATGGCAAGTCTGAAATCCTGCTTATCAATAAGATGATAGATCCACAGGAAAGTAAGAGTCAGAACAGCGGCAATAACGATCGCCTGATTTAGCCAATGTCCGCTGGTATGAGCTCCAAACTTGACCCACCAGTTTAAGAAAAGAAAAACAATCAGGAAGATAGAGTACATCGTAAAGATTCTACCCACCGCAGGTTTTATTTTTTCTATTCGGTGAGTTATCTTCCCTAATGTTTCTCCCAGTTCTCCAAAGATGGGGATCAGTTTTGTTTGCTCAAGCTCTGTCAAAGGTTGGCTAAAGGCAGCATCAACCTCTTCTCTGCTAAGTCCTGGAAATGCTCCAGAAAGTAGCCGGGCAGTGGTTGCCACTGGAGCTAAGATAGTCAGGACAATATGCTTGGCGCTTTTCAGAACATCGTGGGCAAAGTTTACATGAGAGTCAACAACCGTATTCTTGACAATTACCAGGACAGCAACTGCCAGAGCCAACAACTGGCCAATTATCAAGAAGAGAAGAAAAGCCAGTGTGCCTGAAATTAAGGCAAGTATAAAGCAGACAGTGGTTATTGTTGTTTCACCAAGAAAGATGCAAGCAATGCCCATAATAGCAATCATCACACTTGTCGCACCTAACACAATCGTCAAGATAGCAATTGTTTTTGCTGTTCTTGCGATTAGTTTTCCATGAGGATTGATTGCCTTGTTAAAACCTTTCACTCCTACTGTGGCTAATTTATAGCAATAGGAGAGAAAGTAATCGGCTAACCATTCTATAAACATGATCAACCCTGCGAAGAATGCGTCAACGAAGTCTTTCATTTTTTCTCTCCTTTAACTGAAGGTTCTGCTACGTGGAGAAGCGGCTGTTTTGTTACTAGTTCGGGTTTCTTGTAGTGCAGCAAAAAAAGCTGCTCGTGATTTTTGCAATGTTTCTTGGGAACGAGCTAACATTGTTGTTAGCCGTCCATGTGTTTCTTGGACTAGTTGTTGTAGCCATTCAGAAAGACTGTTCAGGTTAGTCAATTCTTTGAGTCTTCCGACAAGTTTGGTAGTTAAGGCATTTGAACAGAAGCCGATTTGTCTGAGACGTTCAAGCACTGCTTTAGCGCCACGAGTTGCTAAAGCAGGGTTTCCTATGACGTCGGCAACTAATTCAATGATAACAGTATAGTTTTCTTTCGAGGAAAAATCAGGTAGGAATGTTTTTGCTTGAATTTTTTCCATTGTTATTCCTCTGACTTCTTTTTTACCCTCGGAAAATACTGCTATCAATGCTTCTGCTGTAACAGCGGACAAAACAGTATTCCTTAATTCTTGATGATCAGCAGGTTGCATAATGGTAAGTAACTCATCAAGCATTGGAACAAGCTCTGGGTGCCGCTCTTTGAATAACTTGAGAAAGTGTTTCATAGCAACTTGGTCATGATATTCTCTCTCTATTGTTGGTGCACCTTCTCCTTTACTACCAGATGGGGTAGTTTCTAATCCAAGAAGATTGAACAAGAACTTGCTTACAAATTCTCCGGTTATATGTCCTCGGAGTTGACTGAAGGCTTCGTTGCCTAGTGCTGGCATAGTAACCCTCCTTCCTTTCACTTTTTTTATTTATTATTTCAACGTTCAGATTAACAATCTAAAGTATCATATATTTGTAGTTTTGTCAACCCTACTTTTTGTTGAAAAGTAAGGATAAAAAAACAGCTTAAATTAGCCAAAAATTAAAGGTTATATTTTTGAAAGTATTTTCTTAATATCTTGAATAGTTTTAACTTTTACCAGTTCTTTTCTTAAATCAGTAGCATAAGGCAAGCACTTAACATACCATAACAAATGTTTTCTTAGTTCTATAAGTCCGTGTTGCTTTTGATGTTTTAAGGCAAGTTCTGCTTGTTTAAGAATTATCTTTTTTTTCTGGGGCCAGCTGGGTTCTGTAAACTTTTTTGTTTGCAAATAATCTTTGATTTGTTGAAAAAGCCAGGGTCTGCCATAAGTTCCTCTGGCTAAACCAAGGCCATCGGCTTTAGCTTCCTTTAAAGCTTTAAAAGCTTTTTCAGGCGTGGTAATGCCGCCGTTAGCAAGGATTATTCCTTTAAAATATTTTCTGGCATCTTTGATGATTTTATAATTTATTTCTCCCAAGAATCCTTGTTCATAGGAACGGCCGTGGATCATCACCGCGCTGATTGGAAGATCTGAAATTTTTTTCAAAAAATCCAAAGCAGTTATTTTTTTTCCTTGGATGTTTATGGAACTTCTAAGTTTAACAGAAACTGGCAGTTCAGTATTATCTAAGGCAGCTTTAACAATTTTATGGCATAAGTTCAGATCTCTCATTAAGTTTATGCCTCCGCCATGGCTTATTACTCTTTTGGCAGGACAGCCAAAATTTATATCTATGCCAGAGGCGCCTAATTTTTCCGCGACTTTAACTGCTTGAGGAAATTTGGCAGGATCTTTGCCAAAAAGCTGGATTACTACTGGTTTTTCCTCTGCACTTATTTTTAGTAAAGTTAAGGTTTTTTTGCCTTGATAATAAAGTCCGTCAGCACTGATCATTTCTGAATAAACCACATCAGCGCCCTGTTTTTTGCAGATAATTCTAAAAGCTATATTATTAATGCCAGCCATAGGAGCTAGGGCAATAATGGGTTTAGGCAAGTTGTTCCAAAAGTCTTTCATAAAGTATTTTAAAAGTATCATAAAAAGACAATTTTAACAATAATCTCTGGCGTCTAAAAGTAAAAGTTGCTATAATTTAAACAAAATTTCATCATGGAAAATTTTAGTGATCAAGAAAAGAAAATCACAAACAATAACAGATGGTTGAAGTGGACTTTTTTAGAAGCAGGAACAAGAGCAGTTAATAAGGCGCTGCAAAAAGTCATTGGCGTGACCAGCAGTTCAATTGGCCATACTTTTTACGCGATTTTTTTGGTAGGATTAGTACAAACAGTTGTAGGGTCAGCAGTTATTATATTTAAGAAAAAGAAAGTTCTGGTTGAATCTACACATCTTATAGGCGCTTTGCTTTTTGGCATACTGGCATTTTTTTGCACTACTGTTTCTTTTATAGTTTTTTTGTATGGCGGTGAAGTGGGAGTAAACACTTTTATTATTACCCTTTCCATAGTTCCTGGCGCTTTTATTGATTGGATTTTTTTTAAACACCGGCTTTTTACGCGCCAGTGGTTAGGGGTGATGATTGCTATTTGGTCAGGCTATTTTGTTCTTAATTGTCCTTCCCTTAAAGAAGTAATGCATTTGCCTTTATGGGTTTTTTTATCATTGGCAACAATGATGGCAGTGGCTATTAATCAAGGAATCACCCAAAAAATCAAAAGGATAGATCCGATGGTAAAGAATTTTTGGGGAGGACTAATGACAGCTATCCTTGGTATAGGAGGATTACTATGGTTTAACTTACATTATTCTCTTAATTTTTCTGATTTTATCAGGGGGTTTCCTTCCAAGCTTATTTGGATTTCCATAATTTTTGGGATAATAGTGATTTTGATGTGGATTTTTAATTTGCTAGCTTATAAAGGTGGTGCTTATATAGCTTTAAAAAAACTGGTGATGAACGGCAGTTATTTAACTATGGCGATGATTATTGGCATTTTACTTTTTGGTGAAGCATTCACTATTTATAAATTATTGGGTTTTCTGTTTTACTGTTTTGCCTTTATTTTGATGGATAGTAAGACTTGGAATTTTATCACAGGAAAATTTCAAGTAGTTTCAAAGTAATTAAACAGGGTATTTATTAGGCACCCTGATTTTTTATTTAAATAAAGTTTTTTTTGTTATAACCAACCCCTTTTTTTGAAAAACCAAATCAACAGTAAAGCCAACACTCCCATCATGCCTAAAATAATCCAAAAACCATAAGGAAGGTAAATAAAAGGCATCAGAGGAGTGTTCATACCAAAGATAGAGGCAATTAAACTGATAGGTAAAAGAATTACGGAAATGGTGGTTAAAATTTTCATGATGTCATTCAAGCGGAAAGAAATCAGTGATTCATTAGTTTCATGTAAAGCTTCAATGTTTTCTTTTACGCTTTCCATAATATCCCACAGATCTTTGGTTTGTTCCAAAATATTGGCAAAATAAATAGTCACAGCATTAGGAATAAAAAACTTGTCTCTCTTGGCAATGAATTTGCGGATAACATTCCTGTGGCTTTGCATGGTTTTTCTGAAACTGACAATATTCTGTTTGACGATTAAAATTTCTTTAACCATTTTTCTTTCATAACCGGAAAAAATTACCTTTTCAATATTTTGGATATCTTCGCTGATGTGATCCAGCATCGGGTAACAATAAAGCTGAAGTTTATTAAGAATATGGTAAAGTAGCTGGGATGGTCCTTCGCTTAAGTATTTTTCTCTAAAAGTATCGTTAAACTGACATTGTTCAAAGAAATTATTAAGAGGTATCAGTTTTCCGTCAGTAACAGTAACCAAATAATTTGGTCCAATAAAAATGCCAACTTCCGAGGATTCAATTTGTCTTTCTTCCTTGAGATAGTAAGGGAAAGTAAGGATGATAAAAAGATAATCTGGATATTCGTCCAGTTTAGGTCGTTGAGCAGGCGAAAGGCAATCTTCTATATCTAAGGGATGAAAATTAAAGTTATTTCTTAAATATTCCAAATCTTTAGCAGTGGGTGAAGTAAAATTTAGCCAACATACTTGCGTTGTTTTTATTTCTTGGAAATTTTTACTTTTTTTCATATGGATTTATTATACACTTTTTTTAAATAAAAATCTATTATAGTAGTGGAAGAAAACTTATCCCTTTAAAGAAAAAGCTTTTTTTAGTATAATTAAATTATGATATTGGATTTAAAAAGACAAAAAAAAGAAGATTTACTTTCGGAACTGGAAGTTGGGGCTAGCAAGAATCTACCTGAAACTCCAGAAAGACCCGTACCAGTGGAAATAAAACCCGAGCAACAACTTGAAGAAGAAAAGGGGATTAGCCCAGAAAAAGAATTTCTACAAAAACCTCCTGTGGTTAGCAAACCGCCAGAAGGTTCTGCTGCTGTTCAAGCCAAAACAACAGTAGCCCAAGATTCTGTATATACCAAGGTGGAAAAGATTTTGGAAGAGAATTTGGATGAACTTTATCTAAATATGCCTCAAGCTACTAAAGAGGAATTCAGGAAAAAAGGCGAGGAAACAGCTACAAAAGTAAGTCAACTTTTAAAAACTACCAAAGTTAAGGTTAAGGAGATTTTTAGATTGATCGTTAGTTGGCTGAAAATAATCCCTGGTATTAACAGATTTTTTTTAGAACAGGAAGCTAAAATTAAAACAGGGAAAATAATGTCAATAAAAAATAAAGATAATGTGGGCTAATGCCGGACTACAATCTAATATTAATGCTTTAACTTCTTTAGCTAATAATTCAGAGGGTTTATTAAATAATCCTTGGGTAATCATTATTTTATCCATTATTCTTTTGATAGTGGTTTTATGGATTCTTATTTTTTTTCTAAGGAAAATTTTAATCAAAGCGGTCAATATTAATGTCACTTCGCAACATGTGATTTTGCAGGTGAGTGTGCCCAAAGATTTTTTAGAAGACAAAGACAAAGAAATTACTCCGCAACTTATTAAAGATCAAATCAGCATGGCAGAAAACTTTTTTTCTGTTTTAGGAGGAATGCCTGCTCAGAAAGGAATAAAACATTGGTTGCTGGGGCGGACTGATCATTTTTCTTTGGAAATCGTCTCTTTTGAAGATCAGATTTCTTTTTATTTTGCCATCCCCGTTTTTTTAGAAGAAAGTTTTAAGCAGCAGTTTTTATCAGCTTATCCTTATGCCAAAATTGAACAGGTGGAAGATTATAATATCTTTACGCCTCACTGCCACATTGTGGGGAGTTATTTAAGATTTGGCCGTGAATATATTTTTCCTATTAAAACATATAAGAAAATGGACGGAGATCCTTTAGATGGATTAACCAATGCTTTGAGTAAATTGCCTTCCCACAGTGGTGCGGCTGTTCAGATTGTGGCACGGTCTGCGCCTAAACGTTGGCATCGTAAGGGAGCGCTTATTGCCAGAGAAGTTCAGCAAGGTAAGCCGTTTAAGGAAGTGATAAAAGGTCATGGTCTGGGCAATATTTTTGATATTTTTTCCAAAATGGTATCTTTTTTCTTTAGTTTTTTTAAATCAACTAAAGAAAAGGAGAAAAATTTAGATAAGCCGGAAGAAATTTATAGATTATCTCCTATGGAAGAGGAGGTAGTTAAAGGTATAGAAGAAAAGACAAGTAAAGCCGGCTTTGAGGTTAATATTCGTTTAGTTGTTTCGGCCGCGAGCAAGACTGAAGCACAAAAACATTTAACAGGTTTGATTTCCTCTTTTGCTCAATATAATACTTATGAATATGGTAATGGCCTTAAAAGCGGCAAAGCATTAAAATTTTCTAATTTTGTTTCTTTTTTTATCCACCGAGCTTTTAATGCTAAGCGGAGAATGATAATGAATACCGAGGAGCTGGTTAGTATTTTTCATTTGCCTTTACCTTCTTCGGCTACGCCAAAGATCCGTTGGTTAGCAGCTCGTCAGGCACAACCACCAGTTAATTTACCAACTACAGGAATTATTTTGGGTGTTAATGAATACCGAGATGTTAAAACGATCATTAAAATCAAAGAAGAGGATCGTCGGCGCCATGTTTATGTTATTGGTAAGTCAGGAACGGGTAAGTCTGTGCTACTTGCTAATATGATTATTCAGGATATGCAAAATGGCGAAGGTTTGTGCGTAGTTGATCCTCATGGAGATTTAGTGGAAGCAGTTTTAGAGCATGTGCCAGCCAAGAGAATAGAGGATGTTATTCTTTTTGATCCTGCCGATTATGAAAGACCGATGGGTTTGAATATGCTGGAATTTAATGATCCTGAACAAAAAACTTTTGTTATCAACGAGATGATCAACATTTTTGATAAGCTGTATGATTTAAGGCAAACCGGCGGACCGATGTTTGAGCAATATATGCGCAATGCCATGCTGTTAATGATGGAAGATACATCTTCTGGTTCAACTTTACTGGAAGTACCCAGGGTTTTAGCTGATGCTAATTTTAGACGTTTTAAATTATCCAAATGCGTTAATCCAGTGGTTAAAGATTTTTGGGAAAAGGAAGCGGAAAAGGCCGGGGGTGAAGCGTCTTTGGCTAATATGGTTCCTTATATCACCAGTAAATTAACGCCTTTTGTCTCCAGTGATTTAATGAGACCAATTATTGCCCAGCAAAAGAGTTCTTTTAACTTTCGTGAGATTATGGACAGCAAAAAAATTCTCTTGATTAAGCTTTCTAAAGGCAAAATCGGTGATTTAAGCTCTAATCTTTTAGGGATGATTGTGGTGGGTAAGCTTTTAATAGCGGCTTTGTCGCGTACAGACTTGCTGGAAGAAAAAAGAAGCGATTTCTATTTATATATTGATGAATTCCAGAATTTTATTACCGAAAGCATTTCCATTATTTTATCCGAAGCCAGAAAATACAAACTTTGTTTAAGTATTGCTCATCAGTTTATTAATCAGTTAGTTAAAGAAAATGATACCAGAATCAAAGATTCTGTTTTTGGCAATGTCGGTACTATGATTTCTTTTAGGATTGGTTCAGATGATGCAGAAATTATTGCCAAACAAATGGCTCCGGTTTTTAATGAACGTGATTTAATAAATGTTCCCAAATATAATGCTTATATAAAACTTTTAATTGATAATCAGAATGCCCGAGCTTTTAATTTAGTTCCTTCCGCACCTAAGCTAGGTGATAAATCCATTGTTCCTAAAATTAAAGAGTTGTCTCGTTCAAAATATGGCAGACCCAGGGAAGAAATAGAAAGAGAAATTATGGAGAGGATTAAAAGTACTGCTTATAAACCTTCTTCATAACTAAAATACTTTGTAAATTATTATTTTAATATTTTATCAATGGCAGAATTTATCCTCATCTGTTTTTTATTATTTTATATCTTGATTTTTGGCACCATGCTTTGGGCTGTCTTTAGCGCAGCTCCTTGGGTTCCTTCCAGGAAAAAGGATTTGGCAATGGTTATCCAAGCAGTAGCTATAAAACCGGGCGATACTGTTTTTGATTTAGGTTGCGGTGACGGTCGTTGGCTTTGGGCTATGGCCAAAAAAACGCCGGCTAAAAAGATTATTGGCTTTGAGATTTCCTTTTTATTTTATTTCTGGTGCCGAATAAAAATATTGTTCAGTAATTATCCACATGTTAAAGTTGAATTTAAAAATTTTTTCAAAGTTGATTTAAGTCAGGCAGATGTTGTTTTATGTTTTTTAACACCCCCTGCCATGAAAAAATTGGATTTAAAATTACGTAAAGAAATGAAAAAGGGCGGTAATTTTATTTCTTATGCTTTTAGTTTGCCCTCTAAAACACCGGAAAAAGTCTTTAAAGTTAGCCAAAAATCAATACCGATATATTTATATAAATTTTAAGACTAGTGATAAATTATTATTTTTCTCTTAACTTAGGGGGAAGTAAAATAATAATTTTTTATTATTAATTTATTAAGATTTGTATTTGACAATTTATTTAAAGTTGTTATATTAAAAAAAGAAAACACAAAAAGAAAACACAAATTAAGAAATATATATAAAAAGAAAAAATAATATAAACAAAAATATGAAAAACATAAATGAATTAAAGGAGATTATTGAAAATATTGAAATACAAATACAAAAAATAAAAATGATCTTAAATGATGATGGCAGCTTAAACTCCGAAGATTTGGATTTCAGTAAAAAAGCCAAAGCCGTTGGTGTAATGAAGGAGGAAAGCGATGAAAGAATTGTTGAAGGGGTTTTTGACGGTCAGAAGATGATTGGTCCTGATGGTAAGCAATATTCTATTCCGGCCAATTATATTTCTAAATCAAAGCTGGTTGAAGGTGATATTTTAAAATTGACTATAGATAAGGGCGGTAATTTTATTTATAAGCAGATTGGTCCGGTAGAAAGAGATCGTTTAGTGGGCGTTCTTCTTAAATCTGGTGAAAATGGTGAATATGTAGTAAATGTTGATAAAAGTGCTTATAAAGTTATTTTAGCAAGCGTTACTTATTTTAAAGGCGCCGAAGGTGATGAAGTTATAATTTTGGTACCTAAAAATACTTCCTGCCAATGGGCAGCTATAGAAAATATTATAAAAAAGGGTAGTCATTAATTTTTTATCCTTGTATCAAAATAATACACGGATTAATCCCTGTTCAAAGATAATCATAAGGTTGGTATTATGATTTTTTTATCCGCCTTTGTTAAAAACCCGAGTGCCGTGCCTATCAAAGCTGAGCTCTGCTTTGCGGCGGGCAGGTTAGCTCATAACTTCATATTTGTCATTGATTGAATTTGACGCTATAATAGAGCCGTAACTTATTATGTCTATAACTTTATATCGTAAATATCGCCCTCAAAAGTTTACTGAAGTGATGGGGCAAAATCACATAAAACTGACTCTAGAGAATGAAATTTCCTCTGGTAAAATTTCTCATGCTTATCTTTTTTCCGGGCCGCATGGCGTAGGTAAAACAACCATGGCCAGAATTTTAACCAAATCTTTGAACTGCCGTAAAAGACAAAAAACAGAACCGTGTAATAGCTGTACATCTTGCGTGGATATTAATGAAGGCCGTTCCATGGATATGATAGAAATTGATGCTGCTTCCAACCGTGGTATAAATGAAATCAGGGAATTGAGGGAGCAAGTCAGGTTTGTCCCTTTAAAAGAGAACTACAAAGTTTTTATTATTGACGAAGTTCACATGCTAACTACCGAGGCCTTTAATGCTTTGTTAAAGACTTTGGAAGAACCGCCCTCACACGTTATTTTTGTTTTAGCAACCACAGAAATACAAAAAGTGCCAGATACTATTATTTCGCGCTGTCAGCATTTTAATTTTAAGAAAGTTCCCCTTAATGAAATTTGCCGTCATTTGGAAAGTATTGTTTCTAAGGAAAATGTTAAGGTAGATAAAAAAGTTTTGGAAAATATTGCTAGACACAGCGGAGGCTATTTAAGAGACGCAGTTTCGTTACTGGGACAGATTTTAACTTTAGGTGAAAAGGAAATAAGCGAGGAAGAAGCTTTATTGGTTATACCCCGTTCAAATGTGGAGACGATTTTTGAATTTTTGAATTATCTTTTTAAAGGACAAACAGCCCAAGCTCTGCAGTTGATTGAAAGATTTATGGAAGAAGGTGGAGATATAGAATTTTTTACCAAAGAAGTTGTGGAATATTTAAGGAAAATTCTCTTAGCTAAAACCACTGCTAACTGGCAGGAATTGCTGTGGGATTTAAATAAAGATTCACTTGAGGAACTGCACAGTTATTTAAGTGAAATAAAAATTGTAGATTTAAGGAAAATGTTGGAATATTTGCTAGAAGCGATGTCCGCCATGAAACAGGCAGAGATTGTGCAGTTACCATTAGAATTGGCTATAATTAAGATTAGTGAATTGAATCATGACAGTGATCAAAATTTTCCTGATCAACCAACAAAAGATATAAAAAATCCAGTAGTCACAAAAAAATCCCAAGAAAAGGGTAATTCCCAAAGTAGTGTTACTTTGGCAGAAATTCAGAATAAATGGCAGCAGGTAATTAGTGATTTAAAAAAACATAATCATTCACTTTCCACTTTTATTAAAGGAGCAAGACCTATAAGAATGGAGGGTCTGTCTTTGGTTATCAGTTTTAAATATGCTTTTCATTGGGAAAGAGTTAAAGACCAGAAAAATAAGAAATGCGTGGAAGAAGTATTAAAAAAGATTTTTGGGCAGGACATTATTTTGTGTGGAGAAATAGAGAATATAAACTTTAAAAAATCCAAGTCAGAATCTGGACAAAAAGATGATAAGATGATAGAAACAGTTTTAGAAACTTTGGGTGGAGAGGTTGTTAGTTAGTGATAAGTAATCGGTAATCAGTAATTAGTAATTGGTAATTAGGGATAATATTAATCCGGGATCGTCTAGTGGCAGGACGCCAGGTTCTGGCCCTGGTAACCTTGGTTCGAGTCCAAGTCCCGGAGCCAACATATTAGATACGAACTTACTATTATAAGAGGGAAACGAGTTTCCCTCTTGCGTTTCAGAAAATTTTTGACTGCCTTGCGAAAGCAAGTCAGTCATTTTTTTGGGGGGAGAATTTTTTAATTTTTTTGAATTTTCCGAATAAAATAGGGTGATTTTAATGTTTTCTTATTATTATCTTTTAATAGTGGGCGTTTTTACGCTAAAAAATCTATTAATGTCGCTGTCTTCGTTGCCTTGTCCTACTAATTCAAATTGAAAATTCTTGTTTAACCTAAATTTAATAAGCTTAGTGCTTATGGCCTCAATATTTTCTTTGTTCACTCTGTCAAAAACACTTTTCTTATATGTTGTATCTGGATTGTTAAGCAGGTGTTCCCCTTTGCTCTCTATAATATAAACAAGCTCCAACGAATTATCTTTTTTCTTTTTTGCGGCTATAAAATCAGGAAGAATTTTTCTTTTTTCCCAGCCGCGAATCGCATACCACTTCCCACTATCAGCTACATTACGCACCCACCACAAAACACTTTCTTTATTGTCAATTAAGTTAGCGATTTTTCTCTCTAACGGATTCATTGATAATATGTCTGACTTCTCAAAAAGATTTAATTTATATGTCTCAATTCCTTCTGGGTATATCTCATTTTCTTTAGGCAATAAATATCCCAAATCTTCATCTGCGCAAACCCCTAAAATCAACTTTTTATTTTTAACCAAAGAATCAAAAATAACCTGCTCTTGGTTGTGCTTATCAGATAACAATTTTTTGGTAATCTCATAAGTAATAAATCCGCTGTTAGCTGTTATCTTTTTTTCGTCTTTATATTTTTTACATTCTTCAACAAAAACATTGGCTAAATCAAAAGCAATAAAGGCGTTATCTACTACATCAGTTATACGGCGCGCTAAATATGAAATCTCAAATATCCCGCCTTCTTCTTTGTCTAAATATTTTTTCTCATACCTTTCTAAATCAATTAAAATCTCATAACTAATTGCTTTTTTATCAAGCAACGGCAAAATTTTCTCTTTTAACCATTGGCTGTAATTTTCTGCTTGCCAATCAATTTTGGGTTTAATATCAACATCATAAGAAAATTTGCGATAATTGTTATTTTTCTTAATCACCCAAACTGGCAGATATAATGATTCTGGATATTTTTTGAGAATTTCAGATTTAACTTTTGTTTTGATTTTTCTTGAACCAGTTGGTCCGGATTCTGGACTGATATTTTGGACCAAATCGCCCAAGCCCTCTTGCTCAAATCCTCTTTGTATATTTTTTAATACATCTGCCGTATCCCCTTGGTTGAAATAAACATAACTTTCGTCAAGCTCTTTAACTCCTGTCTTTTTGGCATACGGCTGGCGTAAAATTCTGCCTACCAGTTGCGTCATTGATTGCTCTGATTTCGCATTTGGTGTTACGCCTAGAATATAGGCGAAAGAACAATCCCAACCCTCTTTTAACGCTTCTTTAGTAATGATATATCTAATCTCGCTTGATTCTGACAAAAGTTTTTCTTCCTTTATTTCGTCCATCTCTGCGGACTTAACCGCAATCTCATAAGCCGGAATTCCTTGCTCTATCAAATACTCACGGATATCTTCACTATGAATTTTACCCTTTTCCCTCTGGTCTTTGCCCGTCCTTTCTGCTTGTATAAGAACGATTGGCCTGATATAAATTCCTCTATTATTATTTAATCTTGTCGCTTCTATTTCTAGCGCTTCTCTCTTTTTTCTCATTTCATTTATCATCTCATGCCAATTCCCGCTTATAGTTGGCGAATGTAAATGTAAATCAAGTTTAATCATATCTTCTTTTTCAAGCTGACGACCTGTAATTTCCACAAAAACATTCATTTGCCTGCGCTCTTTTGGTGTCGCTGATAATCCAATAATTATAGCGGGGTTTAGGCCGTCAAGCGTATCCTTGGCAATACTTGAAAACATGGTATGAAATTCATCAACAATAATTAGAGGGTTTAATATTCTGATTGCGTTGCCCATACTTGTTTTTACAATCTTTCTATTAAACAAGCTGTCCGGCATAAAATCCAGATTAGGAACTTTCTCTAAAAGTTTTTGGTGCTTATCAGATTGATTATCTTGCGGGAAAAAATCAATATAACCGCCACTATCTTGAAATATTTTCATATTCTCTTTGGTGCTTCTGCCCGCAGACTGAATCATCAACATTAAGATTACCAAATTGTTTTCTGTATCCTGACGGCGTAAGGGTTTGCCTTTTTCTAAAATAATAGTTTTATTACCGCTACATTGATCTAACCATTGACGATAAACATGATTTTTATCTTTTAATTTTTCTATTGTCTGGCGGTAAATTGTTTCTCGGTGGGTAATCCAAACTACAAGGCCTGTTTTTTTCTTGGCAAATAAATTTTGATATTCACGAATTGCCTCAATTGCCAAAAGTGTTTTTCCCCCGCCTGTTGGAACTTTTAAACAAAAACGCGGGTAGTATTCACCTAACCCGTTTTTAGGTCTGTCTGCGAAATGCGAAAAACCCAGTTTATTATAAACTGCGTCAACATAAGAGATAGAATTTTTCAAACTATCTTCAAGTTTTTCAACTGCGCTTTTTTGTTGATCTGCCTCAATATAAAAATTTTTCAGTGCCTCAACAACCTCTGTTTGGTAATCTTTTAAAATCATATTTATTTTTTCTCGAAAAGATTGTAAGGAATATTTACAAAATCAATATTGAATTTTTCTAAAAATTCCTCATCTAGAAAACAAGCAGGCGCATAAACAATTTTTTTGCCATTATTTTTTTTGTTAGTTTTTTCTGCCCACTCAAGAGTAATTGCTAAACCTTTTAACTTCTCTTTGTCTTTTTCGTATATAAGATAAACTGTCTCGCCGTTTATTCTGCCGACGAAATAATCTTTCTCATTGATTGATTTTTCATTATCAATTGTCTTGCCAGTTGCTAAATAATAGACATACTTGGCAAATTCTCTATAAGTCGGCAAATTGCCTGTTAAAATAGAATCCGCGTCAATTTGTGCGCCGAGCTTCATATATGAAAAACCAACATCTATTTTATCTCTTTTTATTACTCGCTTAACCCGCTCTCTGGTAATTTCGTGGACATATCTAAAACCGGCCTTATATGCTGG
>JAHITV010000027.1 GCA_018817315.1 Patescibacteria group bacterium
CAGTTAAACAATTTTTATCAATATTAGCAGCTTTTATTTGATATTCTCCTTTTATTAACTGATGGTAATCAGCTTTTTGGGAACCACCCAAATCCAGAATCTCTCCCTCAAATTCAATTTTAGCTAACTCTTCATATTCTAATCTTCTTAAAAGAGATAAACTTTTTTTCATAATTTTGTCATAAAAAATAAATCAAAAGCAAAAAAATTCGGCATTAGTTTAGCTAAAATTTTATATCTTCCTAAACCTATGATATTCACTTCTTTAAAATATTTTTTAAGTAAGTTTTTAAATTCCCAATAATTGAAATGATTGATGTGTGTAGGATCTTCAAGAGGCGTATTTTTCTTTTTTGCCAATAAATATCTGATTCTATTTTTTAAACTAAAAGCATTGGGTACAGTGCCTAAAAATACTCCTTGCTGGCTTAAATGTTCTACAACTTTTTTAAAAATTTCCTCTGGGAAAAATAAATGCTCAAGGATTTCTCCAGCAACAATTAACTCAAATTTTCTTTCATTAAGAGCTGACCAGTCATCGTTTAAATCTAAAAGTAATGTCTCAATACCTAAATTATTCTTTGCTTGGGTTAATAAATTTTCATCAATATCAATTCCTAAAACTTGATTTCCTTCTACAAAATATTTTGTCAAAGTACCATCACGGCAACCAAGGTCTAAAATCTTTTTGCCAGTGCCGATTGTATTTTTAATCAATTCCCCTCTTTGTTTTTCTAAGACTGAAAAAGCTGCTCTTTTTTTCAACTGATGATGTTTTTCATAAATATTTTTTAATGTCTTATCCATAATTGTTATCCTGGTTTAGAAAATTGCTTTATATTCTGCCACAATCTTTTTGACTAAATCTTTTAAACTATGATTTTTAACTACCATTGCCCTTAAATCAGCAGAAATTCTCTTTTGTGATTCAATATCCAAATTGATGATATATTTTATTTTTTCAGCTAAAGCTTGGAAATCACCTTTGGCATACATCAACTTACTTTGATAATCTCCTAAAACTTCGGTCAATGCCTCATTACAGGTTAAAATGGGTAAACCACAAGACATGGCTTCTAAAATCGCTTTATCCAAACTACCAGTATAACTCATATTAACAAATAGATCAGCTGTTTTTAAATGGTCTAAAATGTCTTTATTAGGCACGCTACCGACAAAATTTATTATTTTATTTAAATCTTTCTCTGAAACTATCTTTTTTAAATTTATTAAATATTCTTTTTGTTCAGGTAGACCTATGTCGCCAATAATATTTACTTTAAGGTTGGTTATCTTATCTTCTTTAATTAAAAATTCAATTGTCTTAATTAATGTTTTATAATCTTTAACCGGCGAGATTCTGCCTACTGTAATGATTTGAAAAAAATCCTTTTTTGACTGCTTAAAAGTATCTTTATTAAATCTATCGGTATCAATACCTTGTCCAACAATCCTAACTTTTTGGCTTTTTATTCTGCAACCGCTGGCCGTGGAAGTAAAAATAATATTAGCTAATCTAGCAGAAACCCTTAAACTTAAGGGTGTATAACCATGCGCATACCATAAACCGACTTTTTTATTCATTAATTTCCATAATATTCCACCCAGTACAGTATATTCTGGATTCATATGAACAAAAACACTGTCATAATTTTTTCTTTCTTTTATGATATATTTAAAAAATCGGTAAAGATATTTTAATCTTGATCTTCCGCTTTCTTTGCCTAAAGATAAAACTTTCACATTAACCGGTAAATTGTGTTTCCCTTCCTTAAGACAAATCACTGTTACCTTTTCAAAATTTTGAGAAAATTCTTTAAGCCAGCCATGAAAAAAACCCAAGATGTCATCCTCTAAATCTACTTTTTGAGTTAAAATTAAAAATTTCATAAAGCCCTAAAACATTAAACTAATTTTTGTAAAGCTTGTGTATAATTTTCAATCATTTGATGGTAATCAAAATTCTGAACAACTTTAATTCCTTGTTGACTGATTTTTTGGGAAATTTTTTGATCATTTAAAATTATTTTTATTTTGTTGACAAAATCGTTAGCAGACCAATTCACTAAATACCCATTTTCCCCATTTTTGATTAAATCAACATTTACCCCGACTTTAGTGGAAATCACTGGTGTGCCGCAAGCCATTGCTTCTAATCCTACCCTTGGTCCGCCTTCGTTATAGGAAGTGACCAACAAAATTTTAGCTTGATTATAAGCAGTAGCCAAAGCTTCGTTATCTGGCAGCCAGCCTAATAATTCAACATTCTCCTTAATAATTGACTGATTAATTTTAAACTCCAGATCTTTTTTTAAGTGACCCTCGCCAATAATAGCCATTTTAAAATTAGGTAAATCTTTTTTTAGTTTTAATAAAACTTTAATCAATAAATCAATTCCTTTATTTTTGACTAAACGGCCAACAAAAAGCAGATCATATTTTTTGTTTAAATTCTGCGGAAAATAAATATCTCTATCAATATAATAAGAAGGTAAATAAATAATCTTTTCTTTGGGAATGTTTAACTTTTCTAAAAATGACGGCACTTGCATCTGATTAACAACACGAATTGCTTTAGCAAATCTAGCTGCTTTCTTGAAAAATAATTGAAAATAAATCTTAAGCAACCATTCCTTAAAATCAGCAGCTTTAGGATAACCAACAATGTGATGAACTTCTAAAAAATAAGGTACCTGGCAAACTCGTTGGATTTTTTGCGCTGCTTGAGAATGTCTAAAAGGTGGATAATCATGACTAACTACAATCTGAAATGCTGAATTTTGATAAATCTTCTTAGCTTGTTTAAAGATACTTTTTGATGAGTTTATAGTACCGTGTAAATAAACATTATTAAAAAATTCCAACTCTTGATCCTCCGTTGCAGCTTTAGGACAAATAATATCAATTCTTTCCCAATACCTGGAAAACTCTTTTAGAAAATAATAAAAAGGTCCTTTTTGCCCATAAATCAAATTTCTGTCGCCTGAAATCATTAATAATTTCATATAATTTATTTGGTAACAAATCTTTTTGCCAATTTAAATTCAATTGGCAAAGTAAAAAACTTTAACTTCCAACGTAATTTGCAAATCAGAAAGAAAATTAGCTTTAATATTTTCTTTGTCTTTACACTTGATTGCATTGCATTCTTAAGAGAATGAGCGCCAAACCGAACATAAGCTTCCATTGATTCCACTAAATCTTTATGTTTAACCCAAGGGAAATTTTTTACCGTTAAATAATTAAGTTCATTCTTAATCAAACGAGCCCATTCATTTAGTGAAGAGGGTTCATGCCAGCCAGACTGCAAACATTCTTGATATAATTCTGAACCAGGATAAGGACGAAAGGCTTGTGGTCCTAAAACCTGAACTTTACTGCTTAGCTTAACCAACTGATCAATTAATTTTACGGTCATCATCATGTCTTTTTTTGTTTCACCGGGTAAACCGGTCATAAAAGAATATTGAGGGATAATATCATTTTTTAAACACATTTTTGCCGAATGAATAATCTGTTCTGGTACTATATCTTTTTTTATTTTAGTAAGAATTAGTGGACTACCTGATTCAGCGCCAAAGGATAATAAATAACAGCCAGAATGTTTAAGTTTGGCTATAAAATCATCATCAATCATATTATCCCTGATATAATTGACTCTGACAGTAGTTTCCCAAGGTATAGTCAAATCCTTATTAATCATACCTTCAATAATACTTCTAGCCCTTTTAATATCCACAAAAAAATTTTCATCCCAAAACCTTAATTTTTTACTGCGGAAATATTCCTTACTTTTAATAATCTCCAAATCTTGCAAAACTTGTTCAGCGGTTCTTGAGCGCCAATTATTTTTTAAAATAGCATTAATACAAAAAGTACAACGATGCGGACAACCCCTGGAAGTCAAAGAAGGAATTAAAACAAGATTATATAACACTTCTTTAGGCACTAATTCCCATTTAAATAAAGGCATTTTAACAGGATCGTGCAATTCTCTAGGAGGATTAACAAAAATTTGCCCATTTCTTTTATAAATAATACCCTTTATGTCGCTTAGATTTTTGCCGCTAACTAACTCATAAAAAGTAAATTCTCCTTCTCCTATACAAACGACATCTACCAAAGGATTATTAATGGTTTGTTCTGGAAAAAAAGTGGGATGAGTACCTCCCCAAATAATCTGGCAACGAGGATTGATTTCTTTAACTAAACGACAAATTTCTAAAGCATTAGCTGTTTGAGTGGTCATAGCCGAAATACCAAAAAATTCACAATCATTAATTTTCTCTTTTATCAAATCTAGATAATTAACCTGCCTTGCGCCGTCAATCATTTCTGATGATACTCCCCTGCTATCAAGATAAGTAGCAATACTTAATAGTCCTACGGAAACAGAACTATCATAATTTTCCTTGGCAATATTAAAAGGAGGATTAATTAATAAAACTCTACTCATAGAAAATTTCATTTAGTAATTCTACTGTTTCTTTGACTGTCTTATTAAAATTAAAATCTTTTGATTTTTCTTTTGCCTTAGCTGTTAAAAAATCTGCGGTTTGTTTTTCAATTAAAATTTTTAAAGCAGCTTTTAATAATTCTTCCTGATTATTGTAATTGACTAATAAACCTTCCTTGCCATCTTCAATTACTTCTTTATTAGCATCAATATTAGTAGTGATTATTGGCGTTTCTACTATCATTACCTCTAATAAGGTATGTGATAATCCTTCATAATTACTGTTTAAAACAAATAAATCCGCGGCCTTAAAATAATTCAATATTTTATTATGCTCAACTTTGCCTAAAAAATGGACATTATCAATAACACCTAAATCAGCGGCTAATCTTTTTAGATTATTTGATTCTGGACCACTGCCTAAAATTAAAAAGTTTATTTTACCAACTTTATTCTTTAAAAGAGTTAAAATCTTGATAACCCCGGCCACTCCTTTCCAAGGAGTTAAACGACAGGCAGTAATGATTATTTTGGAATCTTTATTATATTTTTCCCTGATTTCATTCACTTTAGCTGGATCAAAACTTTTATCCATAAAATCAATAGCATTATAAATAACTTTAATTTTATTTTCAGAAACTCCAATTCTTTCAGCAAGTGTTTTAATAAATTGACTGACAGCAATAATTTTATCTGCCTCTACTAAAATCTTTTTTCTTCTTTTCTTGAGTTTTTCAATACGGCTATTATATTTTTTATCCAGAAAATCTAAAATATAATCATCAGTCCAACCACGAGACAAAGCAATTTCCCAGGCACTATCACCAGCAAAACGCACCATATATCTTTTGCCAGAAAATTTCTTAATTAAATAAGCAAAATATCCAACGCTATAAGTATCGGTAACATATAAAACATCAGCCCAATGTGATAATTTCCACATTTTGAAAAAATATTTAGCATAACTAAAAACTGGATTATTTTGACGATTAATACGATACAACCATTTTTCATTGATCTTTGAATAGTCTTTTTCTGGAGTACTAAAAAAAGTGATTACTTTAACCTCAAAATTATACTCAATCAATGATTGTCTTAAGGCCTCAAGCATGGTAGCCGGTCCGCCAATATCAGGTGGAAATATACCAGTGGCAATTAAAATTTTCTTCTTTTTCTCCATAATGATTTATAAGGCAGGAGTGTTTTGCGGCCGAAATGTTATATATTTATGACCTATAAAACTCCAGATCAAAGTAACAGCCGCGGCTATAACTTTAGCCAACATATACCATAAATTGAACACTTCCACGCCTAAATACAAAATAGTATTATTTATAGCTAAACCAACAAGAGCCACTATAAAAAAAACAGTAAACTGTCTGGCAATTCGTTTATCTTTGTTTTGAAATGTCCAATTTTTATTTAGACTATAATTTGTGATAGCACCACCACTAAAACCAACGGTAGCTGAAAGTAAATACCATAACTTTGCCCATTCAGTTAAACTGAACAATAAAGCAAAATCAACGATTGTAGAAAAACCCCCTACTATAAAAAATCTTATAAATTGCTCCCACCAATCTTTGGCAATATTAATTCCTATTTTTTGCAGGACATTATATGAAAAATTGGTTATAAAAATTATTATTTTTTTCAACATTCAAGGTTAAAAAAATATACTTAAGAAAAAACATTATAAACATTTATATATAAATCCCATTTCTTCTGCTTCTTTTTTACTATAAAACCTTTTTAGATCAAAAATAATCGGATTTGAATTCATTTTTGCTTTAAGCTGATTTAAAGTAATCTCTTTAAATTGTTGATGGGGACTAAAAATAATAACTGCATCAATCAAGGGAAGATCATTTAATTCTGAATTAGTAATATCAAATTCCTTCTCCAAATAATTATTTCTTACTAATGGTTCATGTCCAAAAACAGTAAGTTGATAACTTTGTAAGACTTTAATCAACTCTTTGGCTTTACTATTTCTTAAATCAGGCACATTTTCTTTATAAGTTAATCCTAAAATCAAAACTTTACTGTCCTTTAAAACTTTACCTACACTATTTAATGATTTGATAACTAGTTCAGCAACATGACGGGGCATATAATCATTCATATCACGACCTGCCAAAATTACTTGAGGATGATATCCTAATTCTGCGGATTTATAAGTTAAATAATACGGATCAACCGAAATACAATGTCCACCCACCAAACCCGGATAATATTTAACAAAATTCCATTTAGTGCCTGCTGATTCAGCAACTTCTTTGGTATCTATATTCATTTTTTCAAAAATTATAGAAATCTCATTCATTAAAGCAATATTTAGATCCCGCTGAACATTTTCCAGGATTTTTGTAGCTTCTGCTGTTTTAAGATTGGAAACTTTATGAACCCCGGCTGTAATCACTGAACTGTAAATTTCACTTATTTTATCCAGAGTTTGAGGCGTAGAGCCACTAACCACTTTAACAATCTTTTCCAAAGTGTGCTCTTTATCACCAGGACTGACTCTTTCCGGCGAATAACCAACAAAAAAATCTAGGTTTAATCTTAAACCAGATTCTTTTTCTAAAATCGGCACGCAAACTTCTTCGGTACAACCCGGATAAACCGTACTTTCATAAACTACAATTGCTCCTTTGGTTAAGTTTTGGCCTACTGTTTTGGAAGCTCCTTCCACCATTGTTAAATCAGGTCTTTTATTTTTATCTATGGGAGTAGGTACAGCCACAATAATAAAATTGCATTTTTTTATAATTACTGGATCACTGGAATAATTTATTTTATAATCAGCTAAAGAACCAACGACTTCGCCAGTACGATCATTGCCCTTTTTTAATTCTTCAATTTTTTCCGGCTTTCGTTCATAGCCGTAAACTTCGTATTTTTGAGAAAATAAACAGGCCAAAGGCAAGCCCACATAACCTAAGCCAACCACACAGATTTTAGTATTTTCCATATTAATTTTTTCCTTTAAATTTGCTAAAATTGTAAAAAAATTATACCCTAGTATTATACTTAAAACATTGTCATAAGTCAACCAATAAAATAATGGAAAATAAGCGAAAAATTCTGTATCTAGTAACCCAATCAGAATGGGGCGGCGCCCAAAAATATATTTATAATCTGGCTACAAATCTGCCAGATGAATTTTCTGTTTTAGTGGCTTTCGGCGAAGGTAACGATCAATTATCAGAAAAGCTGAAAAATAAACAAATTCCTACTATTAAACTAAAATATCTTGTCCGCCGCATTCAACCTTTCTATGAGATATTAGCTTTCTTTGAAGTTATTAAATTACTCAAAAAAGAAAAGCCCGATATCATCCATTTAAACAGTTCTAAAATAGGCGTCTTGGGCTCTTTAGCAGGAAAGCTGATAAACCTATTTACTCAGCAATCATTATTAATAATTTATACAGTGCACGGCTGGGTTTTTAACGAACCTTTAGCTTTTTGGCTTAAAAAACTGTATTATCTTCTGGAAAAAATTTCTGCCTCATGGAAAGACAAAATTATCATAGTTTCTGATTATGATTATCAGATTGCCATCAATAACAAGCTGACAAAGCCGGAAAAATTTATTACCATTCATAATCAACTAAATCCAACGGAAATAAATTTTTTAGATCGCCAAACAGCGCAAAGCAAATTAGCAGAAATTGTTTCTAGGATTAATCCTGATATTAACTCTCTGACTGACTATCAAATTATAGGAACTATAGCTAATTTATATCCTACCAAAGGACTTGAGTATTTAATCAAGGCAGCTCCTCTTGTTATTAAAGAAAATCCCAAAGTTTTATTTCTGGTTTTGGGCGAGGGGCAACAAAGAAATTATCTTGAATCTCTAATCAATAAATATCAGCTGAATAATAATTTTTTTCTTCTTGGTGAAATAAAAAATGCCGGAGATTTCCTACAAGCCTTTGATCTTTTTGTCCTCTCTTCTGTTAAAGAAGGTCTGCCTTATACAATTTTAGAAGCCAAGGCAGCTGATCTGCCGATTATCGCTACTAAGGTAGGAGGTATTCCGGAAATTATTGATCAAATGTGTCTGGTTGAACCGAAAAATCATCTGGCCTTGGCTGAAAAAATAATAAAAACTTGCCAGCAAAATATTAATGAAGGCAAGGAAGGTGTTTCCGAAAAATCATTTCAAGACTTTTTAGCTCAAACTATTTCTTTATATAGATAAAATCTTAAAAAATCAATTGACGGTTTATAACATAACTTATTCCCCCATCCCGCCTAGCCGACGAAACTGACGGCAAGAAACGCAAAAAATTATAAACCTAATATATTTTTAGTTTCTTCTAATTTATCTTTAGAATACTGATCATCAGGATTTTTTTCTACAGATTGCTCCCAAAACGGCAAACTTTCCTCATATCTTTCATTGTTAAAATAATAGGTAGCCAGACTCCTGATTAAACCTTTTTTATTACTGGCTTTTTCTATACCTAACTTATAAACAGTTTCAATATCATCAACTTTTTGAGGATAATACCAACGATAAAAATCAACTATTTTCTGATAAACTAAATAATAACTAGGGCTTACTTCTTGAGCCTGCCAATAAGCTTCATAAGCTTTATCATAATCTTCCATATCCTCATACACTGCTGCTGTATTTAAATAAGGGATACTACTGCTAGGAATTATTTCCGATGATTTTTTGTAATGTTTAATGGCCTGCTCATAATCTCCTAATCTTCTTTCAATATTTCCTAAATCAAGATAAATTTCATAGTAATCGGGAAATTCTTTAAGAGTTTTAAGATTCTGGGCTTTTCTTTCATTTAATTCAGCTATTTGTTCAGCAGTTAAGTCTTCTTTAGGTTGATAAACGGGTTCTGTCTTTAAAAAATAATTATAAACTAAAAAAATTATAACCATTAAGATCAAAGCTGAAATAAACAAAAAAATAATTCTTCTTAATATTTTTTTATTCATAATCATTTAAATTATTTTTTCTTATACTATTAATAATACTTACTACTTTATCAGTTAGTGATGGATCAACTTTTATAAGTTTTTTAAGGAGATATATTGCCTGATTATAATCTTTCTTAACTATATAAACATCAGCTAAATATAAATAAGCATCAATGTCTTTAGGGTCTAATTCAATTACATTACTCATTAATTTAATTACCCTGTCCCAATCTTTTAATTCAGTATAGTGTGGTAAAAGAATCCCAATATCATTTTTTAATCTAAAATTATACCCTAAATCAATAGTTTTATCAGCATATTCAAAACCTTTATCATTCTCCTCATTTTTAAAATACACAATCGCCATTAACCAATAAGTGTCAGGTGCAGTTGGGGCAAGCTCAATGGCTGTTGTTAAAGCTTCTTTACCTTTTTCAAAATCACCTAACATGTCATAAATCATAAACTCCTGCCAATAAGGTCTGATATTGCCGGGGCTTAATTGATGTGATTTACTTATTAATTCTAAAGCCTTATCATAATGCTCCTGACCGCCTTCAATCTCTGCTAAATAAATATAACTTTTTGTTTCTTGAAAACTATTAAATACATTATCTGGATCTAACTTATTCACTTTGGCAAAATAATCTGCCAATTTATCATAATTTTTTATTATTTCCTCTTGGGCTAAATTCTCTGCTCCTATGTGGGTTAGTATATCAGCCATCTTTTCAGCGTAAACATCTGTTGGTTGAATAGGATTAACTGATAATTCAATACCTTTTTGGAAATTTTCGTTAAAGGCTGGATAATTCCGGCGATCAAAAGATAACACCCCTTGGAAAACATAATAATTTGATCTTATAAAATTAATATTAAATATACTAAATAATATGATGATCACCAAACCGATGATTAAGGGCATAAAAATAAATTTCCGTGGTTCTTCAATAAATGTTAAATTTTCCTCATTATCTTTTCTGATTATTAAAAAATTTATAAAAGCAACTACCAGAAAAAACAATAAATAACTGTTAACATTATCAAATAAAAACAGATTTTGAATAAAGTAAGAAAGCAAAAGTAAAAAGAAAAATATATAAAGATGAAGATCAATCCTTTGTTTCTTAAATAACTTTAATAAATATAAAAATAAGAAAATGAAAATTGAAAGATAAGCTAACAAACCAAATACTCCTGACATAACTGCTTGATCAATAAATTTATTGTGAGCGCGGGAAAACCACACTTCATTACCACTATTGGCGTAAAGCTCTGCATTAATATATTTGTTAAAAACTACATTATAGTTTTCTGGTCCCACTCCTAACCAAAAATTCTCTTTAAAGCCCTTTAAGCCATATTGCCAGGCACTTAAACGGGTTTTAATGGTATTAGAAGAAAAACTAAAATCTGCAAAACGGATCAGATAATCATTATTTCTGACCAAACTGATATTTCTACACAAAACTAAGGCTATACCCAATACCACAATTATTAAACTAAAAACAAATAGCAACTTATAACTCCTTTGCTGATAAAGTTTATTCTTAACAGCCAAAAAGATATAAAAAATAATAGACAAAGCTAAAGCTACTACTGCTCCTCTGGTACCTGTTAAAAGTAAAGTCACTAAGTTAATAACAGCGATGGAAAAAAACAACCAGCGGCTTTTCAATTGACTGCTTGTCCAAAGATACAAACCCAAAAATAAATGAATCAAACTGTAAGTAGCAAGCATGGCAGCGTTTCCAATAGTACTAAAAACACGTCCTCCTAAAGCGGGTGGAATAATATAAGAAAAAGGTTTAATATAACCTAAATCAAAGGCCTGTAAAAACGCAAAAAAAGCTACGCCTAAACTAACATACAAACTTACCTTAAATAATGTCCTCCATTGATCTAACTTTTTAAGAATAGAAGATATGGCTACAAACCAAACAATAAAATGTAAAAATAAATAAACTCCTTCAAATCTTTCCCAATCCCCCCAAAAACTTCTATTAAAGCTTAGTCCAGTAATAGAAGTAATAATATAAATTACTGCTAGAATTAATAAAGAAACTGTTAAAGCATTAAACTTTGGTCGAAAATTTTTATTTCTTAAAGCTAAAATTACATAACTGATAAAAATAATTTCTATCAGCCAGAAAACAACTACTGTTTTTATAAAAGTATAAGGAAAATAACTGTAAGAAATTACTAATAACGGCGCAATTAGCAAAGCAATTGAGCTAATAAAAATAATTTTAAATAAAATTTTATCAATTTTATTTTCCAGCATAATGTTTAACCAGTATAACAATAAATAATCAATCTTTCAAGGGATATATAACAGAACCCCCCTGCCGAGTCAGACTCGGCAGGGGGAATTCTTATAGCAATAGTTACAATCAGATCATTAAGTGGTTTTCTCAAGTACACTAGCACTGGTAATACCTAACTCATCTAACTCATAAGAGTTAAACCAGTCAGCAGAGCTTGCACTGTCTTCTGGTTGATCAACATCTGTATGAACACCATTACCATCTGTACCTGAATAATCAGACCAGATATAAGCTGGAGCAGTAGTTGCATCTTCAGCTGCATTGGTCAAACAATATTTAGACCAAGCGCCAGCCGCTGAAGCAGTAGCACACCAAGCATCCAAATACTTATTGGCAGTAGCAGTAGAAGTAGTACCGTCAGTTAAGTAAGTTTGGATGGAATAGGTGGAGTTAGCGGTAGTAGCACCTTCTAAAACACCTTGGACGGTGTAAGTCTTGGTACTGCCTTCAGAAACTGTTCTAGCGTCATTAAAGACGATGAACATATTTTGGGCAGTAGACACAGTTGAAGATAAACCATCTACATCTCCAGAAATTACAGCAGCAGCAACAGCAGTAGAGTATTTACCACTGTACACCCGATAAGAACTAGAACCAGTATCACCCTTAGTTAAAGCCGAACCATTTTCTAACACTGTAACTTGATCCAAGGTTAATGAAGCACCAGGATCAGGACCGCCTAAGGTAACCTTTAAGTTGAGCTTCTTAAGATCAACAGAGGAACCTTCTGAAGCGGTAACAGTGAACTTATAAATATTATTTAAGCCACCGTTAATAAAAGTAGAAGTACCTAGGCTAACCTTAGCAAAGGTTGGAACAGCTTTATGAACTACCATGGTACTACCGGTAATATCACTAGTACTATCGGTTTGTGTCTTAGTAGCACTGCCAACAGCTTCAAAGTTACCATTTTCATCAAAGAAGAACTTTAAGCCATCACCGCTATAAGCCGCATTAGTACCGTTAATCCCATTGATGTTAGCATAAACATCAACATAAGCTACACCATTAACTGGGACATAAATTGGATTACTAGAGATATTAAAGTCAGCATTACTACCTGATAATCCTTGTGAAGCAGTAACAGTATCTCCTGCTTGATTCTTGTAGGAAATCTTAATAGAAGACACTGCTCTGTTAGTAGTACTCCAGGTTTGAGAAACTCTCAATTTATTAATGCTAAAGGATTCGTCAGTAGCATTAAACTTTAACTTCAACACAGGTAAATCATTGGTACCAGCTACTACTAATCCGCCTACAGGACTATCATTATCAGATACATATATATTACCGGCGTTAGCTACTCTAATATAAGTAAGGACTGTACCGGAAACGGAAATTCTACTGGTTGTAGAAGAACCGCCGTTATATTGAGCAGTAATAGCAGAAATAGTATTGCCTGATTGATCAACAGCAGAAATATGAGTAGCAGTAGACGAAGTAGTAAAGATATCAAAGGCCACTTCATCAGCAGTACTACCATAATAAGCGTTAGGATTAATATTACCCTTTAAGACTACTGTCTTGGTCTGTCCTGAAGGAATATTCCAACTTAAGCTACTAAAAGTAACATACCCGGAGCTGTCAATAGCTTTTATTGTACCTAATTGAGTATAGGTAGAACCGTTCTTCTCATAAATCTTTAAACTGTCTACTACATCCTTAGCATAAACGTCACCATTATACTGGTCACGGTTAAACATGACAGAAGTAGCATCACCAGCGGCATTAACATAAGAAGCGAATTTAATGCTCTTAACAGTTACAGCACCACCTGAACCAGCAGTAAAGTTATAATATAACAATTCAACATCATTAGCACCCTTAACCACATCCTTTCTGCCTTGATAATTACCCAAAGCAGTTGTTAAGGAAGAAGCTGCATATGTCATATTTTTACCTTGAGTAAAGGAACTTGGAACAATATCAGTAATGTACTGATTATTATCAACATTTTTTATAGCAGTACTGCTAAAAGTAGAAGTTGATCCAGAAGTAGTATTACCTAAGACAGCATAATAATTGCCAGTGGTACCAAAATCTGTTTCAGTATCTACTAATATCTGGAAAGCTTTGCTGGTTCCAGCAGCCATTTCCAAAGTATCAGTGTAAGTAGTATAAATACCACCATCTGTAGCAATATCAGTAAAATTACAAGCATCTGTATAATCAGTAGTAAAGGAACCATCAGTTGCCGCAATTCTAACATTAGTTAAGTAAGAAGTAGTACCACTACAAACCTGGGTATCAAGAATATCTAAGTCTGTACCATCATTATGGATTTCTACTCTCCAACTCTTAACTTCTAAGTTAACCCCAGCTGTAATAGTGAAATCTAACCAAACTTGATTATCATTATTAACTGCTAAATTAGTGGCAGATGGTCCATTATTACCTACAGTTACCTGACCACCCTGAATAGTAACTTCTGAATAATTAGTACTAGTACCATCATAAGTACCGCTGGTACCAATATCAACAAAAGCGCCATAACCATAAGTGTCACCTACTGCATATACATCAGTGGTGTATTCAAGATAAGTCTTGACAGTTTCGGTGTTTCTGGAAGCAGTTCCAATATCAGCTTTAGCTACTAAAACTTTGTCCTGATTCTTAGTAATGGTGTATGGGGTAGCACTTAAATCAAAGACTACTAAACTATCAGAATTAACACCACTAGCAGTAGCTAATAATTCAGTGTCCTGATATAACTTCCAGTTGGTTAAGTTACTATTACTGGTAGAACCGCCTTGATATAAAGAAATTCTATTTACAGTCACGTTTTCACCAGTAACAGCCATCTTAAATTGAGCAACTTCAGCTTCAGTTTGACCAACGTTTGGATTGGTTAAAGTACCGTATTTGGTTACAGTTACAGTACCTGCTGTAGTAGCACCAACAGAAATGGTGTTACTTTGTAAGGGGAATGAACCATTAACTGTGGCAGAGGTACCAACGTCTGCTGATTCAATCCGGAAGTAATGCACATCACCAGTACCAGCTGAACTAGTGTCCATATCAGCTACCAGCTTTAAAGTTTTAGTAGCGCCAGCTGCAATCTGGTAATTCAAGTTAGTAAAGGTAGCTTTATGAGTAGTGCTGTTTATTGACTTACCATTAGTTAATCTGATTATGCCATCATAAAGATATAATGCCTCAAAATCAGCAGCAGCACCAACGCCCATTCTCTTAACTACTAAACTATTCAAGGTAACAGCACCGTCACTGGAAGCAGTTACGTTAATGTCCATTAAAGGTACATTAGTGGCCTTTAAAGGAACAACTTGAGCACCAGGTGTACCAGTACCTAAAGCCAAAGTTAAACCAGTACCAGATATAGTTGAACTGGCACCACCTTGTGGATTGGCAAGATCGCCTTCTAATCCAGTAATAGAGGTGCCATCAGTATAACCTGATAAATCGCCTGCCGTTACTACATAATCCATGTTAAAGCGATTATAGGTTGCACCATCATCAGTCACCGGTCTTTTGGTAGAACCGTCAACGTAATAAACTTGTGAATCATCAGCAGTCTTTACCAAAGTACCGCTTGGGTACATGGAAGACGCTGTTAATTGATCTCCGGTAGTGTAATTAGCATTTAGATAGTTAGGTAAAGGAACAATCATTGATTCCCAATTTGCACCATATAAAGCTACTGCTGTAGCAGCAGAATCAATTTGATGCAAAGTACCATTTGTTCCTACACCATAAACTTCAGGTGTGTTGGAAACATTCCAGGTACCATCGCCTTGTACTTCAACGTACTGGACTAATTTGGAACCTGGCCGAACCACAATGGTAGTTCCTAAAGGATAACTAACCATTTCATCGCTAGGAACGGTAACTACACCGGAAAAATCATTATACCAGGTAAAATATTCTCTGGAATGATGAAAGGTGTATTTTTTACCATCCGCACCTAAGTAATAAACAGCAGGAGAACTATCGGTTTTAATAAGATCACCGGCTGTAGCTATAGCAGCTTCAGACACGTTGACCACACCCATAACTCCCCATAAACTGGTCATTACTATCATGGAGATCAAGAAAGTTTTCTTGATTAAATTATTCATAATTATCTCCTTTTTAACCTATTTATCCGACTTTTCTTTAAAAATTGCTATTTAAACCGCAGAAAAATTGTTTACGATTAAATTTTATTAAGCTAA
>JAHITV010000028.1 GCA_018817315.1 Patescibacteria group bacterium
CCAAGCGAAATGATACCAGAGATCGTATCTGGCATGGCTGGAGTGAATAATGGCTGTCATGCCTAGATAATATCATACGAGAGCTTTTGCGAAAGATTACGGGTCGCTATCCTTCCCCAATGCCAAGCATTGGGGCTTGCAGCGACGCGGTGTCAATACTAAACCCAGCCCCCTGAGCTTGTCGAAGGGGGCTGGATAAATTTAGCAGTGAATATTCAATTAATTTTAAGGCAAGTAATTTAAGGGATCAACAGGGATACCGTTTAATCTAACTTCAAAGTGAAGATGAGGCCCGGTAGTTAGTCGGCCAGCTCCGTAAGTTCCGGGTGTACCGCCAGATTGGGCAATTATCTGACCTTGCACTACAAAACTGTCTTCTTCAATCAAAGGTTTGCTGATGTGTCCGTAAACCGTGGATAGTCCTCCGGTATGAACCAGCATAATATAAGCGTAGCTGGTGGAATTATCATATTTGACTCTGGCCACGTAACCGGAACGTGCTGCCCTGATTAAAGAGCCTTGCGGAGTGCTGCCGATGTCAATAGCAGGATGCTCAAAAATATAACGGAAAGGATAATCAGGATCATGGAAAGTGGCAGTTATTTTTCTGGATGATATTGGCCAGATAAAATCTTCATCAGTTGGTAGTCTGCCTTGTGTTTCCATTAAGCGCTGTCTGGCTCTGACTTCCAGACTTTGGATTTCTCCTTCCAGGGCAGCTTGTTCACTCTTGGCCTGGGTTAATAAATCCTGGAAACTGCTTTCCTGCCCGCGTGTTTGCTGAATCAAAAAGAATTTAGCTTGTTTATCCTGTTCCTCTTTTTCCTGCTGGGTAGATAACTGGTCTTTGAGGTTATCCAGATGCAATTGGCGTGTTTCCAAGTTGTTTTTTTTGGTTTCTAAATCGTTTTTTAGTTCGCGGAATTCGCCTAATTGATCATTTAAAGAATAGTCCAGCGATTGTAATTTATTAATCTCGTTAAAAAAGTTACTTAAGGAACCTTGGAGAATAAGAATTTCTAAACTGCTCTTTTTTCTGTCACTTTTATTGACAGTTCTTAAAACTTCTGAAATTTTTGCTTGTTGGCTTTTGATCTCCTCTTCTTTGATGTTAATGCGCAGTTTTACGTTTTTTATTTCCAGATCAGTTTGTTCCATCTGCAGTTGGGTGGTTTGGATTTCTATGGCAAGTTTGGCAATGGTATCATCTAAAATACCCAGCTGATTATTTAAATTATTAATCTGCTGCCTTTTAACTTTGATATTTTCTTCATAAACTTTTTGTTGATGTTGCAGTTCTTCCACTTTTTGCTGGGTAGCGGCAATTTCTTCTTTTAATTCCTGAATTTTTGGATCAAATTCTTCCAGTACCCCCCCTTCAGCTGTTTGCGCTTGTAGAGTTTGGCTAAAGTTTACAGGTATTAAAAAAATGGCAATCAAAAAGATTGTCAGAATTTTTATTTTGTTTTTGGCTGTTTTTGTTTTCATTTTGTCTTTATATATTATAGCATATTCAGTTTTTCTCTGGCAAGTTTTATTCTTTTTAAACCTTCTTCTTTGCCTAAGATTTCTAAGATTTCTTCTGGCGCAGGGCTTTTATCTTTGCCGGAAGCAGCCACTCTCACTGGCCAAAAAACATCGCCGTTAGTTAAATTAAATTCTTCCGTTGCTTTAGTCAATGTTTGTAAAATTTTTGCTTTGTTCCAGCTCTTTAAATTGTTAAGTGAATCTTCGGCAGTTTTTAGTCCTTGTAAGGTTTTTTCCTTATTGCTTTTTTTAAAGATCAAAAGAGCAGCTGGATAGTCAGCAAGCTTGATAAAAAATTCAGCTAACTCCCCTACCTCGCCCAAATATTCTATTCGCGTTTTTTCCACCTCTAAAATTTTAGTCAGTAGTTTACTGTCAACTTCCGGTAAAAATTTTTCACAAAGTTTTACTAATTCTTTAACTGGCTTTTGCTTGATGTAATGACAGTTAAGCCATTTAAGTTTTTTAAGATCAAAAATAGCGCCGGCTTTTTGCACCCGCTGTAGATCAAAATGTTTGATTAAATTTTTAAGACTGAATATTTCTTTATCATCTTTGGGATGCCAGCCCAAAAGCGCCACATAATTAAGCAAAGCTTCCGGCAAATATCCTTTATCCAGATAATCTTCCACAGACACATCACTTTGCCTTTTGGAAAGTTTAGATCGGTCAGGATTTAACAATAAAGGCAGATGTGCAAATTGCGGCATAGTCCAGCCCAAAGCTCGGTAAAGCAAAATGTGTTTAGGCGTGGAAGGCAGCCATTCCTCTCCCCTGATTACATGAGTAATGCCCATTAAATTATCATCAACTACATTGGCCAAATGATATGTAGGAAAACCGTCAGATTTAAAAAGTATTTGATCGTCAATGTCTTCTGTTTGAATTTTAACTTGACCGCGGATAATATCCTTAAAAGTCACTTCCCCGCTTTGCGGCACTTTTAACCTGATAACAAACGGTTCTTGGTTTTGTAATTTTTTCTGAATTTCAGTTTCGCTTAATTTTCGGCATAAGCCGTCGTATCTGGTGGGCTGATTATTTTGCTGTTGTTTTTCCCTTAATTTTTTTAGTCTATCTTCAGAACAAAAACAATAATAAGCATTTCCTGACTTTATCAGCTTTTCTGCATATTCCTGGTAAATTTTGACCCTTTTAGACTGAAAATATGGCTTATTTTGGCCTTTTTCCGTGATTTCCGTGGTTTTACCCATTACAGGGCCCTCATCCCAATTTAAGCCGATTTTTGAAAGGGTTTGAATTAGCTTGATTTCTGCATTTTCTACATAACGTGATCGGTCTGTATCTTCTATACGCAGCACAAATTTACCTTTATGTTGTTTAGTAAAAAGATAATTATATAAGGCAGTTCTTAATCCCCCGATATGGAGCTGGCCGGTTGGCGATGGCGCAAAACGGGTTTTAATTTTTGGTGACATTTTTATTGATTTAACAGTTTCTAACATACACTATTATAACTCATTAGCGGATTTTGTGATAGGAAATTAATGTGGTAATATTATTTTAACTAATTCGTTCTTTGTCAAAATAAATATAAACCGTGAGGTAAAAACTCATGTTGCAAAATCTGTTATTTCAAAGCACAGCTCCTATTTCATCTTACATTCTGATTTTTGCTTTTCTCTCCGGAATTACAGCTCTGATTTTTGCTTGGAAAGGCAAATGGATATTTTACCCGTTTGTTGTTTTGCTATTTCTTGCCTTGGTTTATGGTACAACAGAACTTCCTTTAACCATTTACTTTGGTATGGGTAGAGAAGGATATAATAATTATATGGCAATAGGAACGAGATTGCTGTTTCTTTATATATCCTTTTGTATAACCCTCATCGTTGATATTGTTTGTGCAGTGATAATTATTTTTGTGAGACCTAGAAATAGGACTGCGGTCTCATAAAAAAGCAAAAGTCCAGGGAGCTTGTGATAGACTAAAAACCACCTAGTAGGAGTGCTATGGTGGTTTATTTTTATAATTTATTTACTAATAATTCAATCCTTTATTTTTTTAAGTATTTAATTATATAATTTTCAACTGTGACTTGTTCGTTAAATTTCATGTTATTTATTCTTTATCTTTTTTATTATCTATTATTTCTTTTGTCATTTCTTTAACTTCAGTATCCTCTATACCAACATTAAAAATACTTTTTATTCCAAAAATAAATTTTCTTTTTTTGTCCTTATCTGAAAACGGCTCTTTGTATATTCTATCAGTAGATTCAAGAGTAAACTTTAATATATTCTCTTCTTTGTTTGGAAAATAATCTCTCAATAATTTTATATAAGATTTAAGTGATGTGGAAAGAACAGCTTTGTATGAGTATTTTTCTAACAAGTCTCTTTCTAGATTGTAATTTTTAGAAGATAAATAAACTAAATATCCGATAGGTGTTGCAAATAAATATCTATACCATTGTCTCCAATCTTGAAATCCATTATATTTTGCTTGAATATAATAAATGAAAATAATTACACCCGCTAATAATAATAAGCTAATAACTAAGAACCATTTCCAGAATTTAGCCGATTTGCCTATTTCATCTTTTCTATTTTTAAATGCATTTACTAAGCTACTTGCGGTCACTAAGTCCAGGGTTTCACCTATACTATTTTTAAATTCTTCACTTTTTTGTTTTATGTTTTCTGTTTCGTTTTTATACTCCTCAATCTGTTTTTTTAAGTTGTCAGAATTTGTGTGAATTTTTATTACTTCCTCATACTTTTTATTTACCTCGTCTTTTTTCTCTTTAACCCAATCAAAATTAGCTTCCATACCATCGCTTTCATTATCTAGTTGTGTTTTTAATTCAACAAATTTTTGATAGTAAGTATCTATTTCTTGTTTTATTTCATTTATTTTATTTTTTGTTGATTCTAGTTCCTGGGTTTTGTTAGTTGCGTCATTTAACAAGGAATCAATACTGTTGCTTTTATTTTCAGCGTTTGAATGAAAGTTACGTATACCTTGAGTTTTGTTCTGCAATTCAGTTCTTAATTCACCAAATTTATTATATTCTCCTTCAAGTTCATTAAATTTACTGCGAGCTTGTACGACAAGGTTTTGTATTTCATTGTTGATTTGTTCTTCTACCATATAATTAATTATTTAACTCTAACTTTACCCCCCCCAAAAAGATCCTGCATTAGGTTCTTTTTAAGTTGAGTGAGTTTATTTTTAATTTATCATAAATTATTGTGGATAAGTTTTTTGATTTTAGGTAAATTTTAGGGTATACTGTGAGTATAAATTACTAGTGGAGAATTGTCAATATGTTAACACAACGACAAAAACAAATTTTAGATTACATCAAGCAGTATATTAAAGAAAATGATTATGCTCCCTCTCTTGAAGAGATAGCGAATAACTTTAAAAGGTCAATTGTTACTATTCATGAACATATAGAAGCATTAAAATCAAAAGGTGTCTTGAGAAAATTAGATAATCAAGCTAGAGCCATTGAATTATTAGATGACGGTAATAATGAAGAGTTAGTAAAAATACCTTTACTTGGAATGATAGCTGCGGGACAACCGATCGGGGCTATAGAAGAAAAGGAAACAATAGCAATTCCTAGGTCTAAATTATCTAGAACTGGAGATTTTTATGCATTGCAAGTTAAAGGAGATAGTATGATTGATGAAAATATTAATGATGGTGATATTGTTTTAGTTAAACAGCAAAGTACTGCTGAGAATGGCCAGAAAGTCGTTGCTTTAGTAGATAATTATGAGGCAACGCTTAAAGAATTTTATAAAGAAAAAAATTATATTAAATTACAGCCAGCAAATAAAACTGTTAAACCTATTATTATAAAAGAAGATAGAGAAATTGCTATTCAAGGTATAGTTATTGATCTAATAAAAAATGAAGATGAACTACAAGCAGAGAAAATTTTAACTTCAAAAAAAATTAAACGAAATAGTACCCTTCCTCTCAATAAAATAATTTTAGGGGATGCTGTTAAGGGATTAAGAAAATTACCTGATAATAGCTGTGATGTGATAATTATTGATCCTCCTTACAACATTGGAAAAAATTTTGGGAATAATATTGATAAAAGAGAATTAAATGAATATGTGGAATGGTGCAAAAGTTGGATCAATGAATGTATACGGATTATGAAATCAACTGGAACGATGTTTGTTTATGGCTTTAGTGAAATATTAGCTTATTTATCTGTTGAGATTCCTATAAATAAAAGGTGGCTTGTTTGGCATTATACTAATAAGAACGTTGCTTCTTTAAATTTTTGGCAAAGAAGTCATGAAGCAATAATTTGTGCTTGGAAAGATAAACCTATTTTTAATAGAGACGGGATAAGGGAACCTTATACCGAAGGATTTCTTAATGGTGCTGCTGGTAAGATTAGAAAAGGTACAATTGGTCGTTTTAGTAATGGGGGGAAAGAGACTATTTATAAGGCACATGAGGCGGGTGCTCTTCCTAGGGATGTTATTAAAATACCTGCACTGGCTGGTGGTGCGGGAATGGTTGAAAGATGGTTTTTATGCAAAACTTGTAGCAATGTATTTTCACCAATGGAACTTAAAAAGCATAAAGATCATAAAATAATAAAACATCCAACGCAAAAACCGTTGGAATTATCTCGCAAACTAATCAAGTCATCAATGCCAAGAAAGGATGGTGTGGTTCTTGTGCCCTTTGTTGGAGCAGGTTCGGAATGTGTAGCTACTAAGGAATTAGGCTTATCTTATGTTGGGTTTGAGATAAACCCGGACTATATAGAAATTGCAGAAAAGATATTAGAGACAACAAGAATACAAAAAAAGCTTGAACTATTTTAAATTTGAATCAATTTTTCTCTTTTTTGGTAAAAAGGCTTCTTTTGTAAATACTACAAAACCGTTATTGAATCTCTCTAAATTTTTATTATTAATAAATCTTAAGTAAGGGGTTCTATATTCTCCGCTTTTTTTCTTTGAATTCTTAAAATATTGTTCTGCTGGAACGTTATAAAATAGATCAATAAATTCGCCCGAAATCGATTTTTTTACTTTTTTAGCAACTCTTACTTCTCGACTCATACTTTCTTTTTTAACTTGATAATTTAATATATATCCTTTGTATTTGACTTGAATATCAGCTCCTTGATGATCGAGCTCCTCGGACATGGATACTGTTTCTTCACCAAAAATAGATTCAGCCACATAACCCGCATGTATTTGTGTTATAAGACTTGCCCACGTTCTATAAATTCTCGCAGGTAAACCTAAATAAAAACATTTTTTACACATTCTTATTTTATTTCTAAAGTCTTCTAGAAATTTTTTCTTCTTTTTCAAATATATTTCATAAAATTCTCCGAAAGGAATGAAATTTTTTTGATTCCAATAAACATCATACAATAATGAAATAGCTTGAATGTTTCTTGGTAAATCCATTTCTACAATTTTAATAGGTCTATACTCTTCCCTATATTTCTGTAAATCAACTGATTTTAAAAATTTAGTAAACTTTTCCAAATACATTTTTTAAAAATAAAATAATTAATATTTTACGGATTTTTATTCCTCACAACTCCGTATACTTTTTTGCTGAACTTTTAGCTTTTTCTACTGGATAGTTCTTATTATTTTGATCAAGTTTTTTATGAGAGGCGTCAATCAGGTCAATGCCTAAATTGTTAGCAAGTTCTAAGAGATAAATAAAAACATCAGCCAATTCTTCGCCTATTTCATTTTTATGGGTATGGCCATATTCTTCTACTTCTTCTTTGTTTTTCCACTGAAAATGTTCTAATACTTCAGTAGCTTCCAAAACCATTGATAAAGCCATATCTTTGTGATTATGAAATTTAAGCCAGTCGCGTTCATCTCTGAATTTTTTTATTCTTTGCAAAAGTTCGTTTAATTCTGTCATAATTTATTTAGTAATAATTCAATCCTTTATTTTTTAATATACCTTATTTAATTCTCCGAGCGTAAGCTCGGAGATGGAGTTGCTTCCAGCGTCTTCTTGTCCTATGCTGTAAGGCATGGAATACAGAAGATTAAGCCATTGCGTTTACTATTGCGATTACCATCTGGTTTTAGTGACTAAGTATCGCCGTAAGATATTCAATGAGGGAATTTTCGCCTATTTTCGAGATAAACTTGAGGAAATCAGAAAGCATTACCCATTGATTGATTATCAAGTAGTCAACCACGATCAAGACCATATTCACCTGTTAGTCTCTATACCGCCAATGATGGGAGTGGGTAATGCGGTCAGGATTATTAAAGCTAATACCGCTAAATCCCTCAAGCAAAAATTCCCGTTCCTCAAAGAAGTCTATTGGGGTCAAGATAGCGTTTGGTCAGATGGCTACTTTGTTTCTACGGTCGGTGTTAATGAACAGGTTATCAAAGAGTACATTGAACAACAGGGACAAGAAGACGCTGGACAAGCGAAGCTTGTACTCGGCTAATACCCCGAGCGTAAGCTCGCGGGAAGTTTATTTCTTTTTTTAGTTCTGAATGATTTGGTATAGCTTTATTAACTAAATCCCAAAATTTCCCTGAATGATTGAATTCTTTTAAATGGCACAATTCATGAACAATAATGTAATCTGTAATATGCTTTGGCAGAAATAATATTTTATAGTTAAAATTCAAGTTACCTTTTTTTGAACAACTGCCCCAACGCGTCTTTTGATTTTTGATATTAATCTTATTGAATTTAAGATTATATGTTTTATTAAAATGTTTTATTCTTTCTTTTACTAAATCCAGAGCTTCATCTTTGTGTGCTAAATACTTTTGATAATCATTTTTAAAAACATCAACTCCAAACTGCTTAAAGTATTCTAATTTTGATAATATCCAGTTAGATTTTTGGATTATAAACTTTTCGACAATATTTTCGCTCAAACCTATCGGTTTTGTTACTACAAAACTGCCATCACAATAAACAGCTAAGCACATTCCTTTAGCTCTCTTGCTTATTTTTAAAGTATAGTCAACTTTTTTGTTTTGAAGTTTGATCCCTCGAAGTTGCTCGGGATAAATTTGTTTTGTCATATCTTACCAAATAATTGCTTTAAATTTATCATTATTTGGGGTTAAAATCAATTAAAACGATGTTTGAGTTTAACAACCGTATACATAAATTTAAAAGTAGCGTTAAAAATTCGCACAGCTCTTTGAGGTTCGTGTAAAAATCGCCAAAGCCATTCCAGTCCCAGTTCCTGGTAAAGCGCAGGTGCGCGTTTAGCTTTGCCGCCAATAAAGTCAAAAGCACCGCCCACACCCATGGCAACTTTAACAGAAGGCAGTTTTTCCAAATTTTGATTAATCCATAATTCCTGCTTAGGTTGTCCAAAAGCCACTAAAAGAATGTCGGGGTTTACCATTTTTATTTTATCTGTCATTTCTGTTAATTCTTCAGCAGTTGCTTTATTTAAATTTGGCGGTCCTTGGTCAGTGCCGGCGATTTTTAAATCAGGATAGTTCTTTTGCAAAATTTCCGCGGTTTTTTCTGCCACTCCCCTATCTGCACCTAATAAATAAAGAGATTGATTATTAGCGGCGGCAAGTTTACACATTTTTTCCATTAAGTCTATACCGGTTATTCTTTGGGGAATAATTGAGTGATAATTTTTTCTTTTAAACATCAGTAAGATAGCAGTAAAGTAAGCTTGCCATAAAGACCATAAAAAAGATTTAAGCGGTTTTTTTAAAAATTTTGCCGCCCATAAAAGTCCAATGCCGTCTGCTGTAACCAAATCAGCTTGATTGACAATTTCTGTTAATTTTTGATCAGCCCAGCATTTTAACAGAAATTCCGAATTAGCAGTTATAATAAAATGTTGTTTTTCTTGTTGTAGAAAAGAATCAATTTTTTCTAAAGCTTGTTCTTCGGTTAAGCCATCTACATTTATGCCTAAAATATTTACTTTCATCTTGTTTAGCCGGCTAATTTAAAACTTTCTAAAATTGTGTAAACTGGTCCTTGTCCAGTTAATTTGCTTTCAAACAACTCTACACTCGTGACAACAGTTTCATCATTAAATTGCAAATTAGTGATTTTTTTGATTTCATTTTCAGTTAAGCGATTCCTGATTCTGCCTAAAGTTATATGCGGTGTGTAATTTCTTTTTTCTTTATTAACAAAAGGCAGTTGGTCAATTGTTTTGATTATTTCTTCCGCTATTTTTTTTAACTCGGGGCTGATTATTTTTAAAGCTAAAACTCTGGCTCGGCTGGGACTAGGAAAAATCAGTTCATTATCAATTTTAATCTTAAAAAAAGTAAAATTTTCTGTTATACTTTTAACTAAGACGGCTATTTCCTTAATTTGATTTTCGCTTAGATCTTCTAAAAATTTTACGGCAATATGGCTGTTTTCTGCTTCTACTAATTTTATAGGCAATTGCTTTAAATTATAGTCGCGTTTTAACTTTTCTATTTTTTCCTTTAAATCAGCCGTTAAATCTATGCCCAAGAAAACTCTTTTTAAGTCATTCATAAAAAGTTTTAAGTGAAACCATTTTAACATTTTTTATTTAATAGCTCAATTGCTATAATATAGTTATGAAGGAAGCTTTACTTTATCAAAAATTGGCAAATGACGAGGTGCGTTGCAATTTATGTAACCATTTTTGCGTATTAAAAGATAGTGAGCTGGGTATTTGTGGTTGCCGTAAAAATGTTAAAGGAATTTTAATGAGTTTAAGTTATGGGCAGTTAATTACCGAAAGCTTGGATCCTATAGAAAAAAAGCCAATCTTTAATTTTTTGCCGGGAACATCCAGTTATTCTATTGCCACAGTCGGCTGCAATTTAAGATGCGATAATTGTCAGAACTGGCAGATTAGTCAGTTTACCAAAGATCATGATTCCCCTTTTCCGGGTTATGAAACATCTAGCCAGGAAGTAATTGAACGCGCGCAGGAAAGCGGAGCGCAAAGCATTTCTTACACTTATACTGAACCAACAATTTTTATGGAATTTGCCTTAGACTGCATGAAGCTTGCCCATGATAAGAATTTAAAAAATATTTGGGTGTCTAACGGCTATATGTCCAGAGCATGTCTGGAATTGATACTCCCCTATTTAGACGCCATTAACATTGATTTAAAATTTTTTGATAATAATAATTATTTAAAATATTGCGGCTGTAAATTACAACCGATTCTGGATAATCTAAAATATTTACACCAACACCAGGTTCATCTGGAAATAACTACTTTATTAATACCAAATCACACTGATACCGGAAATCAGCTGACTAGCATGGCTGAATTCATTGCTCAAAAATTATCAGTGAATGTTCCTTGGCATCTTTCCCGTTTTTCGCCGGACATTTCTTATAAAATGCCTGATACTAAAGCAACGCCCATGAGTTTAATTGATCAGGCGTATAAAATCGGGCAAAGCAAAGGTTTAAATTTTATTTATGTTGGCAATGTAGCAGATGATGAGCGGGAAAACACTTATTGTCCCCGTTGCGGTTTTTTGGCTATTAAACGTCAGGATTATCAAACAGAAATATTTGCTGATAATGGTTTATGCAAAAACTGTAAATATGAAATATATTGAAAAAAAGTTAAAATTTTGTTAGAATATCATTTGTATGGAATATCTAAAAAGCGCTGTAATCAAAAGATTATTTATTTCAATTTTACTGATAGGTATTTTATTTTATCCCTTGAATTTTTCTTTGGCTACAGTAACCTCTTATGAGGATAATCCTGATTTTAATCCGGATTTTTTAATTGCTGATGAGGATATTTTAGATTATAACAGTATGAATATTGAACAAATCCGTGATTTTGCCAAAGTACAAGGAGGAACCTTAGGCGAATATATTGACCCAGAAGTTAAAATGCCTGCTTACTGGATAATTTGGCAGGCTGCCCAGGAGTTTCATGTTAATCCCAGGTTTTTATTGACTTTACTGCAAAAAGAGCAAAGTCTGGTCAATGATGATGACCCAAGCGAAAGTCAGTATAACTGGGCTACCGGCTATAGTTGTTACGGAGGAATTTGCTTGGATGCTTATAAAGGTTTTTCCAGGCAGGTACGGGCAGCTGCCAAAAGATTCAAGGATTATATGGATGATTTAAATGTTAAAGGCAAATATCTGGCTAATTATTACTGCACTTTTACTAAATGGTGCGTGGGTTTGCCAAAAATGTCGCAGGATCAAATGATGATCATGCCCCAAAATAAAGTTACTGCCGCTTTATACACTTATAATCCTTATCAGGGAAACACAGTAGTGGATGGTTATAAAATCGGAGCTAATTATAATTTTTGGAAGATTTGGGAAAACTGGTTTGAAAGCAGTGTTTTTAGGCCTAATGGTTCACTGCTTAAAGTTTTTGGTAGTAATACTGTTTATTTAATCCGTAACGGGCAGAAATTACCTTTTGCTTCTTTTTCTGCTTTAATCAGCCGATATGATCCTAAAAATATTATTGAGGTAAATCAAGAAGAATTAGCAGGTTTTAGCGAAGGGCCAATTATTAAATTTCCTCAATACTCTTTATTAATGGATGAAGACGGCAATATTTCTCTTTTGGTTGATGAAAAATTAAGGCACATTGCTTCCATGGAAGTGTTTAGAACTTTGGGCTTTAATCCTGAAGAAGTTATCCAGGTCAATAATGAGGATTTAGCAGAATTATCCCAAGGAACTGAAATTACTTTAGCCAGCGGTTATCCTACAGGCGCTTTAATCAGAGATAAATACACCAGCGGAGTTTATTTTGTCCAAAACGGTATAAAATATCCTGTAGTTTCCCCGGAAATACTGGAAGTAAATTTCCCTAACCAAACAGTTTTATTGGGTCATAGCGAGGAACTGGAAAAGTATCCTAAAGCTGATCCGATAAAGTTTAAGGATGCCACCTTAGTAAAAGCCAAAGATGACGACAAGGTTTATGTAATATCTGACGGTAAAAGACTTCATGTTAAAGACGAAGCCTCCTTTATTTCCCGCGGTTATGCCTGGATAAATATTATTGAAACCAGTAGCGAAGCTTTAAATATTCATCAAAGCGGACAAACTTTAGAGGCACTTTCAACCTCTACTCCCCCTTTAGAAATCATTGAAGATGAAGTTAATCAACTTCCTGTAGATTTTTAATTATTATTAAATTTTTATGCCTTTAGTTTTTGGAGCAATTGTTCCTCACCCGCCAGTGGTCATTCCTGCTATTGGACAGTCTAATTTAAAGCAGGTAAAGAAAACTAAAAAGTCCTTGGAAAGATTAGCCGAAGAACTTTATCATGCCAAACCTGATACTATTATTATTATTTCACCGCACGGCCAGTTATTGTCTGATACTTTTATTATTAATCACTCCCCTGTACTTTTAGCGGACTTTGAAGATTTTGGCGATGTTTCCACTAAATTAAAGTTTAACAATGATTTAGGTCTGGCTTATAAAATCAGAGAAGCTCTGGAAACCAAAATACCACTGGTTTTAACTACAGACGAAAAACTGGATCACGGTTCGTTTATTCCTCTTTACTATTTAGCTGAAAATTTAAGAAAGGTACCGATCATTCCTATTAGTTATTCGTCATTGGATAGGCAGACGCATTTTAAATTTGGCCAGGAGATTCGCCGTGTTCTTGAAGATAATGAAAAAAGAGTGGCGGTCGTTGCTTCCGGTGATTTAGCCCATTGTTTAACCAAAAAAGCGCCGGCTAAATATTCGCCGCAAGGAAAAATATTTGATCAGAAATTAATTGAATTACTTAAAGAAAGAAATCATCAACAGATTTTAGATTTAGATAAAAAGTTAGTTGATGATGCTAGTGAATGCGGTTATCGCTCCATTTTGATTTTGCTGGGTATCTTTGATGAGATAAATTATGAATTTAAACTTTTAAGTTATGAAGGTTCTCTGGGAGTGGGTTATCTGGTAGCGCAATTTATTATAAAATAAATTATTATTTATTTTTTGTTTTCTTTATTCACTAATTTAAAAAAGTATTGCCATTTTTTCCCTGTTTGGCATAATTCTTTAGTGTCGTTTAAACACCTTTCAATAAAACTTTTAGGATAATCTTTGCAAACTTTAAAAACCGCGTTTTTTTTAAAGTTAGGAATATTTAATTCTTCAATAACCTGCAAAGCTAGTTCCTGCCAGGGATAAGCTGGTGGTTTAAACGCCTTTTTTTGTTTAAAAATATCATTTACTTTTTGCCAATGATGATTGTCTGACATTTTTTTATTTATAAAATTTATAGTAAAATTATAGCAAATAATAAATAATTAAAACAATCAGTAAAAATTATGTTAAAAATAGTGGAATATCCTCATAAAATGTTAAGAAAACGTTGCCAGAAGCTTAAAGTTAAAGATATTCAAGATCCTCAAATTCAGGAATTATTTTCCGAAATGAAAGAAACTATGGTAAAAAAGGATGGTATTGGTTTAGCAGCGCCGCAAGTAGATAAAAATTTAAGACTTTTAGTGGTTAATTTAAAGGATGGACCCAGTGTTTTTATTAATCCCAGAATTTATTGGAAATCCTTTTTTAAGAGAAATATTGTTGAAGAGGGCTGTCTTTCTTTTCCGGAAATTTTTGGTTTAGTAAAGCGCCTAGCTTGGATATATGTCAGTTATTTTGATCAACAGGGAAAATTCCAATTACTGAAAGCCGAGGGATTACTAGCCAGAGTTTTGCTTCATGAAATCGATCATTTAAACGGCGTTTTATTCATTGATAAAATTATTAAATACACCAAAGGAGAGGATAAAATTAAGAAACTAAAAGAACAGGCAAAATCCAATGAAAGATAAAAATCCAAAAATAATTTTTTTTGGCAGTCCCGAGTTTGCTCTACCAACATTAAAACTTTTAGTTCAAAAAAAGTACAATATTGCTTTGGTTATTACTCAAGCAGATCAACCGATCGGCCGAAAGCAGATTTTAACTCCTACCGCTGTTAAGATTCTAGCAAAAAAACTTAATCTTTCAGTCAGTTGCGAATTGAATTTTGAAAAGATTAAAAAACTTAAGCCGGATTTAGGAATAGTGGTAGCTTATGGCAAGTTTATCCCAAAAGAAATTATGGATTTGTTCACTTTCGGTGTTTTAAATTTACATCCTTCAGCTTTACCTAAATATCGCGGGCCCTCCCCTATTCAAACAGCTATCCTTAATGGCGATAAAAAAACTGCTGTAACTTTAATAAAACTTGATCAACAAATGGATCACGGACCCATTATTGGAACAAAGTCAGTAAAAATCAAAGAGAATGAAACTGCCGAAACCTTACATAATAAATTGGCAGAATTAGGAGCAGTTTTACTTCTTAAAATTTTACCTGATTATCTTGCCGGTAAAATAAAGACAGTTCCTCAAAAACACCAGCAAGCAAGTTATACTAAATTGTTGGCTAGAAATGACGGCAAAATTCAATGGCAAAAGAAAGCCGAGGAAATCGCCTATCAGCTTAGAGCTTTTTATCCTTGGCCAGGCAGTTTTACAGAAGTAAATTTCAAGAACTTAGGAACAAAGAGAGTTAAGATTATTTCAGGAGATGTTAGTCCTTCTTTAAAAGGGTTGGTAGCAGGAGATTTTAAGATTGATAAGAATAATTTTTTGGTTCAGTGCGGTCAGAATTCTTTAAATATAAAAAAACTGCAGCTTGCCGGAAAAAAAGAAATAATCGTAGCTGAATTTATCCGTGGTTACGGAAAAAATATAGAATCGTTAAAATAGAAATTATTTTTTTTCAGTTACCCAAAAACCCAACTTGGCTTTGCCGCCGATCATTAATCTGGTTTGAGAATCAATAGCTGGTATTGAGCCAAAAATTATGGTGGTTAGAGGGAAAAGAATCCATTGCAATAACATTACTGGATAATGAAACCAAGTAATTTTTTTAGGTTTTTGGGGAAGAATACAAGTGCTTAAAACGGCAGTTATAATTAAACCAATCAAAGCTACATTCATCAAAGTTTCCAGAATAAAAGGAGTGTTTTGGGCAAGGACTGTGCTTTGAACAGTTTTATCAGCCAAAAAAAGAGGTAAGCGTCCAAGGATTAATATTAATAACGGAGCTGTAGCCCAGGAAAAGCTGCCTTCAAGTTGATTGATAAAATGATACCTCTTTTTATTAAAAGGCATTTTAGGATAATTTTTGAAATTACTTAAAAAATACGGGATATGCTCTATGCCCCAGGCCCAACGGCGCATTTGTTTATATTGGTTGGATAAACTTTTCCAGAAATTTCCCATGTGAACTGTATTCATGGAAACCGAGATAAATAAAGGAGTGACCCGGTAATCGCCGTTATACCGAAAAAGACATTGTAAAAAAATTCTAGAGTCTTCACTGACAATATCTTTTTGCCAAAAATCCACATCTACCAAAGCTTTAAAACTCATACTGTGTGAGGAAAACGTAAAAAGTCTTTCGCGTCTGGATAAATCAGTCATCAGCCAAAAAGTGGTAGAATTTGCCACCACTCTGGTAATAGGATCAGATTCCCAGATATTGTTGTGATAAAAAGCCAGGGGCTGGAAACTTGAACGTTCTGGTTTAGGATGAGTGAGATATTTATAAGTCAAATAGGAAAAATATTGCTGATCAACCACAGTATCAATATCAAAAGTAGAAGTTATTATTTTTTCATGAGGCAAACGAAGTTTGTTAATGATTTTGAGTGTTTGGTGCCCGGCATAATTTAAATTAGATCCTTTGCCCGGTATTTCATCAGGTAGATTAACAGGATGCACGGTGATAATAATTTTAAAGAAATAATGTTTGTATCTATCTTTAAGTTTTTTGGCGATTTTCAGGAAATTTTTTTTATCTCTTTCTTCACCGGCTAAAACTATAATAAATTTTTTATGAGGATAATCAGTGGCAATTAAATTTTTAAAAGTTTCGTTGATAATCTCAAGGGATTCTCTGAAAGTAGGCAGGAAAATCAAATGATAATAGCTTTGCCAGTCTTTATCCTTAATTTCGTTTAGTTTACTTAGCCAGTGTATTTTACCGTCCCGTTTAAAGCGCGCCCAGGAAGTTAGTAAATGAGTAACCAGATAATAAGCTCTCACCAGCCAAAAAACATCAAAGATGATGATGAAAGTGATCGCCCAAAGCGGTTTAAAAATAGAAATTACAACTGCACCAATTAATGTTACCCAAACCATCAAACCCGGTAAGATTTCGTAACAACGATTTAAAATTTTTTCTTTAGCGGTCATTTGTAATTTAAAGAAGCTCCAACATTAAGGCGGGCTTCTTTTATTTTAAAATTTTTTATTAAGACTTCTGACCATGACCGTATTATAGCATCTTTGGGGCAGGAAAACTAGAATTTTACTACTTCACCGGGGTTTAATTTTTGAGGTGATTCTTCTATCTTAGTTGGTTTTTTATTTTTAAACTTTGCCACAGGACTACTGATCGCCTCTTTTAAAGAAATTTCAGGAGTATTAATTGTCCTTTTTTCCAAAGGTGTTCTGTTTGTTCTTGGTAGTTGCCTTTGTTCTTTGACTTTTTTTAAACATTTTTTACAGTAAATTGGTTTATTAGGATCTGGAATAAAATTCAAATAAGTTTCCTGACCACAGGCATCACATTGATATTTATTATTTTCCGTTCTTTGATTAGTGCTTGTTTGATAAGCTTCTTTATAATTATTTCGTTTAGTAGCAGAAGTCCTAATTCTTTTTTTGTCTTCTATGTTTTCAGTTCTCTTGCTTTCTTCTTCCTCTTCTCCTGTACCGGACCACCTTATTATTTTTTCTTCTATAATCTGTCTTTTGGTGGCATAACGTTCTCTGGTGGAATTAATTATTTTTTCCGCTGTTTCTTCGGCGTTTTCAGGTGAAGATAAAGGCGGTAAAGTAGTGGCAGAAAAAGGTTCAGAAGAAAGGCCTTCAATCATTAATTTTAAGTAAATGGTGTATTTAGATAAATTAACCAGATCAGTTTCATCAAAACGGGGGGTAAATTCCTTAACTAGGAATTCAGCGTCCTCTGCCCCGACTCTAAAACAGATAATAGAGCCAACATTGCCAAAAACAGCGGCTCTTACAGTTTCGCTTAATTGAAGAATGTATTGGTGCGCCATAATAAGGTTAAGGCGATATTTTCTGGCTTCCGAAAGAATATTGGCAAAACTTTCAGTGGCAAAGTTTTGGAATTCATCAACATATAAATAAAAATCATTACGTTCTTTTTCTGGAATTTCCACTCGGCTCATGGTTGCTAACTGTATTTTAGTAACTATCATCGAACCTAATAAAGAAGAATTATCCTCGCCGATTCTGCCTTTGGATAAATTTAAAATCAAGATTTTTTTTTCGTCCATGATTTTTCTGATATCAATAGAAGATTTTACTTGTCCTACAATATTTCTCATCATGGAAGAGGAAAGAAAACGTCCGACTTTGTTTTGAATAGGGGCAATAGCCTCTGCTTGGAAACGGTCAGGATATTTTGAATATTCATCAATCCAAAAGGATTTAACTACTGGATCAGTAATTTTTTTCATAACTTTTTTGCGGAATTCTTTGTCTACCAGCATTTTCATAATTCCTAGTAAAGTACTGTCTGGATATTCCAGTAGCGCTAAAATAGCATTGTTTAAAACGTATTCTAAGCGAGGTCCCCAGGAATCTGCCCAAATTTTTTGAAAAACTCCCAGTAACCCAGAAGCCACCAAATGACGGTGTTCCACTGTTACTTTTTCTAAAACATTAAAAGCAATAGGATAATCCATATCAGCCGGATTAAAATATATTACATCATTTATTCTATGGGGAGGTACAAATCTAATGATTTTTTCTGCTAGTTCACCGTGTGGATCAACCACTGCCACTCCTTTGCCTTCCTGAATATCTTGGATGATCATGGTCTCTAATAAATTTGTTTTACCCATGCCAGTTTTACCTAAAACATACATATGACGGCGGCGATCATCCTTTTTTATACCAAAATTTACTGCTTGCTTCCGGAAGTTTGTTTGAGCGAAAATTGTTATTTCATTATTATCCATAATTATTTTAAAGAGATGGGTAGATTAGTAGGAGGCGGTGCTTCTTTTTCTTTAGTTAATTCCTGGCTATCACTTTTGGATTCTATGCTTGTTTTATTTTTAGCAAATCTTTCCTCATAATAGTCGTTGTCAAAATCATAACCAGGCAAAGATTCTGCGATTACATATTTTTTTTCTGCTTCCGGTTCTGGGGTTATAACTGTTTCCTTTTCTGCTTCTTCGGTGGTTGCTGGTTTAAAGAAACCACTTTCGGCAGGTATTTTAATTGGTAATGTTGTGGGAGGTTCTGCTTTTTTAACCTCTGTTTTTTTAATTAAAGGCGCTTTAACAGTAATAGTTGGAAAATGATACAAAGTAGCTAGCTCTTCCTTGGAAAGCATAAATAATCTTGGGCCTCTGACAATGGCGTGTCCATGATAAAATCTTCTCTCCTTAAAGTTTTTAATAACTCTTTTTTGTCTCATGGCTTCTCTTGTTTTGGTAAAAAGGTAATGAACATTATCGGTTTGAGTTAGAGGGTGTCTTAAAAGGGCGTTTAAGTTATGGGTGTTAAACTGATTAATGGCGCCAACAATGGCATTTACTCCCCTGGCTTTTAGGAATGTTTCTTTATGAGCTAGATAATACAGCCGAAATCTGGTGGCAAAACAGGTTTGACCTAACTTAATTTGAATACTTTCCAGTATATGACGTTCATCAGGGGTCAAATATAACATCAGATTAGGTGGCTCGTCTCTTTTATGCTGTTCTTTGATATCACCCCATAATTTTAAAACGCCTTCGCTGAAATTTTCCAAACCCTTTACAGAAGCATCTACTAGTTTATCACCTAAATGTTTAGGAGATTCTTTTTTCTCGCCAATTAATTTTCTGATAATTTTATAGCCTTCTTTTTTCCAGCCTTCAGCATAGGTGGGAGAAATAACAAGTTGCAAAGCTATTTGTTCACCTTTACCGATTTTACTCATTACTTCTAACATTGAAGCCATGGGATCAACAAAACTTTGACTTAAAGGATGTTCAAAACTCCTAAAGGTTTTTATAGGATAAATACTGTGTTTGATTAAAAAATATTCAACGCCCCAAAAAGTATATTCAGAATCTTTTTTATGAACATTATCAGGTATAAGACTAGTATAGTCTCCTACTTCTGTGATTTCTGCTTCGGGGTACTGGGCATAAATGGCTGATTCCACTAAATCCCTAAATTTTTCAGGAGTGCGGATTAAAAATTGGATATATCCTTCTAAAGAGATAATTTCTAAACTTAGATAAAATTGTTGCTGTCCCAGCCAGTATTTTTCATATAAGGTTTTGTAGGTAGCAATTCCTGATAGCGCGGCAAAAATCTGCTCTACAGCTACCATGCTTTGTTCATTATCCTTAGGTACATCAATGGCCAAAAAAACCTGTTTTACGCTCTTTAAATATTTATCTTGTTTATTTGCCAATCTGTTTTGGAAAAGAATATGCAGGATAATTATAACTAAAATAAGCCACCCACCGTGGCTGAATAAATACCAAAATAATTCAATTGGATTCATTCCTAAAAGGAATTCAAGTTTATTAAAATCTATGCTAATTTCCATTTTTGTTTTGATTTAGGATTTTATTTCCTTTTAAACGTTTTTTAAAGAGTAAGTACCATCAGGATTTTTGATAAACTTATTTTTATCCATCAAAGATAAAATGATAGTACTTTTTTTAACAAATCTTTTCTTTAAAACTTGGTCAATAATCTCTTCACGGGTTAAAGGTTTGGTGGCGTTTTTTAAGATATCAATGATAACTTCCACCACTATTCCTGGCTGGTAGCCCCATTCCTTAAGAGCGTAAATACCTCTTCCTACTAAAACATATTTGTCGTCTAAAATTAGTTCATTATGAATAGTGGCTGGGTTAGCCTGTTTATTACTAAATTTTAATTTGTCTATTTCTTGAGCAATCTTAGTGAAATGTAAAGGTTCATCCTTTTTCTTTAGGACTAAATAAACTTTATCACTAATTCTTTTTAAGGTAATTAAGTCCCAGCCCGCTATTCCCCATTCATCAAAGGGATTAGGTTTAACTTTTTTACTGATTTTTAAAAAGGAGATAACAGTTGGTTCATTAAAATATGATTGCTGAGGATGATCAGCATAATTTTTTTGTAAATGAGATAAAATTCTGTTTAAGTCAACAGGTTCATTAAAGTCTTCAATGATTTTAATTAGCAGATTTAAAATATCTTCATAATTTTCCCAGGAAACCGAAGGTTGTTTCCATGCAGGATGAAATTTTTCTGTTTCTTGGGAATAATGAAAGCGGTCACGAAGTAATTGAGAAAGCATAAAACTGGTGTAGGTTTTATTCTCTTCTGTTGAACCGACTAAGGAAAGAATTTCTTCCAGAAGCATTTCTTCGCTCATAATTCCCCCAAAATGCTCTAAAGTTTGGTTAAAAATTATTTCTATGGGTTCAATTATATTTTGTGAATCAGATAAATTTTTTATTTTATTCAGAGCAGAATTTTCTATTTGTCTTACTCTTTCTCTGGTGATATTGAAGTTATTCCCAATTTTTTCCAAAGTTTTTCTGCCGCCTAAATCTAAATTATGACGTAGCACAATAACCTCTCTTTCTCGGTCAGTTAGAGGTTCCAATATAATATCTACCACATTTTTGGGGTTAAATTCGTTGATTATGGAAGCTTGTTTACTTGAGATTACTTTATCAAGTATAGAGTCTGATTGTTGCATATTTTTAGTATTTTAGCTTTATTTTTATAGACTTTGATACTATATCATAAAATATTATACTAGTCAAGTGTTGACATTTCCAGCGACAGATATTGTAGCTATTATTACTAATTAAAAAACAGGTTATTTAGACCTGTTTCTTTATATTTACAGTTGTAATTTACTATTTGTTGTATCTTTTTAATTTGTAAAATATCAATAAAAATGGGCAAGCTACAAAAATTGAAGAGTAAGTACCAAAAATTATTCCCAAAATTAAAGCTAAAATAAAATTTTTGATAGTTGCGCCGCCAAATATATAAGCAGCAGTTAAAACAAAAAGAGTAGTTAGAGAAGTGTTTAAAGAGCGAACAATAGTTTCGTTAATGCTTTGATTTACTACAGTTTCAAAAGTCTTATCCTGATGACGATGTAAGTTTTCTCTGATCCTGTCAAAAGTGACTATGGTATCATGAACTGAAAAACCTAAGATTGTTAACAGGGCAGTAACAAACAAAGAATCTATTTGTGTTCCTAAGAAATGTCCTAAAATAGAAAAGATGCCAATGACTAATAAAATGTCATGGCCCAAAGCAATAATTGCCGAAATTCCATACTTCCAGGATTCCACTGGTTTGGAAACTTTTCTAAAAGCATAGGCAATGTAACCCATGATGGCAAATAAGACGATGATAATAGCATAAATTGTTTTATGTTGCAGTTCTTTGCCGATTGTTGGACCAATGGAATCAAATCTTAATTCTGTAAAGTTTTCACTCATTGATTTTTTCTCATCTTCTTGACCCAGTAATTTACTGACATCTTCATCAGAAAGATCTATTTGTAATTGATCTACTCCCTCACCTTCCAGACCTAAAGCTGATTTTAGTTTTTCCTGTTTTTCTTCTTCTGAAATCTGGGGTTCTGTATCTGGTTCCACCAAATTATTTATTTTTTCTAATATTTGCTGATGTTTTTCTTCTGTTAAAGTAGTGGTTCGCATTAAAATGCCATTTTCTCCAATGGGTTGAATATTAAGACTGTCCAGTTCTAAATCAGCCAGTTGTTGATGGATTTGCTGGTTATCTGGCCGCTCTGTGGCAAACTCCAATTCTATTAAACTGCCGCCGGTAAAATCAATGCCTAATTTAATTCCCCAGAATATCAATGATAGAATACTGATGATAATCAAAACAGCTGATAAGCTTAACCATATTTTTCTTTTTTGAATAATATTATACATGGCTGATTTTTTAATTTAGATTTGCTTCCGTTGTTTTATTAAGCGGCTCTTCATCTGTTTTTTTAACACCCAGTAAAAAAGTATGCTTTTCAAAAAATTTACCGCTGAATAACCGTAAGAACGTTCTGGTTATAGTAATGGCGCTGAACATGGAAACTAAAATTCCAATACCTAAAGTAATGGCAAAACCTTTTACCGAAGATGAACTAAACCAAGTTAAGATTAAACAGGTTATAAGACTGGAAACATTAGAGTCTCTGATAGAAAGCCAGGCTCTATTAAAACCGTCTTCAATGCTCATAGCCATGGGTTTGCCGTTTCTTATTTCTTCTTTCATTCTTTCAAAAATAAGAACATTGGCATCCACTGCCATGCCAATAGAAAGGATAAAGCCGGCAATTCCTGCTAAAGTCAAAGTGATGGGCCATAATTCAAAAATTGCCAAAGTTATTAAGCCATAAATTACCAGGGCAAAAACCGCTAAAACTCCAGGAAAGCGGTAGTAAAATATCATAAACAAAGCTACTAAAAGCAAGCCCAAAAAACCGGCCACTAAACTTTTAGCCAAGGAAATTTTACCTAAAGAAGGCCCGACAGTTTGTTGGTTAATTAAAGTGATAGGCACCGGCAAAGCACCGGCATTTAATCTTTGAGCAAGCAGTTTGGCCTCTTTTAAATTAAAACTTCCGGTGATAACGGCTTTGCCTTGAGTTATTTCCTCCTGCACCGTCGGAATGCTGATCGGTTGCTCATCTAAAAAGATGGCAACAGGTTTACCCACATTTTTTTTAGTGATTTGGGCGAATAAATCTTTGCCTTCACTGTCAAATTCTAAAGAGACATGCGGCTGACCAGTGTTTTGATCAAATTCTACAGTGGCTTTTCTTAGATATTTACCGGAGAGCGCAGTATTTAACCATTGATCATTTAAAGAAGCTTGTTCGTTGTATTGTTCATTTTTAGTGATTATTAAAATATGAGCGGCATGCACTTCTCTTTCTTCGCCTTCGCCACGCTCCTCTATTTTTTTGATAATATGATAGCCAAATTGAGTTTTAACTGGTTCCTGGGTAATTTCACCGTCCTGTAAATCCTCAAAAATAGCTTTTTCAAACTCTGGGACAAAAGAACCTTCTTTGGCAAAATCTAAATCGCCGCTATTTTCCTGGACAGAAGGATCTTCGGAATATTGTTTGGCCAGTTCAGAAAAATCAGCGCCGCTGTTTAGTTGAGCAATAATATCTTTGGTTTTGTTTAAAGCTTCTTCATTATATTGTTTGGCTGCTTGTTTTTCCTCTTCAGTCAGTTCCACCTTACCGGCGTTAGGGTCCTGTTCCTTGAATTCCAGTAAGGGTGTTTCACCTATTAATTTAATGGCTTCATTAATATCATGGACGCCAGCCAGTTCAATAATTAAGCGGTTGTTACTGCCTGTTTGTACCAAGGGTTCGGAAACGCCATAAGCGTTTATTCTTCTTTCTATAACTTCCCGTACCCCTTCCAAAGCAGAGTCCTTGTCTTTTTCGGAAATTTGAGAAATATCTGCCTGGTAAATCAGATGAGTTCCGCCTTGTAAATCAAGCCCTAATTTGGGAGTAAATTTATTAAAAAAAGCTTGGCCGGGAAATTCAGCAGGAAGCTTGGGCCAGTTAATTAAAGCGGCAAAAAAAGCCAAAATTAAAATGGCTGCAAAAGTGAGCCGTACTTTTTTTATGCTAACAATTTTTGTGGGTTTGGGCATATAAACTTAGGGATATAATAGCAATAAAGAAAAAAAAGTTCAAGTCCCTTTATTTATTTCTTTTATTTCATTCAAAGGGGTCGGGCGTAGGCGGATAAAAAAAGACCCATCTCGTAACTTTGTGAGATGGGCCATTCTAAAGATGACATTGGTTTGCTATTAGGTTTTTGGTAGTAATTTTTGTAGCCATTGTTTGGCTCTACCAGTGTAGACCTTGACTCCAAAGTAGCACCCAATGATAATTAGGGTGGTCATGATCATCTTGGGTGGCATGGTGTAAGTTGGATCCCAAGACATAACCAGAAAGAATTCTGTTAGAGCAAGTACCCACGGTAACATAAGAAGGCGGCCTGGCCTTGGTTGAATCTCCTTTTTCCGGCGAATAATACCTTCTTTTACAAATAGATACATACCCAAGATTGTCATACAGGTATCAGGCATTGCAGATGGTACAGGATGGACTCCATGGGAGTAGAAGTGTTGGTGAAAAATGTAGAACAGAACGCCTATGGGTATATCTACCCACCACCAACGGTATTTATAAATTTTTTTTATAAACCGTTGGAAAAGTGGCTTCTTCGAGTTTTCCTGTTTCTTTTTCATTTCACTCACCCGCCTTTCAGAAATGTTTATGAAAATAACTTAAACATATTATTATAATCAAAATAAGTTTTTTGTCAACCCCTTTCGGTAAACTCAGGGTGTTGATCTCCAAAACTGAAATAAAAAAGACCCACGTTGCATTAGTGGGCCGAGCAGACATAAAAGTAGAATGTATTGTTTATCACCAGCTTGACCAAGTTGACTTGGTTAATTTACCATGTTTTTCCAGAACATGAATTTCTCCAGAATGATGGCAAACAAGTTGGTCTTTACGAACTCTATCTGTTTGGCCGTTGGCGAATTCGATTCTTAATTCTCCTTCTTTGACAATTTGCAGAATTTTGACTTGTACTTGTCCGCCTCCTCTTTCTTGAATAAAAACGTGTTGGTTAACTAATCTGCGTACATGTTTTTGTCTGGACATGTCGTGTTCCCTCTATTTATGGTTCAGTTTGATATTTTGAAAATGTGCAAAAATTTAGTTCTTTATTTTAGTTTAATTATTTTTTATTGTCAATAGAATAAAAAACTGCCTCATGCTTGAGACAGTGTCGGGTTTGTTGTTCTAAGTTTGCCTTTATTTACTTCAGCTCTAATATTTGTTCCTGTAAGTCGAACTTGAACATTCCCTTTCTTAAGACGTTTTTCAACAATTACTTCGTGATATCTACCTCTATGGCTTAAGAAAAAAGTTCTTCCGACAATTTTATCAGGGTGCTTTTGAGACTTCTTCATTGTTTCTCCTGGCAACGGTATTTGAAATGTACGAGAAAAGTAAACTTTAATTTAATCGCGATTTTTTGTCAACCCATAAGGTAACCTAGATGGTTTTTCAATAAATTCAGGACTATCGGGGTTTGCTCACCTCGTGCCGAGCACTTTCGGTGCGAGGCAGGGTTGACACTGAGCCCTGAGCTTGTCCTCTCCGAGCTTGTCGCTTCTCGACTTTTCTTGAAGCGACTTTGAATTTATTGAAAGGTCGAGGCAGTCGAAGAGCGAAGGGCCGAAGTGTCAATTTGTTTAGTCATTTATATAAACTTTTGTACCAATATCAGTTAAATTATAAAGTTTTTCAGCAGGGCCAATAGCCAGTCTAACACAGCCGTGGGAAACCGGAGTTCCTAAATGATTCTCACCTTCGCGATAACCAGAAGGCCAATAAGGCAATTCATGGATGCCGTAGCCCGGATAAAAACTTTGCCAGAACGGCATATACAAATTATATCTTTGTGAATAAGATAATTTTTGCTTATTAATTATGGAAAATTCTCCCACAGGCGTGGGCAGTGATTTTTTACCGGAAGAAATAAGATAATCACCCAGCATAAAACCGTTTTGAAAGTATCTTAATTTTTGTTCAGAAATATCGATTTCAATGTATTTATCATCAGCTTTTTGGGCAGTAGGAAATAATTCAGCAATGGTATAAATTAAATTATTATAAACAGCGAGTTTTACGCCGCCTAAATAATTTTTGTCTTGAGTAAAGAATTGATTAAGAGTATCAGCGAAACTATCCATAATTTTTAAATGAGGTCCGCCGCCAATGCCGGCGCCTGCAAGAATTTTTTTATCATCAATGTCTACATTTAATCCGCCTTTAAAATTTTGAGAAAATACCGGAAAAGAATTGATCAGTTCGCCGTTGTTGCGATAAATGTTTAGGAACGGTTCATCTTCTTGATTGGCAAAGGTTAAAATTTCCGCCACAGCATCATCGCCTAAATCCCCTACTTTTACTTTTTGCCCGGACTGAAAATTATTTTTAAGTTCCAGTTCATTAAGCAATTTTCCCTGATTATCAAAAATTCTTAATTTATGATGAGTATTGGAGCTGACAATAATTTCCGGTTTTAAGTCATTATAAAGATTGCCGACAGCCACGTTAATTCCTCCCCTGTCGTTTTCTTCAAAAGCAAAAAAAGAATTAAGTTCTTTACCGTCTCCGTTTAGAATACGGATATGCGGTCCGCCAGTAGAAGTTGCCGCAGTAATGATTTCTTTTTTACCGTCATTATCTAAGTCTGTTACTTCAAAATTTACGCCGCCTAAATAATTTTGGGGATAAACCAGTAATTCATTGATTAAAGTACCGTCCAATCGGTAGATTTTAAGGTAGGGTTTAGCTGATGCAGCTGCCGAAAGGATAATTTCCGGAATATTGTCATTACCTAAATCAGCGATTTTTATATCGCCTATTCTATCCCACTCTAAATTTTGCAAGATAATGCTTGATTTTAAATTTCCCTGAAAATCAAACACTTTTATTTCTTTGGATTTATTATCTGCTTTGAGAAAATTAACAGGTAAAATCAGTAAAAGCATGGCAATAGTCAGCTGTAAATATTTTATTTTCATGATTTTATTTTAACATGAATTTACTTAATAAAAAAAAGAGACCTTGGGTAAAGTCTCTATGGGAGGCAGATGTTGTTGTGTGATGGTTAGTCAACTGGAATTTGTCGGGCATCTTCTCTAATGTCCTTGGAAGAAATATAGAAAGATTCACCTCCTCTTACTGGACTAACTTTTACCATTTGGGAGAGTTTCTTGAGAACAAACAATTTATCTCCGTTTTTTACTCCATGATTTGGTAGAGCATCGCCAATATAAATAACGATTTTTTTACCATCGGACATAATATCCCTCTTGTTTTGATGGTTTTTTGTGCTTAATATTTGAGATATTACCTTAAATAATTTTTTTGTCAATTGAGGGAATTAGTTCTTTAGTTGCTTCAAAAATTTTAATATACCTTATTTAATTCTCCGAGCGTAAGCTCGCGGGAAGTTTATTTATGTTAAGTTATTTATAGTCCTTTAAAGAATTATTTGCCGTCAGAATAAGGCCCTTTCCTTAAGCTGCGGGTCAGCATAGGGCCTTATTGGATCAACTTGAAGTCCGATTATTGTCAACCTTTCAACTCCGATTCAAGGTTGATAATATCAAGCTGATTCTTTACTGGCGGCTTTTTTATTACAAAATTAGTAATGTTCTGGTTTTTTAGCCCATGAGATTATATCATCAATATCTGCTGGTGATTTTGGATAAAAAATTTTTAAATTATTGGCAAGAGCGCATTCAACTTCCAGGTTTGCGCCTTTGGATTTTTCCCAGCCAGGCATAGCTAAAAGCGCGTCTGCTGATCTTTTAAGAAATTCCAGACCCATTTTATAATAAAATTTTTCCGGAGCTTTACTGCCTTTTTCACGATGGAAAGAAGTATGGGCATGAGGACAAAAACAGCCAATGCCGGCATTAATCAGGGCAATCTGATAAGCTTCGGCATTTTTAATGTTATTTTCAAGATAACTTCTATCTTTTTTGTCCCAGCCGCTTGTTAGTAAGCCAGAAATAAAAACTATTTTCATATTATTATTTTCCATGACACTTCTTGTATTTTCTTCCGCTTCCGCACGGACAAGGATCATTTCTACCGATTTTTTTGCCTGAAGTATCTCTGACTTTACTGCTAATTTGTTTTCCTTCGGTGTCTTGGGGCAGGGCTTTTCTGGATGCTGCAAACTGATTAAGACCTGCTTTTATTTCTTGAGTTGGTTGGGCTTTTTGTTGAGGAGAAAAAGAAGCTTGAGCTGCCATGCCCATCTTAAAAATGGCATGCGTTACTTGGTCCTGAATAATGTCTAAGAGTTGCTGAAAAAGACTAAAAGATTCTTTTTTATATTCTATTAAAGGATCTCTTTGTCCGTAGCCCCTTAAACCAATGCCAGTACGTAAATGTTCAATAGCTTCCAAATGTTCAACCCATAAGGTATCAGTAGTTCTTAGTAGTAAAAATTTTTCCAGCTGTCTTATGGGCTGCTCTTGGCTTTCAGACTGCTGCAGTTTATTAATTTTTTCCTCCATCAAATCATATTTTTCTTTAAGCAGATCTTGAACATATTTTATGCCTTTAAGACTGTCCTTTTTTACTTCCTCAATAATTCTGGCAGATTCATCATTAGTTAAAGTAAAAATAGTGTTGATATTTTCCGCGATTTCTTTTAGATTTTTTTCTTGCTGATCACTGGCGTTGACGTGGAAATTGATAATCCGCTCAATTTCCTTTTCTATCATTTCTAAAACCATTTTTTTAGTGCCTGTAGTTTTTTCTTCCGCGGAGGTTTTTTGATTTTCTGCTACTTTTAGAATTTCTCTACGTTTTTTATAAATTACTTCCCGTTGTTTATTTAAAATATCATCATATTCTACTAGATGTTTTCTGAGATCAAAATTATTGCCTTCTACTTTTCTTTGAGCTGACTCAATTGATTTGGAAATCATTTTATTCTCAATAGGCATATCATCCGGCACACCCAGAGTGGTCATTAGGGATTTCATTCTTTCTGAACCGAATATTCTCATTAAGTCATCTTCCATGGAAATAAAAAATTGTGAGGAGCCGGGATCTCCTTGACGGCCGCTTCTGCCTCTTAATTGATTATCTATTCTTCTGGCTTCATGACGTTCAGTACCAATAATATGAAGTCCTCCCAATTCTTTTACTTTTTCAGCTTTTACAGGATCAGGAGGATTACCGCCTAAAATTATATCCACCCCGCGACCAGCCATGTTCGTTGCCACAGTTACTGCTCCTAATTTTCCGGCTTGCGCTAAAATTTCTGCTTCTCGTTCATGATTTTTAGCGTTTAACAGTTCATGTTTTATACCTTCACGGTTTAATAGTTCACTTAAAATTTCATTTTTTTCAATAGAAATAGTACCGATTAAAAGTGGCTGGCCTTTTTCGTTTCTTTGCTTGATTTCCCTGACTATCGCTTGTAGTTTGCCTTTTTCGTTTTTATAAATACTGTCGTTTAAATCTTTTCTGATCATCGGTTTGTTAGTCGGAACAATAGTGACGTCCAAATTATATATTTTGGAAAATTCTTCACTTTCGGTGGCAGCTGTACCGGTCATGCCAGCCAATTTTTCATACATTCTAAAATAATTCTGAAAAGTAACAGTGGCCATAGTTATACTTTCACGTTGAATCTTTACACCTTCTTTAGCTTCTATGGCTTGATGCAAGCCGCCGCTATAACGACGGCCTTGCATTAATCTGCCGGTAAATTCATCAACAATTATAACTTCTTCGCCTTTAACCACATAATCCCTGTCGCGTTTGAATAAAGTTTCTGCTCGTAATGCTTCTTCTAAATGATGGACAGTGTTAATGCCATGAGTTTGATAAATGTTGTCAACGCCTAATAATTTTTCTATTTTTTCTATCCCCTCTTCCGTTAAGGTGCAAGCTCTCATTTTTTCATCAATATTGTAATCACTGTTTTCTTGCAAATTTCTTACTAGTTTGGCAAATTGATAATATCTATCCGTTGATTCTTCTGCCGGAGCAGAGATGATTAAAGGAGTTCTGGCTTCATCAATTA
>JAHITV010000047.1 GCA_018817315.1 Patescibacteria group bacterium
CAAGCCGCTTTTCATGATATCGTTATCTGCTGTTAACGCATCCGCTTTTTTTAGCGCTTGTTTAACGATATATCGATGATAATATGGGCGTTTTTTTGACCATAATACGTCGCCGTTCCAAGGCGAGATCACCAATGGATGATAACCGGTAAATATCCCAAGAAAGGAGGGATAATACAAAGTATGTAAATGGAATATGTCCGGACGGATCTGTTTCAGCGCCTTCCAGATATAAATAACCCGGCCGATTTGCTTTCCAGCCCTTCTCAGTCGCGAAGAAAAGGAAAAATAAGCCGCGGCTTTGCGCATATCCCATAAATTCACGCCATCTATTGCTTCCGGATCTTCGGATATCCAGTGAACTTCATGGCCGCGCTTGACCAGCCATTGCAGGTATTTCCGGGTATGGATCGACCTGAATGCAATAGTACAGATTTTCATTGTTTCCCCTGCAGCCAGTTCATATACTTCCTAATCCCTTCCGCTAAAGCGGTATCTCTTTGCAATATATTTTTCGCTACGAGGATCGTTGCAGACTTTTTCTCGGCAGTTCCCTGATGATCGTCATACCTGGACCTATTAAATTTGATCGGCTTATCATTTTTATATAGTTTATTGATCAGGACTGCTAATTTTACGATACTTATAGATTTTCTGCTTTTCAGGTCATATACTGCATTAACATATTTGCTTGCGAGCGCCTTCACGCAACCTTTTGCAATGTCTTCCACATAAATAAAATTGCGCTTTTGCTTGCCCGTGCCATTAATTACCAAAGGTTGATCCGCCATCGCCCGCCTCACAAATATCGAAATGACGTCAGCTTGCCGGCTTCTGGGCCCATAGGCAGTGCCAAAACGAAGAATAGTATAGGGCAACCCGTACAAAGTATAATAATCTTTGCACAACATCTCTGAGGCAACTTTTGCGGTAGTATATAGATGCCCCCGATCGCCATAGACATAAACGCTGCTGGCAAATATCACCCTTTGCACTCCATTCCTGCGCGCCGCCTCAAGAACATTGGCTGTTCCCTGGATATTACATTCTATGGTAATTAGCGGATCGTCCTTCACCAAATCTATATTAGAAAAAGCGGCAATATGAAAAATGATCTTCTGTCCTTTTGCCGCCCTTAAAACTGCACGGGGATCCCTGATCTCCCCACGAATAAACCTAACATCTTTACGCAAAGGCGGCTTGATATCATAAACCGTGACTTTATGGCCTTTTTCAACCAATTTACCCACAATATGGCTGCCGATAAATCCGCTGCCGCCGGTAACCAAAACTTTCATTTCAAGCAATCCTCCAGCGCGCCCATAATATATTCGAGTTCATCCGTGCGTAAGCCCGGATAAAGAGGCAAGCAGACCTGCTGCCGGCAAACATAATCTGTATTAGGAAAACTTTCTTTTATATCATTAGCCACATATTGAGGGTATTTTTCAAACACAGGCTGACTATGACAGGGATCTGAATAAACTTCCCCGGGCAAGATGATTTCATATTTTTCCTTAAGCTTATTCTTAAACGTGGCTCGATCTACCCCGTCAGCAAGAAAACAAACGTATTTATAATAGGCTGGTTCTACGTAAGAAGCTATACGCAGCGGCAACAATTTCTTGATCCGCTTTATGTTTTGATCATAAAACGAGGCGATCTTTTTTCTCTCAGCCAAAATCCACCCGATCTTCCTCATCTGCTGCAAACCAAGGACGGCATGGATCTCGCTGAAGCGCCAGTTATAACCAAATTCAGTATGCACATTGAAACTGTGGTCTTTTTTCCCATGCTCTCGAAGAATAATCGCTTGTTCATAAACAAAATTATCGCTGGTCGTGATCATTCCCCCTTCAGCTGTAGTCATCACCTTGGTGGGATAAAAGGAAAAAGAGCCGGCATCACCCAAATTGCCGGCCTTGGTCCCCTTAAAAGCCGCGCCATGCGCATGTGCCGCGTCCTCGAGCAGAAAAAGACCGTTTTCCTTGCAGATGCGCTTGATCTCCTCAAAACGCGGGGAAATAATGCCCCCGATATGCACAATTATTACAGCTTTCGTATCCTTGCGGATCTTTCGCTTCAGGTCGTCGGGATCCATCTGCAGGTTATCTCGCTCGCAGTCCGTAAAAACAACCTTGCCTCCGGCATGAACAACTGAAATAGGAGTGGCCATAAAAGTATTGGAAGGAACAACAACTGTCGCCCCAACGACATCAATTGCCCGCAAAACAATTTCCAGCGAGCTCGTCCCGCTATTCGTGCCGAGCGCATGCTTGACCCCGCAAAAAGCAGCGAACTCAGTTTCAAATTTTGCCACGTTATCTGCCATGGTCAAATAACCGCTTCTAAGGACTTTCTCAACTTCATTCTTAATAAAAGAGATATCTTCCTGATCATAAGGTATTCGCAAAATAGGTATTTTCATCAGACACGCACTCCTTTGCCATAATCATTTAGCGCAAAAAACTCTTCAACCAGTTTTGGATCTATTTCCTTATTCACGATCATATCCCTGCTCTGATGGAAAAAATATTCCCAATGCTCCTTATCCAGGCCGTTTCCATTCTCACCCATTGCCTGATAGACCTCTGTGCCAAAATAAGGGGCCAGAATGCTCAAACTGTAATAATCCGCTTCCAATGATTTACCAAAATCAATCGTCTGTCTTACCTGTTCATTGGTCTCCTGAGGGAATCCCACCATCAGGTAAACGGTAAAAGGGATGCCTACATCCTTGAGCAGATTTACTGCGCCCATGATCTTCTGCTTGTCTATCCGTTTCTTCATTCTTTTTAAAATATCATCGCTGCCGCTTTCCACCGCGATCTTGACGCGCACGCAACCGGCCGCCTTCATCATTTCCAACAATTCATGGTTCAAGCGATCGACGCGTGTATCACAAATCCATGAAATATTCAGCCCTTTATCGATGATTTCCTGGCATATCCGTTTGGTCCGATCAATGTCCAGGGTGAAAGTATCGTCCTGGAAATGTATCAATTTACTTTTATATTCTGAAGCCAGCATCTCAAGTTCCGCCACAACATTTCCCACGGAACGGAGCGAGACCTTCCTCCGCCAGAGCGCCGGGCTGCAGCAATATGCGCAATCATAAGGGCATCCCCTGCCGGTAATGACCGACCCGATATCCATATTGGCAATAGGGTTCAAATACGCCTTCCGCTCTGGGAAAGGCAAGGCATCAATATCCTTTATACTCTCTGGTTCTTCAGTAAAAATAATTTGCCCGTTATTTTTGTAGACCAGCCCCGGGATGGCATCCAATTTCTTCCCCTGCATGAGCGATAAAAATGGGAATTCGCCTTCATTTCTTATGATCAGGTCAAAACTATCGTTCTGTATTGTCCCATGAGGGTCCAAAGAAGGATGGGTACCACCAACGATCACCTGAATGCCGGCATCGATCTTTTTTACGATATCAGCAACAATTTGAGCGCTCTTGTAAGTTGCCGTGAACATGGAGATCCCCACCACATCCGGCGCAAACGAGCGGATCATGCGCTCTATCTCTTGCCAGATGGGATGCCGAGGGTTGTTAAGGACTGACTTATAATGATAATAATTGTCAAATATCTCTTTTTGGTTCAAATAATCTGCGCGGTCCTCGTAATCAGCATTGTAGATCTTAACCTCAAAGCCATTGGCTTTCAGCACAGCCGCAATATAGCCCAAGCCCAATGAGATACCATTATAATGGCTTCCCATTAATCTATAAAAAGGCGGATTAATTAATAATATTTTTTTCATATTTTATAACGGGACCAAATAAGGGCTCTTCAACTTTTTTTATAGAGATCCTTACCATCTGTTCAATATTGATTGCTCCCCATTTGATGATTTTACCCATTCTTTTATTTGTGTTCGGCATTTTCTCCCATATCATTCTCAACAAATGAATTAGGGGGAACGTAACTCTGCTAGCTTTAACGTAGTAATGGAACGTTTTTAGATAGCCTAATAAGGCTCTTTTAGAAATAGTATCTAATTCTACTACGGGAAAAGAAAAATTAAACTCCTGCCGACTTGATATCTTATTAATTTTATAGCCCTTATTTAAACAATACTCATATATTGGCGTTTTTTTCAGCGGAGTAAAGGAAAACACCTGATAATAATTAATTTTAAATTCCCGAAGAAATTTTATGGTTTCCCATATTGTTTTTTTGGTCTCCTCAGGCACTCCCAGCATAACGAATGTCCCCAATCTTAAACCGTGTTCATTTATCTTCCTAAAAACTCGCCGGATATTTTCTTTTGTCATTTTTCTATTTAATATATTATGTCTTAGGTGGTCATTGGCTGTTTCAATGGCTAGGTTCAAAAGCACACAATTGGCTTCTTTTAAGGAACAAAGCACTTCATCATCAATGTTTTCCACTCTGGCATGACAAATAAAGGGGAAACCTATCTCCTGCTTGTATTTTTTGCATAATTCAATAAGCCTTTTTTTGTTTAGAGCAAAATTGTCATCACTAAATATTATCTTTTTAATACTGGGATAGGCTCTTCTTATTTCCTTTAATTCGCTGATAATATTTTCGGGTGACCTGAAACGAACAAATTTCCCCTTTCCTTTATAATAATCTTTTAAATAAATATTATGGCAATAAGAACATTCAAATGGACAGCCCCGGGAAGACATCAGATTAAACGCATCAATATGATTATTTGATACTTGCTCAGCCAGCACACTTCTATCAGGAAAAGGCAATTCATCCAAAGGATCAGGCAGATCGCCGATAGGATTTTTTATTACTTGTCCCATATGTTTATACCAATAGCCAGGGAGTCGGCCAACTTGCTGCCCTTTTTGTATCCTTATCAACAACTCATTAATGGTCGTCTCACATTCGCCTATTGCAATAATATCAACATCCGGATTGGATATCGCTTCATCAGGGAACATTGTGGCATGAATCCCACCCTCCAGAATTAAAGCCCTGGAAAATTTCTTAATGATCTTATAATACATACCGACGTTATCATGAAGATGCGTGACCATTGAAAAAGCCACTATTTGAGGACCCAACTTAGTGATTATCTGTTTAAATTCAGCCTGGTATTTATGTTGATCCGGACTGCATATCGGGAAACTATAAAAACAAACCTCATGCCCGCCTTTCTTCATTACGCTTATTAAGGTTAATAAACCTATTGGCTGCTCATATTTTCCAATAACATCCGGATACACAATTAATATTTTCATGATTAATAAATATCTAAACAACTATATCAAATATAAAAACCGCTAAAATAACGGCAACAATATCTTTGGGCTCATTTGCTCTCTATCTTAAACATCATTTTTGGCTCAAGATTAACAATCCCCTTTGCAGGAACATTACCTTTAACCATGAATGTGCTTAAATTATCTATATACTCAATAAATTCTGGCGCTTTGTTTCCCTCCGCTCCGAAGATATTAATACCCAGATGATACAGCCCTTTTAACAGATTAAGCCTTAAACAGAACATTATCTCAATCGTCTGCCCTTCCTCAAGCTGATGTTCCACCTTGTTATAATTGGATGAAACATCAAAAATTATCATGCCATCACTATTTCGCAGAAATAAACCAAAAGAGACATCCTTGATCTGTTTTTTAGCCCGGATACGCATCTTGAACACAGCATTCTCGCCCGAATTAAAGGTGAATTGGTCTGAATTTCCCTCGGAATAGAGCCTGGCTTCAAGCAGATCTATCAATTCATCACCCCGGCACTCTCCTTTCATATTGATCGCATTGACCCTGTAATATTCCTCGATCACTGACTCCGCATCTCCGATCTTATGGACACTCCCTTTTTGCAGCAAGATAACCTTGGGACAAAGCTTTTTAACTGATTCGAGATTATGGGAAACAAATATAATTGAGACTCCGTTCTTTCTATACTCAAGCATTTTATTGATGCATTTTCCCTGGAATGTAAAATCCCCCACTGACAACACTTCATCAATCAACAGTATGTCCGGGTCAAGATGGGCCGTTACAGAAAATCCAAGCCTGGTATACATGCCCGAAGAATATTTTTTTATGGGTGTATCAATGAATTGGCTCAGGCCGGAAAAATCAACTATCTCATCAAAACGTTTTTTAATATATGCTTTCCCCAGCCCAATAATAGATCCGTATAAGTAAATATTCTCCCTGCCCGTTAGTTCGGGATGAAAACCGGCAGAAAGCTCGATCAAAGCGCCCACTTTACCACGCTTTTCAACGCTGCCGCTGGTCGGCCTGGTCACGCCCGCCAGGATCTTCAACATCGTGCTCTTTCCTGCCCCGTTGGTCCCAATGATACCAATCGATTCCCCTTGCTTTAATTGAAATGAAACATCGCTTAACGCCCAAAAAGAACGCTCTTCTTTTTGCTTCCGGCGCAAAAAGCCAACGACATCATCGCGCAAAGTACGATACGTCAGCTCTCCCAGCCTATATTTTTTTGACACATTATCAACTATAACTGCATGGTTGTTTTTCATTTTTAGATCACATCCGCAAAACTCATTTCAACTTTCTTGAAATATTTGTAACCCAAAACAAACACAACGAGCGAAACCACAGCCGCAAAGCCGAGACAAGCAAAATCAGGGGTGGTGCCCAAGAGTAAGACTTTTCTGTAAGAATCAATAATGGGGGACATTGGATTTAACATATAAATTACCCTTATTTTTTCGGGCACAACACTAATAGGATAAATGACCGGACTTGCATACATCCAAAGCTGAAGACCAAGCGGCAAAATATATTTTACATCACGATAATAAACGTTTAAAGCAGAAGCAAACAGGCCAACACCAAGAGTAAGAAATATTTGAACAACAAGGATAGGCAACAAATATAAAACGTTCCAAGACAAAGGAACACGATAGAACAACATCAAAAAAACAAAGATGACAGACGCAATACAAAAATCAAAAAACGCGGCTAAAATAGCGGAAAAAGGGAATATCTCTCTGGGTAGATATATTTTTGTAACCAGGCTAGCGTTAGCTACAACGCTAGGGATGGCAAAAGAAAGGGCGGCAGCAAAAAACGTCCAGGGCAACAATGCGGTATATGAAAAAATTGGATAAGGAATGCCATCGCTCGGCATTTTTATTAAAAATGAAAAAATAAAGGTGAAAACCGCCATCATTGAAAGGGGCTGGATTACTGCCCACAATACACCCAGCACAGACTGCTTGTACTTCACCTTTATCTCCCTCAAGGTTAGATTCAACAACAATTCTCTATATTGATAAATATTGAGTAGACTCCTGATCATCCCTGGCTCCTCTTTAAACTAATTTGTTCAACCCGCAGAAATAAACCAAATATTCCCCAATAGAACACGCCTAATAAGAACAAACCATCGGTTAACCGCCAGCCGGTTAATTGCATAGAAGCGTTTGCCACCAAAAAGACCAAAAACGAAATGCCCAAATAATACTTTGCTCCAATTTGAGAAAACGAATTTCTGATATTTTTAAGAACAAGAACAACACTAAGAACAATAAATCCAATCCATGACATAAATCCAAAAAGGCCGGTTTCCAAAAATGTTAACAGGTAAAAGTTATGGGGATCGATAATATACCCCCTTGCCCACACACCCTCTTTGATTTTTAAATTGATATGCTGCGTCGGAACGTAATTAGCAACATATTTATCCCACATGCCCGTTCCAATACCAAAGATCGGATAATCTTTGAGCATATCTATTGCCCCGCTCCAAGCATTAAAATATGCGCGTGAAGAGCTATCTTTCAATCCTGTTAATATGGTCGCATATCTGCTATTGGCAAGCAGCGGCGAAAAAAGCAAAGCAAAAATAAGCCCAGACAATATCAAGGCGACGAACCATTTTCGCGTTCTTTCCGATAGAAATAAAACTGATAACCCAAGCAAAAAAGAAGCTAAAGCAGAACGACTCAAAGTAGCTAATAATATTAAACAAAAAAACAGGAAACAAGCGAAACATCTTGCTTTAGACAAAATATCACGACTAGAAAAAATCGCAAATAAAATTAACGGAAACGCAGATAAAATCATTGTTGCTAATACCCCGCTCGTAAAGCCGGTAGCAAGGCTGGCCGCATAAACACTGATCAAATTCGAAAAACCACCACCAAATCTTTGCAGCAAATAAAAAGAAATAATTATATGCAGGACCAAAGCCGCAATTATGATCTTGATAAAAAACGATCTTTTTGAGTCAGAATCAATGGCACAAAACACAATCGGCAACAATAATATTGGATAAAAATAACTCAGCAAATATTGACAAAAACTCTCCCAAGGAAATATCGATAAAATTGAAGAAATCAATCCGGATAACAAGAAAATACCTAGACAAACAAAAATTGCCATTTGCAATCCAGTCAACACAATCTTCTTTCTGTTGATTTCAACAAATAATCCCAAGAACAAAGTGAACATAAAAAATACCGTCGGAGTAAAAATAATTCCCCCGCCAAACATCTCCTTGTTTATATGGAGCCAATACTCCAACAAATTAAGCAGCGGAAAACAAACAAAAAAAACATAGACTGCACGATCCAATCCTGCTGAAAACTCAAAACATACCATTACAAGATAGGCAGTTGACAAAACAACAATTAACATCATTAGTGGGATATGGACTTGTACCTTTAAAAAATTAAGGGCATAATAAATAATCAATAAAGCTGGAAAAAATAAAGCCATAATTCTATAGGAAAATACTGGACCCAAACTTTTCCATTTAATATCATTCAAAAAACGCCTGTTTGAGATTATAACCGCAGTAAAAATAAGAATTGCCGGAAGCAACAAGCTTTTTATCAATCCAATGAACCCAAAAGAAGGAAGCTTATAATAATTTATAGTAAAGAAAATTTGCGCTAAAAGGAATAGTATGCTTGAAAAAGCATAAATGTTTTTATTATTAGAAGCTTCATTAAAACCAGCATTGTTCATTATTTCTTATAATATGCTAAATTAAATAAAATAAATGTCAGTCCAAAAAAGAACGCAATCCCCAAAGAAATAATCATATTTTTCATTAAACTTGGGGCTGATGGCTTTAACGGGCGCTGGGCCTTATCAATGACAATAAAATTCATATTTATTGATTTAAAATTTAAAAAGACGGACAGCTCCTCCACATAATAATTAGCTAGATCAGCAACTTTATCTTGATCTTTAAAAGAAGCTCTAATCATAATCGTTCCATTTTTTGTGACAAAGAAGCTCATAATATTTTGAGGCAATATATGTGCTGCCTTATCTATTTCTGCAGGAGATAGTTTTTCTTTTTCCCTGTCAAGCAACAAGCCGGCAAGGTTATGTTTTTTTAAAACATTTTTAGCCAAAGAATGACTGTTTAGCGCTACAAGTATCACATTTGCTTTGGTTTCGGCATGACTTAACATGCCCAAACCAGTGCCTGCCAAAAAACTGGCTATGCCGCTGTCAGATCCAGCAACCGGCATTATAGTTGCTTCCGCTGTATATGATTTTGGGGTTGTAAAATAAAAGAAAAAGGCAATAATAATGGCAATCAAAAAAAATGATACCAGCATCCAGCAACTACGAATTATCGCTTCAATTATATCCTTAAGTGTTATTTCATTAGCCATAATTATTTTCCCTACTTCGCCACCGCCATAACCAGAGCATAAGCAGTAAAAACCTTGATCATAACATCCAGCGTATCCATAAATCCTTTGCCCCAATCATAGGCAATTTCAAATTTTTGCGGCACAATAATGGTG
>JAHITV010000029.1 GCA_018817315.1 Patescibacteria group bacterium
ATCATTTTTTTGTTAATTATTTTTGTTGGCTACTTTTTCATTTTACAGTCACAATTAATCAAAGTGTATCAAAACAAAGTTACACTTTTGGCCGGTAAATTAAAACAGCTAGATGATATGGAAAAATATTCGTTAAGTTTACAGAAATTGGAGGAAGCGGCAAAGAAGTTTGAACAAAAGCAAGAAAAAAATATTGAAAGATTCTCCCAGTTTTTACCTGCAGAGAGGAATTTAGCTAATTTAATTGCTCAACTGGAAACGGTAATGCGAGTTAGCGGATTTAACATTAATTCTTTAGCTATTACAGAAAGTTTAACAGCGAAGAAGACTGAACAACCGCCATTACCTGATGACTATGAGGATATCCCAAATGATGATTATGAGAGTTATGGTTATGAGGAAGATCAATTCTTAGATGTTGTTGCTACCCCTTCTTTGCATGTTTTAAGTATTAATTTGGCTATTCAGGGCGGAGATTATGTAAGTTTTAAAAATCTTTTAGCTAATTTAGAAAAACATATACGTTTATTTGATGTGAGCTCAATTAATTTTTCCAGTCCTGGAGATGAGGGAAGTTACAGTTTATCAATAACTACCTATTATTATCCTGAAGAAATTTAATTAATAATAAATGAACACTAACACTAAAAAAAATCCTTTAACCTTTATTATTGTTTTACTGGTGGTTATAGCAATGATTGCTTTGGCAGTTTGGTCATTTTCTAATTCTTCTAAGACTAAATCAGATTTAGAATTCAGGAAAGTTTCTTCCGGAGCCGATAAATACGTTAATGCAGCTCAAAAAACAGAGCAGCTAATTGAAGCTTATCAAGAAGATGAATTATTTAATTCTCCATTCTTCATGTCTTTAAAAGCATTCCTAAATTTACCTTTAGAGATTGGCCAAGTAGGAAAACCCGATCCTTTTAGTGTTCCCGAAGTGTTAGAAGATTTGGGCGAATTATAAAGGATCAATTTAAAAATAGATTATTTAAATATGTTAAAAGTCTCTTTCCAAAAAAGATTATTAGATGCGCTTAAGGCCGAGAATTTGATTTCTCTTCAAACATATAATGAGTATTTAAAAATTATCAAGGATAACCCTCGGAAGTTAGATCAATTGTTAGAGGATAATTCCTTGATAACCCCGGAAGTTTTAGCTCAATTTAAAGGTAAGGTGCTCAAGATTCCTTATCTTAGTTTAGAAGGAAAAATAATCAATAAAGATGTTCTAAAGATTTTACCTCAAGATCTGGCTGAAAATTATCAACTACTGGTATTTGATAAAATTAAAAATGAGCTTCAAGTAGGTTTAGTGGATCCGACAAACTACAAGGCAGTAGAGGCCATAGAATTCTTGGCTCGTAAGAAAAACTTAGAAGTAAAATATTATATTATCTCGTCTCAAAGTTTTGCTTTAGTATTCAAAGAGTATGAAAGCATGAAAGAAGAGATGGTTGAGGCATTAGGTTTTGCCGAAAAAAAGTTTGCTCCGCAAGATTTTGAAGGTAAAGAAGGGGTCACCTCTTTGGAAGATGTTATTAAAACCGCGCCAGTATCAAAAATTCTTTCAGTTATCTTAAGAAATGCTGTTGAGGGCAGAGCTTCGGATATTCATATTGAACCGCACGCAGATAAAAGTCGTGTACGTTATCGGATTGACGGTATTTTACACACTTCCTTAGTTTTACCTATTTATGTACATACAGCTTTAGTCTCCAGGATTAAGGTTTTGGCTAATTTGAAGATTGATGAAACTCGTTTACCTCAAGACGGAAGAGTTCGTCAAACTATTACCGGCAAAAAAGTAGACTTTCGTATTTCAATTATTCCTTTGGTTAATCAGGAAAAAGTGGTGATGCGTATTTTGGAATCTCCTGATAAAGCTCCCACTTTTGAAGACTTAGGATTTATGGGTAGACAGATTAAACTAATGGTGGATAATTTGAAAAGGCCTAATGGTATGTTTTTGGTAACCGGACCTACTGGTTCTGGTAAATCAACTACTTTATTTTCTGCTTTGTCAATTCTTAACCAGGAGGGTATTAATATTATTACTTTAGAAGATCCAGTGGAATATTTTATTACCGGTGTTAATCAGTCACAGGTTAAAAGTGAAATAGGTTACAGTTTTGCTAACGGCTTAAGGGCTTTTTTACGCCAGGATCCCAATATAATTATGGTAGGAGAAATACGTGATGTAGAAACTGTAGAACTGGCTATTCATGCTGCTCTAACTGGTCATTTAGTACTTTCTACTTTGCATACTAATGATGCAAAAGGTTCTATCCATCGTTTAATTGATATGAAAGCTCAACCGTTTTTATTAGCCACTACTATTAATGTAATTATTGCTCAACGTTTAGTGCGCAAAATTTGTGAAAAATGTAAAGTTAAAGATAAAGTGCCGCCGGATGTGCTGGAGGATGTTAAAAAAGATTTATCAACTATGCCGCCGGGAGGGTGGTATGATCCTTTAAAGGATAAAAGAGAACTGATTTTTTACAAAGGTGCTGGCTGTAATCGTTGCGGGGAGTCGGGTTATAAAGGAAGATTATCGTTGGCAGAAATTTTAGTGGTCAACACCAGAATGAAAGATATTATTGCTCATGGTTTCCATCAACGGGAAGTTGATGAGGAATTAAAAAATCAAAATTTTGTTACCTTAGGACAGGATGGATGGATGAAAGCTTTACTGGGTCATACCACTGCAGAAGAGGTGTTAAGAGTTACCAAAACGGAAATGTAATATTTATATATTTAATAAATTTGTAGGGTATGCTAGGATAATAAAAATATGCCTAAACCAAGTAAAATTTTAATAGTTGAGGATGACGGCTTTTTACTGCAGATGTATGTTGCTAAACTGGAATTAGAAGGATATCAGATAATAGTAGCTACTGACGGCGAAAAAGGTATGAGAGTAATTAAAAAAGAGCACCCTGATTTGATATTGTTAGATCTGCTCTTGCCTAAAAAGGATGGTTTTAAGGTTTTAGAAGAAATGAAAAATGATAGTGCTATAAAGGATATTCCGGTTTTAGTTTTGACTAATCTAGGTCAAAAAGAGGATATTGAACGGTGCTTTGCTTTAGGAGCTAAAGATTACTTAATCAAGGCGCATTTTGTACCCAGTGAGGTTATTTCCAGGATTAAATCCATTTTAGAGAGCGGTGACTGATTTAAGAATTGTTCATGGAAATTTGTTAATATTTAGTTACTTATTTGTTTAATTAATTTCAATTTTTTTAAGAATGACTACCACTGAAGATTTAGCCATTAATAATATTCTTAATTCCGTGGCCGAAAGAGGAGCGACGGATATTCATTTTGCTGTGGGAAGCAATCCTTATTTTAGGATTAATGATCGTTTAATTACCTTAAGCGAAGCAAAGGTAACTACACCGGCTTTTATGGAGACACTGATTAAATTTTTTGTGCCGGAAAAAAAACAAGAGTTGTTAAGACAAAGCAAAGAACTAAAATTTGTTTACAACTGGCTGGATAAAGCCCGTTTCAGAGTTAATGTTTTTCAGCAAAAAGGTTATTATGCTGTTTCTTTAAAATTAATTCTTCCGCAAATTAAGACCGTAGCAGAATTAAGTTTGCCTAAGATTGTTAATTCTTTTACCGCAGTTGAAAAAGGTTTAATTATTATCAGCGGTCCTTATAATTCCGGACGTAGTACAACACTGGCAGGAATTTTAGAAACCATAAATCGTAATCGTTCCGAAAGAATTGTTTATTTGGAGAATCCCGTTGAACAGTTGTTTGTTAATCAAAGGAGTATTATTGAGCAAAGAGAAATAGGTACTGATGTAATTTCTTTTAGTGAGGGTTTACAATCCCTTAAAGAAGAGGATGTTAATGTGGTGGCAATTTCTCGGGTGGATTGCTTGGAAACTTTGGAGTTGGTTTTGGAGCTTTCGGTTTCGGGCCGTTTAGTTTTGGTTATCATGGATTATGACACTTCTTTAAGTTGTTTAACTGGTATGATTAGCGAGTTTCCCGAAGCAAAAAAAGAATGGGTGAGAAATGTTTTAGCTGACTATCTAGTTGGTTTAGTTGTTCAAAGGTTAGTGCCAGGGGTTGGGGAAATGGTTCTAGCCGCCGAAATTCTTACTGCTTCTTCCTCTTCCAAAGCTTTGATTGCCGAAGGTCGTTTTAATCAGTTAGAAAGTATTATTCAAACATCGCGGATAGAGGGAATGATGAGTTTGGATTATTCATTAGCCAATTTGGTCAAGGCAGGCAGAATTTCCCAGGATGTTGCCTTAAAATATGCTCAAAATCCACGTACTTTAAGTTCAATGTTAGCTAAATAATCAGGCCAGAGAATTAACTTAACTTTAAATGAAATTTGACTATAGAGCTAGAAATAATAAGGGTGAAATTCTTGAGGGTAAAATTGATGCTCCCAGTGACGAGGTGGCAGCTGATGTTTTAATGGAAAGAGGTTTATCCATTATTTCTTTAGAAGCAATCATTAAGCCGTCTTATGGTAAAAGACTCCAGTTAAGGGTGCCTTTTTTTGATCGAGTAAAGAAGAAAGATATAGTTATTTTTGCGCGCCAGCTGGCAGTTATGACCTCGGCTAATTTGCCGGTAGTACAATCATTACACATTATCACCCAGCAAACCGAAAACGAAGCTTTAAAAAGTAAAATAGAAGAGATCGCTAATGAAGTAGAAAGTGGAGTAAAGCTTTCGGCAGCTTTGGCTAAATATCCTAAAACCTTTTCTTATTTTTTTATTAGCATGGTTAAATCTGGCGAGACTTCTGGTAAATTGGATGAGGTCTTGAATTATTTAGCTAATCAGGAAGAAGAGGATTATGATATGGTTGCCAAAATTAAAGGCGCTATGATTTATCCTGCTTTTATTGTCGGAGGTTTGATCATTGTAGGAACAGCGATGATGATTTTTGTTATCCCCCAACTTACCTCAATGTTAACAGCTTCGGGAGCAGAACTTCCTTTAACTACCAGAATTTTAATCGGCACAAGTAATGTTTTTAAAAATTACTGGTGGCTTCTTTTGCTTATTCTTATTGGTTTAATAGGAATTTTTAGGTGGTTCGTTAATTCTGAATCCGGTAGAAGGATTTGGGATCTGTTAAAAATTCGTATCCCAATTTTTGGTACTTTATTTCAGAAGATTTATTTGGTTCGCTTTACCCATTCTTTAGCCACTTTAGTAGTGGGTGGTATTCCTCTTGTTGCAGCTTTAAGAATAGTGTCTGATGTTGTGGGTAATGATGCTTACCGGCGTTTGATTGATAAGACTGTTAAAGAAGTTGAGGATGGGAATTCCATTGGCACTGTTTTTTTGCGTTCCGAAATTGTACCCAAAATGGTTTCTCACATGATGGCAGTAGGAGAGAAAACAGGTCGGTTGGATGATATTTTAAGAAAGTTAAGTAGTTTTTATAGTAGAGAAGTGAGTAACATGGTGGCAAATCTTACCCATACTCTTGAGCCGATTATTATGGTTTTAATTGGCATAGGCGTCGGCGGGATGGTTTCTGCCATTATTATGCCTATGTATCAATTAGCTAATGCTTTTTAATATTTTTTTGAATGAGGTAGGCGCCCCGCATATGCGGGGCGCTTGGTAAAGTTCTACTTCGTGTTGAAAAGTTGGGAAAAAGTTGATTTTTTCTTTAAGATTTGTTATAATAATAGTAATTAAGGATAGGGATAAGTTTATCCACATGTTTGTTATTAACTTAAAATATTTTAAAAAGGTCGAATCAAATTTTCTTAAAATCTATAAAATTATAAAAATTAAGTAAAAATATCATATGAAAAATAAAAAGAAAGGTTTTACTCTTATTGAATTATTAGTGGTTATTGCCATTATTGGCTTACTTTCCACTTTAGCTGTAGTTTCTTTATCAGGCGCTCGTGCTAAAGCCAGAGATGCTAAAAGAACTTCTGACTTAAGATCAATCCAGTCAGCTTTAGAGTTATATTTATCTGAAAATGCTGTTGCTCCTGTTGTAGGTGCAAATTGGAGTGCTACTATTGGTACTTTAAGTGAATATTTACCTGGACCAATTCAGGATCCTAGTAATGGCGCTACTTATCATTACACTTATTGCCGTAGTAGTGCCACTACTACCTCATATCTTTTGGGAACCACCTTAGAAGGTAATGCAGTTCAACCAGGAGTACAAGGTGATCCAGATACTTTATACGATGCGGGCGATTGTATGAATAGTAATGATGGGGCTGCCCTACCTACGGCCTGTGATGCTACTACTGGATTTTGTTTAGGAAGAATATAAGTTTTGTTTGAAAAATACTCAATCAACCCAGCTCCGAGTTTACCGAAGGGCTGGGTTTTTGGTTATAGTTTTTAATTGTGGTATAATTATTAGGTACTGATACCTAATTATAGATATTATGAAAAATAGAAAAAACATGTTTATCAATAAAAAAGGATTAACTAGACAGCAACACGGTTTCACAGTCATTGAATTATTAATAGTCATTGCTATTATTGGTTTACTTTCCACTTTAGCTGTAGTTTCTTTATCAGGCGCTCGTGCTAAAGCCAGGGACGCTAAAAGAATGTATGATCTTAAAAGAATCGAAAAAGCTTTGCAGTTATACGAGATAGAACATGGCGTGATGCCGGCGGTTTACCCTTGGGTTCTTTGGGATGATGGCAATCGAACTAACAATAATGATATAGTTGATTTTTTAGGTAGTTATATGAACAATGATGTTCCTTTGGATGCTGGTAATGATAGTGTTTTTTTGTATTGCCGTGATACTGTTCCTGACGTCTATCCTTATAATGTCGTAAATCCGAATAAATATCTTTTGGCAGTTGGCTTAGAACAGCAAACAAACATTGTTAATGATCTTGATGGTTCAACACCATGGCAATTGTATAGTGGCATGATAAATGAAGAATGTGTTTCTTCTATTCAAAGTACTGCACCACAGGGGTCACACCACAATGGACCGATCGATTGTGATGATGGTGCTGATGGTAATATTTACTTAAATCCAGGAGCAATTAGTTTTAGAAATGGAACAGTTTTTTGTTTAGGGTTTAAAGATTAAAATATATAATATAATAGATATCCCCGTTTGCTGCGGTTTGGTCATTCATAAAGAAGGATTTTTAAAAAATCGTTCTTTTATTTTTTTCATATAAATTGTATAATAAATTTAAAGATTTAATGAGATTTTATTCAAAATAGTCAACTTTTTCTTATTTTTATGAAGCAACAAGAAGATGATAATTTAAAGAATAATAATGGTTTTACTTTAATTGAATTAGTGGTAGTAGTAGCTCTTTTAGCTTTATTTATTACTTTATTTATAGTCCCTTTGAATGAAATTTTGGCTAAAACCAGAGATACTAAACGTTTATCAGACTTAGATAGGTTAAAAACTGCTCTAATTTTATATAAATTTGATCATGAACATGTACCTTATGTTTATCTTTCTTATAATTGGCGATTTTTTCATGATGATATAGTTGGTTATTTCACAGGTTCTTTTCCAGAAGATCCTAAAAATAATCTTAGTCATAATTATATTTATTGTACTAATAGTGAAACAGATAAGCATTTGTTGGCTGTGAGACTAGAAAAGACTCCTAAAGTTTTGGGTATTGCGGGTTTTGTTAATTATTCTTTAGATGAATGTATCAGTAGTGCGCCAGAAGCTAGTCATTTACGCCCTTTGTGCGACGGGGATAAAAATTATTGTTTGGGTGATTTGAATTGATTATCGGGTACCAGTAACTAGTAATTGGTAATCAGTAACAAGTATGAAAAATAAAAAAACCATGTCTATCAATAGACACAGGATAACAAGGCAGCAACACGGTTTCACAGTCATTGAGCTATTAGTGGTTATTGCCATTATTGGCTTGCTTTCCACTTTAGCTGTAGTTTCTTTATCAGGCGCTCGTGTTAAAGCCAGGGACGCTAAAAGAATGGCAGACCTTTCTACTATAAGAAAAGCTATTGAAGTATATATCCAATATAATGAAGTACCACCAGCTTTACCTGCTACCTGGGCTGAACTAGGTGATGATGACCATCTAGGCCCTTTTTTGGGAAGTGGTGTGCCGCTTGATCCAGATAATGGCACTGATGGAGTATTTGTTTATTGTGTTAATCCAGTAAATAATAATTATCTGTTAGCCACTGCTTTATCAGAAAATATTGATATACCAGAAGATATAGATGGCGCGGTTGCTTCTGTGGTTGGTGTAGATCATTATACTGCAATGACAGAATGTTGTTCATCTAATGATAAAACAGTGATTTTTGTTGACTGTAATGATTCAAATAACGGCGACATTGCTATTGCTAATAGTCCTAGTTTCTATTATAGAAGTGTTTTTTGTATAGGTAAGAAGAAATATCAATAAATTAATTATTTTCAGAAAGAATGATTTTTATTTTTTAAAAATCGTTCTTTTATTTTTTTTATAAAAATTGTATAATAAATCTAGGAATTTAATGAGATTTTATTCAAAATAGCCAATTCTTTCTTAATCTTTATGAAGCAACAAGAAAATAATAATTTGACGAATAGTGGCTTTACCCCGCAGCAGCAGGGGTTTACTTTTATAGAAATGTTAGTAGTTATAGTTATTATTGGAATTCTTTTAACATTGGCTTTGATGTTTTTGAGTGGTTCAAGAACTAGGGCTAGAGACACTCAAAGGTTTTCTGATATTAAAACTGTGCAAGCAGCCATAGAATTATATATACAAAACAATGCTCAAAAATTACCTCCTGGCTTAGGCGTTGATTATGAATTAACAGATTATGATTGGAATGATTTAAGGACTGATTTATTTCCTTATTTGGAAAATAGTGAATTACCGCGAGATCCTAGGGAGGATGACGGCTACTCTTATTCTTATTGCGCTTACCGTCATAATTATCTTTTAGTAGCGGTAATGGAAAATAATCAGGATATTGATAGTGATATTGATAGTGATCCTGGATATGGACCCATTGACTGTACTTCAAATACATTAGATTGTAATGATAATGGTTTAGGACAATTAGCCGGTAAAACAGGATCGGTTTTTTGCACAGGACTTTTAAAAAATCAATAATCAAGAATTTTCAAAAAAAGTAATCACCAGTCAAGCTAGTCTGACTAGTCAAATTGGTGTTTTTTAAGTTCTTTATTAAAGACAAGAAAAATGGTAAAATATGATTATGATAATTACGGTTATTATTATTGGAATTCTTGGTTTGATTATTGGAAGTTTTTTAAATGTAGTAGTTTATCGGTTAAAAAAAGGGGGTGAAATAGTTTGGCGTCGTTCTTATTGTCCTAAATGTGAACATTCACTAAATTACCGTGATTTAGTACCACTGTTCAGCTTTTTATATATGGGTGGTAAGTGCCGTTACTGTCACAGTGCTATTTCTTGGCAGTATCCTTTGGTTGAATTAACAACTGCCATAATTTTTATTTTAGGTTATTTAAAATATTTATACCCCTCCTCAATCCTTGAGGGTAATGCAACTGATCAACTTTTGGTTTATGTAACTTTTTTAATCTTCAGCAGTTTTTTGCTAATTATTTTTGTTTATGATTTAAAGCATTATCTTATTTTAGATAAAGTGACAATACCGGCTTTAATAGTTGCTTTAGTTTTAAATTATTGGTTAGGAATGCCTTTACTGAATCTGATCTTGGCTGCAGTAGTCGTGGCAGGGTTTTTTCTGCTGCAGTTTATAGTTTCTGCTGGTAAATGGATAGGCGGGGGAGACATTCGTTTGGGTTTAGTGATGGGAGTAATGCTGGGTTGGCCGAAAGTGCTGGTAGCTTTGTTTTTGGCTTATATCTTAGGAGCAGTGTTGGGATTAAGCTTAATAGCTTTAAAGAAAAAACAGTGGCATAGCCAGCTGCCTTTTGGTACCTTTTTATCCTTAGCCACAGTTATTACCCTGCTTTATGGGGAAGGTTTATTGGCTTGGTATCTTTCGTCAATTTGATTAAGAAAAATTTTCATGATAATTAGGAACTTTAAAAAAATTCAGCTTAGGCAATCAGGATTTACAGTAGTGGAGATGGTGGTGGTATTAATTATTTTGGTGGTTATCTTGAGTGTAATTTTGATAAATTTTAGAAAAGGAGAAAGAATAGAAGAATTTAGATTAGCCACTCAACATTTAGCCAGTAATTTAAGAATGGCTCAAACCAGTGCTTTAACTGGTCTGGCTGAAGAGGAAAGTTTAGGTCAAAGATATGGTGTTCATTTTGATTCAACAGCAGGCAATGATGATCAATATGTTTTATTTAAGGATAATTACACTTTAGATTACGGGGAAAATGATGTAATTATAGAAATCTTCAATTTACCATTGGAAATTACTATTAGTGAGTTATTAATTGATGATCTGCCGACCAATAATTTGGACGTTGTCTTTAATCCGCCTAAGCCTACTGTTTATGTTAATAGTTCTACTGATTCTTCAATTGTAGAAATTAAATTAGCTCGTGAGTTTATAGACGATGTCCAGGGAATAATAACCTTAAATCGTATTACCGGCCAAGTATCAGCTCAATTGCAAACTCAAGAATAAGATTTAATTTAACCTATTAAGAGCATGCGTTTAATAAAGAGATTATTTAAAAATTTAAAACAGGTTGAAGGTATAGGTCTTTTGGAAATGATTATTGCTTTAGGTGTTATTATTACCGGTGTTATTGGCGGACTTACTCTGGCTATTAATAATTTAATATCTATTTCTACTAATGATTCCCGTTTAGTAGCTGCAAATCTGGCTCGTGAAGCCGTAGAAGTGATTAGGAATAAGCGAGATAGTAATTGGTTAAATAATGCCTTGTGGTATGAAGGTATCCTTCAAGATCCTGACAACAATTATCGTTTAATAACTTTTTTTGAAGTCGGGAGTAATTCATGGCAATTTAATGATCAAACGCAGGATATAGAAAACTGTGATGAATGCCGACTTTACTATCATGCAGGTTCTGGAGCAATTAGCCATGATCCTAGTGCGGATCCAGAAGTTTCTTTAACTTCCTACAAACGTTTGGTAACTTTAAGGCAAATTTGCTGGCATGAGGAAATTGGCAGTCAGACTATTTTATCCGAAGGTCAAAAATGTGAAGATGATCCAGATTTGGAATGGATTGGCTGGCAAGTTAATACAGAGGTTAGGTGGCAGGGAGCCGGCCGTACTCATAGGGTAGAACTAGAAGATCATCTATATAATTGGCGATAGTATATTTGCAATTTATTTAAATAATTAAGCTAAGATGAATTTTTCAAAATTAAAAAAAACAGGCGGTTTTACTATTATGGAGACTGTTTTAGTTTTGGGTATTTTTTCTATTGCCACAACTGCTGCTATGGGAATTTTTATCCAAAGTCAGAGATTGCAAAGACAAGTTTCTAATTTACAGCGCGTTATGTCAGACGCCAGATATGTTTTAGAAGTAGTAGCCAGAGAGGTAAGATTAGGCAGTATTGATTATGATTTTTATCAAAGTTATAATTTAAACGAACCCCAGGAAATACTAGCTATTTTAGACCAGGATAGTAATATTGAACGTTTTAAAAAAGAAACGGTTGAGGGACGTGATGCAATTCAAGTTTGTTTAGGCGATGGTTGTGGCAGTGAAAGCTGGGCAGATATTACCACCGCTAATCTTTCAGTGGAGAGATTAAGTTTTTTTATTTCACCTCCAGATGCATCAGATAATCAGCAGTCGTTAGTTACGATTGTTTTAGAAACGAAGAATTTAGTAGGTGAGTCTCGTGCTTATAATTTTCAAACCACTGTTTCTTCCAGAAGTTATCAACGTTAACTATAAATTGATTATATAAAAGTATGGTTAGATATAAAAAAGAAAGCGGAGCTATATTGATCTTAGCCCTTTTAATTATGTCTGTAGTTATTACCGTTAGTCTGGGAGCAAGTTTATTAGTTATTTCTGAAACAAAACAATCAAGGCAATTAGATCAATCAGTTATGGCTTATTATGCGGCGGAAAGCGGAGTGGAAAGAGCTTTATATCAGGTACGTAAGCAAGATTTTGACAGAGAAGAGTTTAATCAAATGAATGAGCAATTATCCAATAATTCTTCTTATAGATTGGTTGCCAAAGATACAGAAAATGTTGTTTATGCTACTATTGCCATGAATGAAAGTTATCAATTAGATTTATATAATCCGCATTCTTTAGATCAATTAGAAGATTCCATTAAATCTTTGGCTATAAGCTGGGATCATGAAGCTTGGCTGGAAATTAACTGGATTTGTTGGAGTACCAGCGGTGAATTAGGAGAAACCCAGTCTCTTTATTATAGTCCAGCTGAATCAATGGCCATTGTACCTTTATATCAAACAGGTTGTTCTCTTTATCGGGTAAGAATGATTCCGCGTAAGTTTGATAATCCAAGCTTTGATTCTACTAATATAGAAATTACAGCTTATTCATTACTTGATCCGACAATTTGTGAAGATGGTCCTGGTTCAGGCGGCGGTGGTATTCCAGGCGGTGGTGGTGGTATTCCAGGCGGTGGTGGTGATCCTCCTGGCGGCGCTGGGCTTCCTATTATTCCTGGCCATGGCGGTGTACCAGGCGGTGGCGAAGATCCTCCTTTTGCAGTTATTTGTCGCTCTTCTTTACCAGCTAGAATTCAAATTAAAGGTTTGGGTAAATTTCCAGCTAATACTGATGAAGCTTCCCGGCAGGCAATTTTAGTGAGTATGCCCCGCCGATCGCCGGCAGCACGTTTCTTTGATTATGTTATTTTTAGCGAAAGCGATGTAGAAAAATTCTAGTTGTAAATAATGATGACTAGTAATTTTAGTAAAAAAGAGATTAAGCAGCGCCTAGAGAAATTAAGGAAAGAAATAGAGCATCATCGTTATCTTTATCATGTGCTGGATAAGCAGGAAATATCCGATGCTGCCTTAGATTCCTTAAAACATGAACTTTATCAGCTTGAACAAGAAAACCCTGAATTTATCACTGCTGACTCACCCACCCAAAGAGTGGGCGGTAAACCTTTGGATAAATTTAAAAAAGTCAAACATTCCATCCCTATCATTTCTTTAGAGGATATTTTTAGTTTGGCAGAATTTAAAGAGTGGGAAGAACGTAATCAAAAATTGGTAGCTGATGTTAAATTTAATTATTACTGCGAATTAAAACTGGATGGTTTATCAGTTGTTTTAACTTACGAAAACGGAATTTTTGTTCAAGGTGCAACCCGCGGTGATGGTTTAATCGGCGAGGAGGTAACACAAAACCTTAAGACCATTGAGTCTATTCCTTTGAGCTTGAATCTTGAAGCTTTGTCAAAAAAGTTTAAAAAAAGACTGGCAGGAATTTTTGAAGTCCGTGGAGAAGTAGTGATGACTAAAAAAATTTTTGAGGAGATTAATAAAAAACAGCAACAGCAGAATTTACCGCTTTTTGCCAATCCGCGAAACGTAGCAGCAGGCAGTATCAGACAGCTTGATCCTAAAATTACTGCTTCACGTAAACTTGGATGTTTTGCCTTTGAAATTATTACTGATATTGGTCAAAAAACACACGAAGAAGTTCATCTTATTTTAAAAGAGTTAGGATTTAAGACCAGTCTTCATGGTCATTACTGTTCTAATTCAAGTGAAGTAGCACGATATTTGGCTAAGTGGCAAAGAGAGCGGTCTGACCTTGATTATCAGACTGATGGAGTGGTTATCGTGGTTAATGATATTGCTTTAGAGAAAAAATTAGGGCGGATTGGTAAGGCAGAACGGTGGATGGCAGCTTATAAATTTCCGGCAGAACAAGCAACTACTACAGTACAGGATATTACAGTCCAGGTGGGACGAATTGGCACTTTAACGCCAGTAGCTATTTTAAAACCAGTTAAGGTAGCAGGTTCCACAGTTTCCAGGGCCACTTTACATAATCTTGATGAAATAAGACGATTAGATGTGAGAATAGGCGATACAGTTATTATTCAAAAGGCCGGTGATATTATTCCGGATATTGTTAAGGTATTGGTTAAATTAAGAACTGGCAAGGAAAAAAAGTTTAAAATGCCATTACATTGTCCAGGTTGTGGCAGTAAAGTAATAAAACTCCCAGGCGAAGTTAATCATTATTGTTCCAATAAAAATTGTTTTTCCCAAGAAAAAGAAAGAATTATTCATTTTGTTTCCAAAGCCGGTTTTGGTATTGAGGGCCTGGGTCCTAAAATAGTGGAGCAATTACTTAATCAGGGATTGATTTCTGATGCCGCTGACCTTTTTAAATTAAAAGAAGGGGATTTAAAGCCTTTGGAAAGATTTGCGGAAAAGTCTGCCAGTAATTTAATTCTAGCTATTCAGTCAGCTAAAAAAATAAATCTAAGCAAGTTTATTAATGCTTTGGGTATTAGGCATGTCGGTGAAGAAACAGCTATTTCTTTGAGTGAGCATTTTAAAACTTTGGAAAATCTAAAGGCAACTGAATTTGAGGAACTGGAAACAGTAAAAGATATTGGAACAGTGGTTGCTAAAAGTATTTATAATTTTTTTAACACTAAAGAACATCAGGAGTTTTTAACAAAGTTTAAAAAAGTGGGAATAGAAGTGATATCTTTTAGTCAAAGATCTTCTGCTAAATTACAGGATAAAATTTTTGTTTTAACCGGTAGTTTAGCGTCTTTAACTCGCCAACAAGCCAAAGAAAAGATTAGAAAACTGGGAGGAGATATTTCTGAATCAGTTAGCCAAAAGACTGATTATGTGGTAGTAGGCAAGGAATCTGGCTCAAAATTTGATCAAGCCGAAAAACTAGGTGTTAAGACTATTTCTGAAAGGGAGTTCTTAAGACTCTTGAAATAAAATTTTTTATTTTTAATAAATTTTGCTAAAATTAACTCACTATTTCTATAAAATATGTCTTTGGATATTAAACAGATTGAACATTTGGCAAAACTGGCTAGAATCAAACTTACTGCTGAAGAAAAAAAGAAATTTAGCCAGGATCTTTCTAGTATTTTAGAATACGTGGAAAAACTTGGTATGGTGAAATCAGCGACTGATTCTTTAAGTCAAGAGTCAGTTAAAAAAGAATCTCAAGAATTGCGAGAGGACCAGGTTATAGGCATTGAGACAGAGGAATTGAATAATTTACATAGTCAGTTTCCTCAAAAGGAAGACAGGTTTATTAAAGCCAAGCCGATTTTTAATAACTAAATTTTTTAAAAACCATTGGCTAAATTTATTCCCCTTCGATAAACTCAGGGTTTAGATCTTTAGGGGAATAAAGCTAAATATTAGATATTCTCTTCGCCCTAGGTAGAGAGAGTTACAAAGTTGTATTATTATGTCCTTATCTTATTTAACCATCAATCAGATAAAACAAGGTTTTAAAAATAAAGATTTTTCCTGTTCTGAATTGGTAAAGTATTATTTAACAAGAAGCGAGGTAAATCAGGATTTAAACGCTTATATTTCTTTAAATTCAGTTCAATCTTTAAAGCAAGCTCAAGAAGTGGATAAAAGATTAAAAGTTGGTAAAAAGATGAAAGACTTGGAAGGAATTCCTGTTTCCATTAAAGATGTTATTTTAACCAAAGGACTTAAAACCACTGCCGCTTCCAAAATTTTAGCTGATTATACAGCTGTCTATGATGCGACTTTAGTTAAAAGACTAAAAGAAGCAGGAGTAATAATTTTAGGTAAAACTAACTGTGACGAGTTTGTGATGGGTTCTTCCAATGAAAATTCTGCTTTTGGCAAGGTTTTAAATCCTTGGAATAAAAGCAGAGTGCCAGGAGGTTCATCCGGCGGTTCAGCAGTAGCGGTAGCAGCTGATCTTTGTGTTTTTTCCGTGGGAACTGATACAGGCGGTTCTATACGTCAGCCAGCTGCTTTTTGCGGAGTAGTGGGTTTAAAACCAACTTATGGCCGTGTTAGCAGATACGGTCTAATAGCCATGACTTCTTCATTGGATCAGGCAGGACCTATAACCAGAACAGCCGAGGAAGCAACTCAAGTTTTACAAGTGTTGGCTGGTAAAGATATTTATGATTCCACCACCACTCAAAGTAGAGTGGAAAATTACAGCCAAGCTATTAAAAAACCGGTAAAGGGATTAAAAATTGGAGTTCCTAAGGAATACTTTATCAGCGGTATGGATAGTGAGATTGAAAAAAAGATCCAGGAAGCCATTAAAGAAATGGAGAAATTAGGAACTAAAATTAAAACCATAACTTTGCCTTCAACCCCATTTAGTTTGGCTACTTATTATATAATTTTAACAGCGGAAGTTTCCAGTAATTTAGCGCGTTATGACGGTATTCGTTATGGCTGGCAAAGTAGAGTGACTCATTCTTTAGCTGATGTTTATCAAAAGAGCAGAGCCGAAGGGTTCGGTCCAGAGGTTAAACGTAGGATTATGATGGGTACTTATGTTCTTTCTGAAGGTTATAAGGAGGCTTATTACAGAAAGGCCTTAAAAGTTAAACAGTTGATCAAAAATGAATATCAGAAAGCATTTAAGGAAGTGGATGTTTTAATTACTCCTACTACACCGACAGTTGCCTTTAAGATTGGTGAAAAATTCACTGATCCTTTAACGATGTATCTTTCGGATATTTATACAGTGGCTGCTAACATTGCCGGTATTTGCGGCATCTCTCTTGGTTGCGGTTTTTCTAAGCAAAAACTTCCTATTGGTCTGCAAATAATGGGAGCACCTTTTAACGAGGCCACTATTTTAAAATTAGCTTATCATTATCAGCAGCATACTAATTTTCATCAACAACATCCCAAGATTTAACTTAAATTAATATGGATTGGACCAGTCTTTTTCAACATTATGGTTATATTATTCTCTTTTTGGCTTTGCTTATAGAAGGTCAGTCAGTTATTATCTTAAGCGGTTTTTTTGCTTATCTTGGTTACTTTAATTTTTACTTTGTTTTATTGATTAATTTTCCTTCCATTTTCTTAGGTGATGTTATTTTTCATCAATTAGCTTATCACTGGGGCAGAAAGTGGCTTACTAAACATGGTAGAATATTTTTTCTAACTCCCAAGCGAATTGTTAAACTGGAAAAATTTTTCCGGCTATATGGTGGAGGAGTAATATATTTTGCTAAATTGATTTGGGGACTGGGACGGAACGTTTTAATTGTTGCTGGTTTATCTGGCCGGCCTTTGAAGAAGTTATACAAATATGATTTAGCAGGTTGTTTAACTTCAGTTTTGTTGTTTACTAGCTTAGGATATTTTTTAGGCCATAGCTATTTTTTACTGGAAAAAATTGTAGAAGGATTTGGTCTGACTATCATTGTTTTGGTAGTTGTTATAATTATTTTGGAAAAAGTGGGGGTGAGAAAATTTTTAAATAATAAATTACTAAAAAAGAATGGCGAGGATAATTCTATTAAATCTAATCAAAAGTGATTATGAATAAAGAAGCAAAAATTACTTCATTGGATTTTAAGAAACAGTTTAAAAAGAAGAAGTGGTATAAAAAATGGTGGGTGATTGTTTTAATTATTTTAGGTCTTTATCTGCTGGTTATAACCCTGCTAACGATTATTATCGGTGATAAAGTTCTTAACTCAGATTCTCAAGATATTATTTCTTTAAATAGTTCAGAACAGGTCGCGCCAGAAGACTTATGGAGGAATACTGAAGATGATCCCAGTTGGGGAGAGAAAACCGCTCCGGTTCAGATTGTGGAATTTTCTGATTTTGAATGTCCTTTTTGTCGTGAATCTTTTTTTGTTATCAGGGAAGCATTGTTCAAGTATCAAGATAAAATATTTTTTGTTTACCGTGATTTTCCTAATTTTGAGGATCATCCGCATGCTCAAAAAGCAGCTCAAGCAGCAAATTGTGCTAATGAACAGGGAAAATTTTGGCCTTTGCATGATAAACTTTTTATTAATCAAGAATCCCTGGATGATGAGTTTATAAAGAGATATGCAAAGGAAGTAGGAATTGATCAAGTAAAATTTAATGCTTGTTTTTCTTCTGGTAAATATATTGAGGAAATGAAGCAGGATTATGAGGATGGAGTGACTTTGGGAGTTATTGGCACGCCCACTTTTTTCATAAACGGTTATAAGATAGCTGGGGCTATTCCTCGTGAGACTTTTTTCCAGATAATTGAGCTGGCTTTAAAATGATTTGTCAAATAAGATCAATTAAGGTATAATAGGTGAAATTAGTTAATAATTAATTAATAATTTATGTTTACAGACAATAAACCTAAGGGTTTTTTTGAAAATTTTTCCTCAAAAACCTCGTTTTTTCTAGGATTAATTGGAGGTATTTTGGTTATTTGCGCTGTTGGTTTTTTTGTTATTCTAGGGGTTACTTTAAGTAACTCTGAAGATGATAATAATAGCGCTGCCAATAATCAAAATAAAAACACGGCTTTAGAGCAACCTAATCAGCCAGATAACCTTCCTTCTGAACCTCAACTTTCTAATATAGAACAGGTGAGCAGCAAAGACCATTTAAGAGGGGATCTTAATGCTCCTATAATGATAGTTGAATTTTCTGATTTTCAGTGCCCTTATTGCGATATGGTTCATCCGGTGTTGGATAGGTTGGTGGAGGAATACAAAGGAAAAGTTGCCTGGGTTTACAGGCACCTGCCTTTGGATCAGCTTCATCCTTATGCTCAAAAAGCATCCGAAGCTTCGGAATGTGCCGCTGATCAGGGAAAATTCTGGGAGTATAGCGATAAACTTTATGAAAATCAAAAATTGATTAATAATGATTATTTTTCTCAATTGGCCGGAGAATTAAAACTTAACCAGGGAAATTTTGATGATTGTCTTTCTTCCGGCAAATATACCCAAAAAGTAAAAGATCAAAAGAATGAAGCTATCACTGCTGGTTTAACTGGTACACCAGGATTATTTGTTAATGATCAGTTTGTGAGAGGCGCTTTGCCTTATGATAACTTTAAACAATTGATTGATTCTCTTTTAAGTCAATAAAACAGGAATAATTTTTAGCTAAAAACAAGGGACTAAAGTTGTTTTAGCTTATTATTGAGTTTCTAGAATATGATTTGGTTACATAGTTATCATCCACAAGTTATCTTGTTGGATTTGGGTATCATTAAAATTTACTGGTACGGTTTTTTAGTGACTTTGACTATCCTTTTAAGTGCTTATTTTATTTTCAGACTAATTAAAGGAAAAGAGGAGCAAAAATATTTATGGAACCTCTTTTTTTATTTAATAATTTTTGGATTGATTGGCGCTAGAATTTATCATGTTATCTTTTACAATCTCCAATATTTTTTAGAAAATCCTTTAGATATTTTAAAAATTTGGCAGGGAGGCATGGCTATCCATGGAGCGATTTTAGCCGGTATTATTGTTACTTTTTTTTACACTAAAAAACATCGTCTGTTATTTTGGCAGTACAGTGATTATCTTGCTTTGGTTTTGCCTTTAGGTCAGGCCATTGGACGTTGGGGTAATTATTTTAATCAGGAATTGTTTGGCAAACCGTGCAATTATAGTTGGTGCATTCCCATTGATAAAATCAACCGTCCTTTAGTATATCAACAGAACCAATATTTCCATCCCGTGTTTTTATACGAATCATTATTAAATCTCCTTCTTTTTATTATTCTTTTATTTGGTTTTAAATCAAAAAGATGGCCTCAAGGCATGATCACTTCAGTTTATTTAATTAGCTATTCAATAATCAGATTTTTCACTGAATTTTTAAGACTGGATTCAGAAACAATCTTTTTAAGTTTAAAGCCGGTGCAGTGGTTATGTTTGGTAATTATCATCATCGTACTAATTTCTCAAAAATTTATGTATAAAAATAGAGAGATTGTTTAAATATCTCTCTATTTATACCTGACTGTCTTAATGTTTTTCTTCTTTTTACGGTGCTTTTTTAAAGCCACCTTTTTCTTTTTATACATAAGTTTGATAAATATGATTTATTATATCAGAAATTAAAGTCAAGAGAAAACAAACCTTTGATAATAAAATTAAATATGATACAGTAAATTAATAAATATCAATAGAAAATTATGTTAGAAACATTTTTAGCCAATTTAAAATGGCGTCATGCCACTAAAGAATTTGATGAGAGAAAGGATGTTTCAAAAGAAGATTTACAAAAAATCACAGAAGCAATCCGCTATGCGCCTAGTTCCCGCGGTTTGCAACTTTATCATGTTTTTATTATCAAGAATAAAGATTTAAGAAATAAAATAAAAGCTAAAGCTTATTTACAACCACAAATAACTACTGCTTCTTATTTAATGATTTTTTGCGCTTACACGGAGCGAGTAGATATTAACAAAAGAATTGATGATTATCTTGATTTAGTAAGTAGTAATAACGAGTCAGAGAAAACAAAACTGCAATCATTAGAAACAGTTCTTAAAGAATCAGTCCAGAAAAAGTCAGATACAGAACTCGCTCACTGGGCAACTAAGCAGGTTTATATTGCTTTGGGTTTTGCTTTAGCTGCTTGTGCTGAATTAAAAATAGATTCCTGCCCTATGGAAGGTTTTGAAAAAGAAGCCATTGATAAGATTTTACAACTGCCGTCTAGTTTAAAATCCACTGTTTTTTTAGCTGTTGGTTATCGTCAAACAGAACCAACCAGAAAAAAGGTTAGGTTCCCAGAGGATGATTTATTCAGTTATTTATAATTCATGCATTAGTCATTTTTATTTGTGGATAAATCAGTACTTGACATAATATAATTATGGGTATATACTCATAACAAAGGTCAATTTATTAAATAATTAATAATTTAAGGAGAAATATATGCCAAACTATGATAAAACTGGGCCTTTGGGCTATGGTTCCCAAACTGGTCGAGGCATGGGTCCTTGTGGCGGGGGGATGTCTCGGCGTACAGGTCGTGGCAGAGGATTAGGTTGGAGAAGGTTTTGGGGTTATTATCCTGCTTCTACTCTTTCCAAAAAAGAAGAGGCAGAAATACTTTCAGAAGAGGTTGGAATTTTGGAAGAAGATCTTAAAGCCATGAAAGTTCGTCAGGCTGAACTCAAGGGTCAAAAATAAAGAGATAAACATTGCCCTACATTAATAATTTAGTGTAGGGCGGTTTAGCTTGAAATTAATTAGTTAAAAATTAAATAGAAATAATAATATGAAAATAGCAATAAGTTCAATGGATAAAAATATTGATGGTAGTGTTTCTGATGTTTTTGGGAGATGCCCTTATTTTATTATTGCCGAAATTAAAGATAAGAAAATTGAAAGGACCGAATCAATAAAAAATGAAAGCACAGACCAAACCAGTGGGGCTGGCATTTCAACCGCTCAATTAATGGCAGAAAAAAATGTTAATGCTATAATAACAGGAAATGTAGGGCCGAGGGCTTTGGATGTATTAAAACAGTTTAATATTGAGATTTATTTAGGAGAAGGCGTAATAAAGAATGTTTTGCAGGAATTTATGGATGGGAAACTTAAAAAAATAAATTGATATGAAAATAGTTATCCCAACAAATACTAAAAAAGGCTTAGATGATAAAATAGCCGAGCATTTTGGTCGCTCAAAGACTTATACCTTCCTTAATGAAAATAGTGAAGTAATTGACATAATAGATAACACCAGTGAGCATAGCGGTGGTCAAGGATTACCTCCTGAATTAATGAAAAAGCACGGGGCGGATGTTTTATTGTGCAGGGGTCTTGGCCCGAAAGCCATTAATTTATGCAAAGAATTAGGGATTGATGTATATGTATATCAAGCGGAAACAGTAAGAGAGATTTTTAAACTGTGGCAAAATAAAGAAATAAAGAAAGCAGATGTAAAAAATGTTTGCGAGAATCATCAAATATGAAAACAGATATTTTAATTATCGGTGGCGGTCCGTCAGGTATAGTTGCAGCAACAACCGCTAGAAAAAATTATCCCTCAAAACAGATAATTTTAATCAGAAAAGAAAAGCAAGCTGTCATTCCTTGCGGTATTCCTTATATTTTTTATCGTTTAAATTCGGTTGAACAAAACTTGATGTCTGACCAGTCTTTATCAGATAATAAGATTAATTTAGTTATAGGAGAAGTTATAGAAATTAAACCGAGAGAGAAAAAAATAATTATTAAAAATGGTGATATTTTAAGTTATGATAAGCTAATTTTAGCATTAGGTTCAGAACCACAACTGATCCCCATTCCTGGTATTGAAAAAAGAGGGATATGGTTAGTAAAAAAAGATTTTGAATATTTAAAAAAATTTCGTCAAAAAGTTCTAAAAAGTAAAAAAGTAGTTATTATCGGTGGCGGTTTTATTGGGGTTGAGTTTGCTGAAGAGTTGAGTAGTATCAAAAGATTAGATATTAGCATTATTGAAAAGTTAGATCATTGTCTTATAACAAATTTTAATAAGGATTTTGCTATAGCCGCAGAAGAGAAGTTAAAAAACAAAGGTGTTAAACTCTTTACTAAGAGGACCGTAAGAGAAATAGGCGGTAATAAAGAGGCGGAATATGTAGAATTAGATAATGGAGAAAAATTACCAGCTGATATAATAATCTTATCAATTGGAGCCCAGCCCAACATAGATTTAGCAAAAAAAGCAGGTATTAAAACAGAAGAAAAAGGGGGGATATGGGTTGATGAATATTTAAGGACAAATATTTCAGACGTTTTTGCTATAGGCGATTGTGCTCAAACTAAAGATTTTATTAGCGGTAGAAACATTCTTATAATGCTTGCCTCGGTTGCCACCACTGAAGCTAGAATTGTCGCTAATAATTTATATCAAATAGAGCTTGTTAGGGAAAATAAAGGGACGATTGGTGTTTTTTCTACCTATATTGATGGCTTAGCTTTAGGAGCGGTTGGTTTAACTGAAAAAAGAGCTAAGAAAGAAAAAATTGATTATTTAATAGGCGAAGCAGAAGCATCAAATCATCATCCAACAAGTTTGCCTGGAGCAGAAAAAATTAAAGTTAAATTGATTTTTAGTAAAACATCTGAAGGTTTACTTTTAGGCGGAGAAATTATAGGTCCGGAGAGTATTGGTGAAATGTTAAACATATTATCCTTGGCTATTCAGCAAAAAGTTTCACTTTTTGATTTTAATACCTGGCAAATAGCTACTCATCCTCTTTTAACTTCTGCTCCGACTGTTTATCCAATTATTACTGCCGCTCAAGATGCTTTAGTTAAATTTAAAAATACTTTTAATAGAAGCAAGGTATAAAAATTTTAATTAAAATAATTAAACAAAAAAGGATAGAATTATGAAAATTGCAATTACTGGCGGAAAAGGCGGGACGGGTAAATCAATGGTTGCTACTTCTTTAGCGGTGAAATTTGCTAAAAACAGCAAAACTGCTCTTTTAGATGTTGATGTGGAGTGTCCTAATGATCACCTCCTACTTTCTGTTAAAAGAAAAGAATTTACTAAAATCTATCAGCCCATACCCAAGTGGGATTTTGATAAATGCACAAAATGTGGTAAGTGTGCTGCTGTTTGTAAGCAAAATGCCGTTGTATTTGTTAAAGACAAATATCCTGCTTTTGTAAAAGATATTTGCATTGGTTGTAAGGCCTGTATTGTTGCTTGTCCGCAAAATGCCATTTTTGAAACCAAGAAAGAGATTGGCACAATTTATATAGGAAGAAATTATAACGTGGGTTTAATTTCAGGCGAGCTTAAATTAGGTGAGTTGGCTTCTGGAGAAGTGGTGGCTGAAGTTAGGAAATACTTCGAAGAAATTAACAAAAAATTAAAGGCCGAGATTATTTTAATTGATTCTGCGGCTGGAATCGGTTGTCCAGTGATTGCTTCACTGATTGGTACTGACTATATTGTAGCTGTTACCGAACCAACACCGTCTGCCTTGCATGATTTAAAACGAGTACTGTATTTGGCTAAACATTTTCAGATTAAACACGGAATTGTTATTAATAAATATGATTTAGCAAAACAGTTTTGTCTGAAGATAGAAGGATTTGCTAAAGAGAATAATATCGCAATCATTGGAAGAATTCCTTATAAAAAAGATTTTGTTGATTCAACTATAAAAATGAAGCCAGTGACTGAAATAAACCCAGATTATCAAAAATTATTTCAAAAAATTATTGAGCAGATAAATTTAGCAATAAAATGAAAGAAAAAATAGTTGCAATTTCAATATTAGTAAATGTAATTTTGGCTGGAGGTAAGCTGATAGCAGGATTTGTAGCTGGCTCTGGCGCTATTTTTGCTGAAGGTTTGCATTCAGGGATGGATATATTGTCATCAGCAATAAGCTTTGTCGGGATTAAAATAGCTAAAAAGCCAGTAGACAAAAAACATCCTTATGGTCATTATAAATTTGAGGTTTTAGCCGGGCTAATAATAACTACAATTCTGTTTTTAACAGGTTTGTTTATCGTAGTAGAATCAATCCGCGAATTTAGAAATCCTTCGCCTGTAACCATTGGATATTTAGCTTTGGGCGTGATGTTGGCTTCAGCCATAATTAATGAGATTATGGCGAGGTTAAAAATCAAATACGGCAAAAAAGAAAATTCAGTTTCTTTATTATCTGATGGGGTTCATTCAAGAGTTGATGTTTATGCTTCATTGGCGGTTTTAGTAGGATTATTTTTTACAAAGTATTGGATTTACGTTGATTCGGTCTTGGCTTTATTGGTCGGCTTATATATCATCAAAGAATCTTTTTCTTTGGGCAGAGAAGCGGTTGATTCTCTACTTGATGTTTCGGCTGGGGAAGAAATAGAAGAGAAAATAAAATCAATTGCTAAAATACAGAACATTAATATAGACTCTCTAAAAACGCAGAAGAAAGGCTCTGCTGTAACTGCTAATTTAGAAATAAACTTACCAAGCAATTTAAATGTAGAAGAAGCGACTAAAATTTCCGATGACTTAAGAGGGAGTCTTATAAAAGAAATAGAATCTCTTGAGTATGTTGCTATTCAAATTATCAGTCATGAAGTGGAAACAGGGTTTTACAAACCTGATTTCGGCCGCGGTTTTGGCTGGCAAAAGAAAGGTCGGTTTAAAGATAAAGTTCAAGAGGCGTCTGGTAAAGGGCCGAATGGCTACTGTATCTGTGAAAAATGCGACTACAAAATATCTCATCAAAGAGGAACTCCTTGCTCAACCTTAAAATGTCCAACCTGTAATTTAAACTTAAAAAGAGAATAATATGCCACGACCAAGACTTTGCCGGAGGATTAGATTTAATCCCCGGATAACATATTTTAAACCTCAAGGCGCGCCAATGAGATTTTTGGAAGTGATTGAGCTGACTACTGAAGAAGTGGAAGCTTTAAGATTGAAAAATATAAAAGATTTAGAGCAGATTGAGTGTGCCAAATTAATGAAAACTTCTCAAAGCACTTTTCAGAGAATTCTGTCAACAGCTTATAAGAAAATCACAGAAGCTTTAATAAAAGGTAAAGCTATAAAAATAATAAAATAAATTAATTAAAAAGTTATTCAAATTTTTGATCGGAAGTTAATTGTTTTTTTCTATAACAAAAAATCGCTTGATTAGCGTTTTTTTATTTAGATTATAGATTTATAAAAATTCTAATTTGTTTGAAATTCCGAAATTTGCGATCAAGGTTTATTAATTCAAAACATTAATCAATTCCTTAAACCCTTTTGTATTAACAAAATAGTTTTGTCTATTTTTTCTCAAATTTTGTTTAATATTTTTAAGTTGATTTAATATTTTTCCCTTTTTAAGATACTTTTTATTAGCAAAGAGATTGAAATATAATCCGTCTAAAAATGAAATATAGTGAATTTTCGAATTGTTTTCGCTAAAACCTATAAACGATATCACCTCGTTAATTTGTTTGTCCTGACCGCCACCACCTTCTTTCATATGTTTATGTTCGACAATAAAAATATCATCTCCGTTTTTTATTAAAAAATCTGGCATTTTTTGCTCCTTCTTTTTGCTCCATGAAAATTTTATCTTATAATAACATAATAAATTTTTAAAAAGCTTTTTTCCTTTTTTATCCGCTTCAATATATTTTTTACCGCTTTGCGAGATAAAATTTTCTAATGTCTCGGCGTTAGCTTTTTTATACCCAGCTTTATCTAAAATTTTAGAAACTTTATAAATACCTAGATTGTCGCTTTCTTTATGCGCTTTTGCATCTTTTCCGACTTGCAATGTGGTGGGCGTATAACCATAAGATGAATAAATATCATGTCTTAATTCAATATATTTTTCAACTATATTTTTTATAATTTTAAATTGATCCTCTGGTTCAATTTTACAAAAAAGACTATATGAAATATCTACCACCGGCCAGAAAGAAACAAATTCAGAGTAGTTTATGTTTTTGCTTTTTACTATTTCTAAAATTTTTTCGAGAGCCTTTTTTAAAGTTGCTTGATTTTTATTCTTTTTAGCGAAGTTATAAGCTGAAATGCTTTCAAGTAGATCAAAATTTTTCTTCATTAAATCGGTTTGTATTTTAAGGTTATTTGATATAATTAAATTTCCGTTTTTTAAATAAAATTCATCGATAATCGGCTCTGGATTATTGAGTGAAAATTCAAATAATTTTATATTGTCGATTGTTTTCATAAGTTAAAATAATTTTAATCTTGAACCTGGGTAAGCAAGCTCATAGGCATCTTCCAAAAATGCTCTGGCAGTCATGTAATCAAGCCTTCTTCTTCTTTCTCCATTTTTTTTATTTCCTTTGAATGGAGACAAAAGCACGTCATAAGTTTTTTTTCTAAAATCAAAAAGCATTTGATTGCTATATTTAATTATTTTGTCAATCGCCTGATCATCGGCTTTTACTTCAATTACAGTTATTAGCCTTGAGCTATGTTTAATATCAGCTAAATCATAATCAATTTCTTTTGGCTTCATGAAGGAAATAGGTTTTTGGGGATTTGTCGTGTCTACTGCCCGTAAAGCAATTTGTCCTTTCTGCGCATTAAATTTTATGTAAATATTTTTGTGTGGTGTTCTGCGCATTTTTTCAAAATATTCTAGCTTTCCAATTTGTTCATCATTTTTATAAACATCAATTTGATCATAAGTCTTATTTTTATTATCAAAACAAATTACGCAAACTGGATTTTCTGTATCATTGAATAATTGATCTTCGATTATAGTAATACTAACTAACCTATTTTTAGGAAATCTTGAATTAATAAAAGTTTCAGGAATAATCATAATCCCAAAATCATTTTTCAGACACTTTTCAATCGCCAATTGATAAATATCATCATAACTACAAACATCAAAGTATTGTTTTACATTTTTATAAATTCCTTTTCTCTTGGCACTATAATTTGTTAAATACGGTGGATTGGTAATAGTAATAGAATTTTTAATTTTTGGGATACTCAAAAGGCTATCATTCTGTTCCCAATTTAAATTTTTGTCTATATCAAGTCCTTTGATTTTTTTAAATCCAATTTTTTGGGCAACATTTAGCAAATCACCACCACCAGCAAATGGATCAAAAGCAATTCTAGTGTTGGTCGATTTTATAAATTCTAAAATATGATCTTTTAGCCAAAAATCATTTTTTGTAAAAAATTGCCCTAAACTTCGTTTTTTGATAATCGCATTCATAAAATATAAATTACAAATCTCTATTATTATAATAACATATATTAAACAATTTGATAATAAATCATAGCTATCAAAAAACCAGCATTTTGCTGATTTTTTCTAAGTTCAAACATGGAAAACTGGCGGGACGGACCCCGCCAAAGGCGGGGCGACCTCTGTAGGGTAGATAGTAATAATGGCGGGGCCGACCGGACTCGAACCGGCGACCTCCTGCGTGACAGGCAGGCGTTCTAACCAGCTGAACTACGACCCCTAAATTTTTATATAAAGATGACTTAATTTTTATTATTTAACCTTTTTAACAATATTTTCAAAAACTTGAGGATGATTTTGAGCTAGTTCTGCCAAGATTTTGCGGTCTAATTCTATTTTTTTGGTTTTTAAGCCATGAATAAACTTACTGTAGCTTAAACCATGTGCTCTGACAGCGGCATTAAGCTGGATTTGCCAAAGTCTTCTTCTAAGTCTTTTCTTTGTGCGGCGGTCTCTGTAAGCATAAACTCCAGCTTTTTTAATAGCTGGTTTAGCCAGTTTTATTTTTTTCTTACGTCCCCATTTATAGCCCTTGGCCTGTTTTAAAATATTCTTGCGACGTTTGATGTGTGCTCGTCCTCTTTTTACTCTTGGCATATATTGTTTTTAATAAAATTATGAATAAGGTAATAAACGTTTAATATTTTTGACATTTGCCTTGGATAGATTTTTATCTCTTCTTTTATTCCTACGGGTATTGCCGGATTCTTTGGCATTAAAATGATCCTGCCCCCCGGTACGGATAAGCATTTTTTTCTTTTTAGTAGTTCTAATTCTTTTATTAATGGCTTTATTGGTTTTTAGCTTCATACAAAATTCATTAGTTCTTGGTAGGAGCAAATAAAGTAGATATTTGGTTCCCTTGTTTTTTAATTGGTTGTTCTATGGTGATATCTTCTCCCAGAGATTTTACAAAATCATCCATTTTTTCCATAGCCAGTCTTAGGTATTGTCTTTCCCGGCCGCGTAGAATTGTTTCAATTTTAACTTTATCTCCTTTGGCTAAAAATTTTAAGGCCTGGTTTTTCCTGAATTCTAAATCATGCTTATCAATTTTATAAGAAAGACGAAGGCATTTTATTTCAATCTTTTTGGTATGAGCTTTTTGTTGCTGGGCTTTTCGTGATTGCTGATACTGAAATTGACCATAGTCTAAAATTTTACAGACCGGCGGATCAGCTTTGGGGTTAACCTCTACCAGATCCAGTCCTTTTTCTTGAGCCAAAATCAGAGCTTTTTCAGTAGCCATATTACCCAAGGGTTGATTATTTTCATCAATGACAATTACCTGGGGTACTCTGATTCTTTCATTGACGAAAAAAAATTTTTTCTTATTCTTTTTATATTTATGTTTTCCGCGAATACGTAACATTGGTTTTAATTAAATTAATCAATCAATTAAATTAATTTTTACTATACTCATTTTATGGTTTTAAACCATGAGTTAGTCGAATGGTGGAGATGGTGGGTCTTGCACCCACGTGTAGTAATTTAAAGTTTAAAACTTCTTCTAGGATAGTTCTTTTTTAATTTAGAAAAAGCAAATAAAAAAGAACAAAATCTACTTTTTCGAGCCTCTTAAATGAGTTTCAATAATTAAACAAGAAGCAGTTTAATTATCTATCCTGATAATTTGACACCCAAAGTCTTGCTATCAGGAGTCGCAAGTTCGGATGGCTGTAGATTTTAAGCTACAACGGAAGCTAAAGTTGGAACACTAAAAGCGTTCTTTACTTTAGCCAATAAGTTCTTGGCATTTATCCAAGTGATAGTTTTTTAGGCGACTGCTGCCGCCTGTGCAAGAAGTTCTATCAACTTCTCCTAGCAGTTTTAAATTTAAAAGTACTAGCAAATTAAAACATCCCCTTACTAATGATGCTGTAATCTTTGTTTTCTTCTGGTAAACTCGCGTTTTTTTAACAGTTCCCGTTTGTCTGCTTTTTTCTTACCTTTAGCTAAAATTAAAGTCAGTTTAATAAGTCTGTGAGGTGTAGTATACACAGAGAGGGGTAATAATGTCAACCCCTTTTGCTGGGCTTTACCTGTTAAAGTTTTAAGTTCTGCCTGATTTAGTAGTAATTTTCTGTTTTTTGAAGGATTATAATTATTCTGGCTATAGCCGGATTTTGCATATTTAGGAATTCTTGTACCTATAAGCCAGGCCTCTAAGCGATGAGTTTTAACATTGGTTTTTAAGGTGATATAACTGCCTTTTATATCAATTTGACCTTTTTTTACAGTTTTAACTTCACTTCCGCTAAATTTAATTCCGGCTTCATATTTTTCCAATATCTGGTAATCATGTAATAATCTTTTGTTGGTAGTAATTTCCGTCATAATTATATTATATAGAGTTTATGATATTTGTCTAAATCATTTAAAATATGTTATTCTATAGAAAATCTGACTTTCTATAAAAAGTTAAACTTTTTAAAAAAATGAAGACCATAAAGACACAACTTAAAGAAACAATTAAGAAGAGTTTAGATAAAACTGACTTTCCTGCGGCTGTTTCTTTTGTAGTTAATTATCCTAGGATTTCCCAGTACGGAGATTACAGCACTAATGTAGCGATGATTATTGCTAAACAGTTAAGGAAACCGCCTTTAGAAATAGCCGGAGAATTGGTGAAAATTTTACAGAAGCAAAGATTCATCAAAGACATGTTTGAAAAAGTGGAATCAATCAAACCTGGTTTTATTAACTTTTATTTTTCTCCCACTTTCTTGAGTAAACAGGTTTCGGCAATTTTATCCCTTAAAGATGATTATGGCAAAAGTGATTTAGGTAAAAAACAAAAAGTGCAGATAGAATTCATTTCAGCCAACCCTACTGGTCCTTTAACTATTGGCAATGGTCGCGGTGGATTTTACGGTGATGTTTTAGGAAATGTTTTGGAAAAATGCGGTTTTAAAGTAATCAAGGAATATTTAATTAATGATGCCGGACAGCAGATTGAAAAATTAGGCCATTCAGTTTTACAGGATAATCAGGCAGTTTATCGTGGTGAGTATATTGATGATTTACATAACAGACTTAAAGGAGAAAGTGATCCTTATAAAGTTGGTCAAAAAGCAGCAAAAATAATTCTAACACAGCTTATAAAACCAACAGTGGAAAAACAGATGCAGATTAAGTTTGACAGATGGTTTTCCGAGGAAAAGGAATTAAGAAAAACTAAAAAAATTACTGAAGTTTTAAACTGGCTAAAAGAAAAAAAATATTTATATGAAAAAGACAATGCCTGGTGGTTTAGATCAAGTGATTTTGGTGATAACCGGGACAGAGTTTTAATTAAACAGGATGGGGGATCTACTTATCTTGCCCAGGATTTTGCTTATTTAAAAAATAAATTTGCCGAAAGAAAATTTGTAACGGTTATAGATATCTGGGGAGCTGACCATCATGGAGAAGTTGCTGGTTTATTAAATGCTGCCAAAGCTTTGGGTTATAAGGATCAGCAAAAAATTATTTTACTTCAATTTGTCCGTTTAACTAAAGAAGGCAAAGAAGTCAGAATGTCCAAAAGAACTGGCTCTTATATAACTATGAGCGAATTAATAGAGACGGTCGGACATGATGTCGCCAGGTTTTTCTTTTTAATGTATAGTCCTAACAGTCATATTGATTTTGACATGGACTTAGCTTTAGAAAAATCAGAAAAGAATCCTGTTTATTATGTTCAGTATGCTTTTGCTCGGCTGTCCAGTATTTTAAACCAACCCCAAGTCACTTCACATTTCAAGAAAAGTCCAGCTGCTCTAGATTACAATCAGACTGAAGAATACACTTTAATTAAAGAAGTTATTAAGTGGCCGGAGATTTTAGAAGAAGCAGCATCTCTTTATCAAGTTCAGCTTTTACCAGCTTATGCTATTAGTTTAGCTGACAGGTTTCATCAGTTTTATAATAATTGTCGGGTTATCAATAATGATGCAATTAATGTATCCAGAGTTGAATTAGTTAAACTAATGCGTAAGATTTTTTTAGAAGTCCTTTCTACCATTGGTGTTTCTGCGCCAGAAAAGATGTGACCCCGCTCTAAATTTATTTAAAAAGAGCGGAGTTGACCTCTAAAAGCACCTTTGTTAAAATGTAATTTAGCTACAAGCTTATTTTTAACTTAAAGCACTATGTTAGAAAACGAACAAAACAGTCCGATTTGGGAAAACGAGGAACAGATTCCTCCTGTTTCTCAAACTTCAACAACTCCCCCAGTCTCTCCTCAAAAGAAAAATATATGGCCTATTATTTTAGTGTTGTTGGTAGTGATTTTTGTGGGAATTTATTTAATTTCCCGCTTTACTGAACTTAATATTTTGGGATTAAACAAAAACACAGAAGATTCATCTGCGGTTGAGGCAGTGGATTGGCAGGCTGTTTTCCTTTCCACTGGTCAGATTTATTTTGGCGAGATTACTCACCTAGACAGCGATATTCTTATTTTGGAGAAAGTTTATTATCTACAAGCCAATACTTCTATTCAACAGGTTGAAGGAGAACAGATTCCTCAACAAAATCTTTCTTTGGTTAAATTAGGTGAAGAATTGTATGGCCCTAAAGATAAGATGACGATCAACATGGATCATGTGTTATTTATTGAAGAACTTAAAAAAGATTCGCAGGTGGTTCAAGCAATCAAAAGATATATAGAAGAGGGGATTGATAGTTTGTAAATTTATTCAGAACTAAAAGACAATAACCTTTGTAGTAAAATAATACAGAGGTTTTTGTATTAAAATATAAACTATAAAGTATAAAGTAGTACTTTACACTTTATAGTTTTTTTGCTATACTTAATATTAGTGAGGAACTGTGGATATCTGATAAGAATTTTGAAGGTAAAAGCACTATTTTCTTAAAAAAACAAAAATAAAAATGAATAAAAGATTTTTAAAAATAGGTGAATTATCAAGAATAGTTGGAGTTTTGCCTTCAACAATAAATTTTTATACTAATGAGGGTTTATTAAAGGAAGTTAAAAGATCTCAAGGCGGTTATCGTTTATATGAACCAAAGTATGCGATTCAGAGATTAAAATATATTCACAAATTACAAAAAGATAAGCGATTAACAATTCAAGAAATTAAGAGGATCATTAAATAACAATTCATGTTTAAAAGACCAACGAAAAAAATATATCGGGCCAAACTTGATAACAACAGAAGCATTATTGTTGGTTGGACTCGTTTTAAGCAAAAACCCACAAAGAATAGTTTTTGGTATACAGTAAAAACCTTACTTTTTTAAGTTATTAAATACCGCTAAAGTTACTTTTGAGTGATAAGTTACTCAAAAGACAAAAGGCGGTTGTACCTTAAATAAAAGAAAGAAGGCCTTCATCCATGCTTGAAGGTCTTCTTTATTGGGTATGGTTGATAAATCATCTTATTTTTATAAAGAATTATTGAAGATTAGCCATTTGATTTTTCTAATCAATTCTGCTTTAATAAATTATTAGATTAAATTTTTTTATTTAGCTTCAATATCATCAAGTTTCGGTTCTAAATTTATATTAAGTCAACATTTAATGGTGATTGTACATTTTATTAACAAACCCATTATTTTGTGATAAAATTGTATTGAAATACAGTTAAAACGTTAATGTTTAATAAATGAAAAAAGGACTCATTTCTATATTTTTAATAACCGGAACCTTGATTAGCATATGGTTCCTTTTTGGAGTAAAAAAAGTTCAGGCTGACGAATGCGGTGACGGCGTTGAGTATTGCAATTGTGGAGATACAGTAGTCGCCGATTATACTTTGGATGATAATTTGTATTGTTCTGACGAATTTGTGTTAATGGTTGGAGCAGACGATATTACTATTAATGGAGGGGGGTATACTATTAGTGGCGACGCTGAGGTCGGTATTTATAATGAAGGTTATAGTAATGTTACTATTACTAATTTTACTATTACTAATTTTGATGTCGGCATTCTTTTTTCTTCTTCCGATTCCAATAATCTGACCAATAATATCATTAGTTCCAACTCCTATGGAATTTATCTTGATTCTTCCACCTCTAATACTCTGACTAGCAACATAATGTCAGGTAATGGAAGAAACCTTTATGTTACCGGTTCTTATGATAATACTATAGGCATCTCTAATTTAGTTGAAAGCAAACCAGTTTATTATCTTTATGAAGCTTCAGACGAAACTTATGACGGAGATGATGGAGATATCGGTATGTTCTGGTGTATTTCCTGTACCAATGTAACTGTGAGAGACGCTTCTTTATCAACTAATAATTATGCCGGCGTTTACTTCTATAATACTGCCAGTTCCACCATTCAGAATATTACCGTTAGTTCCAACTTCTATGGCATTCTTATTGCGTCTTCAACCCTTAGTTATCTAACCAGCAACACTGCCAGTTCAAATAGCTATGGAATTTATCTTGATTCTTCCACCTCTAATACTCTGACTAGCAACATAATGTCAGGTAATGGAAGAAACCTTTATGTTACCGGTTCTTATGATAATACTATAGGCATCTCTAATTTAGTTGAAAG
>JAHITV010000030.1 GCA_018817315.1 Patescibacteria group bacterium
AAGACGTTAAAGAAATTAAAAAAGATGTAAAGCAAATTCTTAGTAGTGTTGATGGTATTTCTAAAAAGTTTGATGACCATGAAACTGAACACGTGGCTAATCTTGCTGCCCATGATCGTTTTTAGGGTGAGATTGATAATATTAAAGAGCACATTAGCATGGATAAAGCTATATCAGATTCTTAATTATAGTATTTAATTATGTTTTTATAAATCACAGTTTAAAATAAAGGACTGTGATTTTTAAAATTAAAACTCTAATTTAGAATCATTTTTTAAAGGTAAAAAGTGATTTTTATTTTATTAAATTTTTAGCTAATATTAGTAATTATTTAGCATATTTTATTCTCTTTACTTTTCTCTATTTTTTTGCTACAATTAACCTATATAATACATACGAAATAAACGAAAAAATAACGAAAAAAATAAAGAATTTCAGAGTTATTTTTTTTGTTATTTTTGTTTAATTTCGTTTTTAATCCGTGTTTTTAATATGCCAAGAAAAAAGACTAAGAAAACAATAGCAAAAAAAACAGTGAAGAAAAAAAGGGCTGTCAAACAACCCAAGGAAGTTAAGTTGCCAGTGAGAATTAAGCAGACCTCTCGATCCCGAGTAACTCGGGACTCGGGGCAGGCTCTTCGGCAGAGTTCAGGGCAAGCGGTAGAGAAAGAAACTAAAGAAGTAAAACAAGTTGAACAACTTATTAAAGAAACCAAAAAGTCTTATCAAGCTGAACATAAAACTAAAAAAATAAATGGCAAGAAAGAGAAAGTATTAGTTCGCAAGCCCGCCAGTTATCAAAAAGAGAAAAGCAAGAGAATGATCATGTGGACCGGGGTTGCTGCTGTGATGATTATTATTTTTATTGCTTGGACATTTAGTTTAAAAGATATGTTTAAAGCCAAGCAACAACCAAGTGAGTTTAATCCTGCCATAGAGGAATGGGACAGGATTGCTGATGAGTTTAGCCAGACCTTGGAAAAAGTAAAAGAAGGTATGAGCCAATTAAAAGACGAGATGACAGACGATTCCGAGTCTTTGGAACAGGCAACAGAAAGAGATATTTTTTCTGAACCAGCAACAACCACTGAAAGTGAAATTTTATCTGAAGAAGAGAAAATTAATGACGTTGAAGAGTTGAAAAGAAGGCTGGAAGAGCTGGAAAACAAGATTGAATCTGGTGATCAGGCAACTAGTACACCTAACGATTGACAATTGACACCTGACTTTTGACAATTAATCATAAAAAGTCAGATGTTAAATGTTAAATAGATATGGCTAAAAAAAAGATAGCAAAAAAGGTAGTTAAAAAGAAACCAGTTAAGAAGTCTGTAAAAAAACAGGCTAAGAAAGTCGTGGCTAAGAAATCTGCTGCGAAAAAAGCTATTAGTAAACCCCTTCGACAAGCTTCCAGCGACAAGGTTCGGGACAAGCAGGGCAAGCAAACAAAAGAAGCTGTTAAACCAGTTAAACAAGAAAAGCAAGTTAAACCAGAGGAAGATAAAGTTATTAAATCCAAGCTTCAGCCAAAAACTACTCAACCCCAGTCTAGAAAAAAGGAAGAGCCAGAAAAACAAACTACTATTGCTAAGCAAGTTATTGTGGGCAAGCAAAAAACCGATTATGGCATGGTGGAAGCGCAGGCAATTTCTGATGAAATGCGCAAATCATATTTGGATTATGCTATGAGCGTGATTGTTTCACGCGCCTTGCCAGATGTGCGCGACGGCTTAAAGCCAGTGCATCGTAGGATTTTATATGCTATGTGGAGTATTGGCTTGCGTTCTGGAGCAAAATTCAGGAAATCAGCAACTGTGGTTGGTGAAGTCTTAGGCAAATATCATCCGCATGGCGATGTCGCGGTTTATGATTCAATGGTTAGAATGGCGCAGGATTTTGCTATGCGCTATCCTTTAGTGCGCGGACAGGGAAATTTCGGCTCTATGGATGGCGATCGGGCAGCAGCCATGCGCTACACTGAAGCAAAAATGGCGTCGATTGCTGAAGAACTGCTTTATGATATTGAAAAGAATACAGTAGATTTTACGCCTAATTTTGACGGCTCGCAAAAAGAACCCCGAGTAATGCCGGCTAAACTGCCTAACTTACTGCTTAACGGCACTATGGGTATTGCAGTTGGCATGTCAACTAATATACCGCCGCATAACTTAAAAGAATTAGTAGGCGGCATTATGCATTTAATTGATCATCCAGACGCAACAGTTGAAGATTTAATGCAATATATCAAAGGGCCTGATTTTCCCACTGGAGGCATGATTTATAATAATAAAGACATTCTGCAGGCATATGCCACTGGTAAAAGCGGTATTGTGATGCGCGGCAAAGCTGAAGTAGTAGAAACGAAAACTAGTGGTTTTCAAATAGTAGCAACTGAATTGCCCTATCAAGTTAACAAAGCTACCTTAGTTGAAAAAATTGCCGAGCTAGTTAAAAACAAGAAGCTGGATGGAGTTAAGGATTTGCGTGATGAATCAGATAGAGACGGAGTACGGGTAGTAGTTGATTTAAAAAAGGATGCTTATCCCAAAAAAGTGCTAAATTATTTATATAAACATACCCAATTACAGGAAACCTTTCATGTTAATCTGCTGGCTTTAGTAGATGGCATCCAGCCAAAAGTTTTGACTCTGAAAATGGTACTGGAAGAATATATTAAGCATCGCGAAGAAGTAGTTAAACGCCGCACTCAATATGATTTAGATAAAGCCAAGGAACGAGCCCATATTTTAGAAGGCTTAATGATTGCCTTGAATAAGATTGATGCTGTAATTAAAACTATTAAAGCATCTAGAGATAGAGAAGTAGCTAAAAAGAATTTAATGAAACAGTTTAAATTAACTGAAATACAGGCTAATGCAATTTTAGACATGAAGCTAGCAACCTTGGCTAATTTGGAAAGATTAAAGATTAAAACTGAACTTGAAGAAAAACGCAAGTTAATTAAAGAATTAATCGACATTTTAAAATCCCGCACTAAAATTAAGGGCATAATTAAAAAAGAAGTCAGAGATTTAGCTGAGAAGCATGGTGATGAGCGCAGAACTAAAATTATATCTCATGGCGTAAAAGATTTTTCTATCGAAGATTTAGTACCAAATGAAGAAACCATGATAGTCATGACCCGCGACGGTTATATAAAAAGATTACCGCTAGATACTTTTAAAGTGCAAGGCCGCGGCGGCAAAGGAGTAATTGGTTTATCTACTAAAGAAGAAGATACAGTTGAATTTATCTTTACTACCATGGCTCATAATGATATTTTATTTTTTACCACTCGGGGCAGAGTTTTTCAATTAAAAGCTTATGAAATTCCCCAGGCAGTTAGAACTGCTAAGGGGCAAGCTATTGTCAATTTCCTGCAGCTGATTGGCGGAGAACAAGTAACTTCCACTTTGCCTTTGGATAAAATCGCCAAGTCTAAATTTCTCTTTTTTGCAACTGAAAAAGGCTTGGTTAAAAAAGTAAAGCTGGAAGCTTTTGCTAATGTTAGGCGTTCTGGATTGATTGCTATAAAAATTAAGGGTGAAGACAAGTTAATTTGGACTAAGCCAACTCATGGCAATGATCAGATCCAACTTATTACAGCAGGCGGTCAAGCAATTCGCTTTAAAGAAATTGATGTCAGGGACATGGGCAGAAACGCTGCTGGGGTACGCGGTATTAGATTAAAAAAAGATGATTTAATTGTTGGCATGGGCGTGATTAAGCCTGATCCGGAGAAAATTAAAAGATATCAAATTTTAACTATTATGGAAAATGGCTATGGCAAGCGCACAGTGCTTAATTTATATAAAGTTCAAGGCCGCGGCGGTTCTGGAATAAAGACTGCTAAAGTAACAACTAAGACCGGTAAGCTGGTTAATGCTTATGTGGTTAATGCTGAAACCATGAAAGAAAAAGATTTGATTGTAATTTCTGAAAAAGGCCAGGTTATTAGATTGCCGTTTAAATCAGTTAATAAAACTGGCAGAGATACGCAGGGAGTTAGATTAATGCGGTTTAAGGACGAGAATGATAAGGTGGCGTGTGTAACTTGGGTTTAGTTTAAATAAGAGAAATAATAAAATAAGAAAAATAAGAAAATAAAATGAAGGCGACATTCCGAAATGTCGCCTTCATTTTATTTGGTTGCGCCGGGGCGGTTTTTGGTTTGTGATTGTATTTGTAAAATTATTTGGTAAATGGTAGAGTAGTGATAAGTTAAATATATGCTTAATCAATATTTAAAAAATTTATTAAAACTTCATAAAAGCGGGGATGCGACCGAGGAGAGTTATTATCCTAATTTGGCAAAGCTTTTTGAGTCTTTTTTTGATGCTAAAAAGATCGGAAAAGGCACGATTACGATTTTGCCTAAGAAAAAAGAAGGAAGCAAGCCGGATTTTGTTGTAAGAATAAGCAAAGAATTAATAGGCTATATTGAAGCAAAAGATTTTGTTAAGGTTCCTAATCTACAAAGTGTAGATGGAACTGAACAAATCGAAAGATATAAAAAAGAATTTGATAATTTTATTTTGACAAATTTTGTAGATTTTTGGCTTTGGCGAAAGAGTGAAGGCAAATGGATTAATCAAGTCCGAATATTACAGCCAAATATTATTACTCAAGTTAAGATTTTGACTCCAGCTGAAAACAAGGAAAGATGTTTAAATTTATTTGCTGATTTTATTTTGTTCTCTATACCAGAAAGAAAAACTGCTAAACAGTTGGCTATTGAATTAGCAACACGAGCCAAAAGAATGAGAGAACCTTTATTTGAAGAATTAACTAATGATATAGAGACTGATGTTGATGAAATATATCGTGCCTTCAAGAAATATTTAATGCCGGATTTAAACGAAAAGGATTTTGCTGATATTTACGCGCAAACTATTGCTTATGGCTTATTTATTGCTCGCTTGCAATATAAGGGAGAAAGAAAAAATTTTAGCAGAACAGTTGCTCGTGATTTAATTCCAAAAAATTTAAAAATATTAAGAGATACTTTTTCTTTTGTTTCCCGTCGGGATTTAACGCTGAATATTGATTATATAATTGATGATATAGCCACAGTGCTTGCTCATTGCGATATTAAGCGTATTAAAAAAGATCTACATAAGGAAAAAGGCAAAGATCCAATTGTTCATTTCTATGAAACCTTTTTAATTGAATACGATCCAGCTAAAAGAAAAAGGATGGGTGAATATTATACTCCTTTACAAGTTGTCCAATATATTGTCAGTTCAATCAATATTTTGCTTAAAGAAAAATTTAATAAAGAATTAGGATTTGCTTCAAAAGGGGTTACTTTGCTTGATTTTGCTTCTGGCACCTGCACTTTCCCAGCTCAAGCTATAGTACAGGCAAAAGAAGAAATTGACGCAAGCAATAATCCTGGTTCTTGGTTAACTGCGGTTAAAGATCATGTATTGGAAAATTTTTACGGATTTGAAATTTCAATGGCTTCTTGGATTATCGGCCATTTAAAAATTGCTTTACTGCTTGAAGATTTAGGATATAAAATGGAAAATAGTGACCGTTTTAAACTCTATTTAACTAATACTTTGGATTTTAGCGACATTCAGCAAGAAGCTCTGCCAATAATTTCTGATTTATCAACGGAAGCAAAAAATGCAGGCAAGGTTAAAAAAGAAAAGCCAATTTTAATAATTACAGGCAACCCTCCTTATTCAGTAAGTTCTTCCAATGTTATCAAGCCGGGCTCGGAATTAAGCGATATGTATGAGAGTTATAAAGAGGTTGTTAGAAAAGAAGAAAAAAATATCCAGCCGTTATCTGATGATTATATTAAATTCATTGCTTTTGCCCATTATAAAATTAAGCAAGCCGGAAAAGGCATTATTGGCATTATCACCAATAATTCTTATCTTGACGGCTTAATTCATCGCGATATGCGCCGCAAGCTGACTGAAGATTTTGAAGAGATTTATATTTTGAATCTGCACGGCAACTCCAAGCACAAAGAAAAAACGCTAGAAGGCGGGAAAGATGAGAATGTTTTTAATATCCAGCAGGGAGTGAGCATAATCTTGCTGGCTAAATTATAAAGTATATGTGGTATTTATATTTAGATGAGTCAGGTGATTTAGGATTTGACTTTGTGAATAAGAAGCCATCTAAATTTTTTACTGTGGCTGTTTTAGCTCTGCGGGGAGTTGAAAACAATAGAAAGTTAATTAAAGCAGTAAAAATAACTTTGAGAAGAAAATTAAATCCTTCTGGCAAGAGAAAAAGAATAGTGGAAGAATTGAAGGGAGAAGGAACGGATATTAATGTTAAAAATTATTTTTACAGTAAAGTTAAAGACATTAGGTTCGCCCTGTATTCCGTTACTTTAAATAAGCTTCGGGTCTATGAAAGATTGGCAAGAAACAAATCACGGGTTTATAATTTTATGGCTCGCCAAGTTTTTGAGCATAT
>JAHITV010000051.1 GCA_018817315.1 Patescibacteria group bacterium
ACTATTGATACCAATGGAGTAATTCAACATGTGCAGGTGCAAGATGCCTGAATGTACTATCACAGTAAAGAAACCCGCAAGGAACCTGCCAGCCGTATTAGACAAAATGTTTGACCGAAGTTGCGCCATAAGCGATGCGGTTATCCAGTTTTGGGGAATGAAATTGGCAGTAGAGGCCAATCTGGGCGAAGTTAAAGAGTACGATGACAGGTATGAAGTAACCATTATCTATTAAGGGGGTGATAAGTGACGACAGACAGAAAAGTTGATGGCTGGATAGACGACCTGGTTGGTGCCCTCTGCGACCCGATAATTGTTTATCCCTCCGGGTGGCAGGACACCTTGCCTGACTGGATCAAGCCCCAGATCACCCTAGAGCGGCTAATTATGAATATAAAGGTGATAAAGGAGGGAGGTGTGCCTGTCGGCGACACAGAAGCCCTGGCATACATTTATCCCCGAACCATGGAAGCGCCCATGAGCGAACAGTGGTACCGCATCTATATGTATGTCTTCAACCAAGCCATGAAGTTCAAGAAGACGGAAGTGCCGGAAGACCTCAAAAGCGAAAAGCTCTCTGACTATGATATGCAGCAGCTGAACCAGTTGAAGAGATGGATCTACGAACGGCGGGTGAAGCACCGCAAGGAAAAGCAGCAGGGCAAGCGGCGCCAGGCAAAAGAGGAAGCCAAGGCAAAAGAGCTGGCGACCGTGCCGGTTCAGCCATCCTTCTTCTAAGTGACTTTTGTAAACCAAAGTGAACAATAGTAACCATAATTGAACAGAAAGGAGGCAACATGATTGAAATAGCTACCCAAGCAGTCGAGAACATGGCCAAAATAAAAACGCTCAGCGAGGAAATCCACAGTATGCGTGAAGCTACTGACAAAGAGGTGTCCCGGCTGAACTGGGACGTTTACCGCCCCAGAATCCAAGAGCTAGAACATGAGCGGGATCTGAAAGTGGAAGAGGCTAGGAAACAAGGTGAGGCTGCACAACTCGAGAAGAATGCTGAAATTGTAGCCCTCAATAAAGTCGTCCGCCAGGTCCGGCTCATCCTGGACTTCCTTCGTCTCGACTCACACAGGAACCTCGATATCTCTGACGAGGATATCCAATTCTCCAGATACCACAGTAATGACTACAAGGAGAGCTTAGGTCTCTACATAGACGATACCTACCTGAAGGCCAAGCTCTACATCATCGGGAACGAAAAGCCCACAAACAAATACAGCCTTGTGGTTCTTGGCAAGTGTCTCTTCTACGAGGACTTACTGAAGCTGGAGCGCAATTACGGCGCGTCATTCCATACAAGTGACCGCTATGAGTTAGAGAAGGTGGTGAGAGATTTCCCCTCCGTTGAGCAGGCAAAGGCCTGGCTAGACAAGAATAGAGGTAAACTGATTTCCGGAGAATCTCGAGTTCAATATCAAGAAGTCAAAATAGCCTACAATGAGGCAATCCAGACCTATAAGGCCGATGACTTCCAGGAGTTTCTACTAGCCCGTTGCCAGTGCGGCAACTTCTATACCATATGGGAAGACTACATCAAGCGTAACACCCCGGTTTCTTGCCCGAAGTGTGACCAGCAGATGGCTCTGGCACCGGGGAAATAAGGAGTTTACTTTAAGATTTATTGTAAACCAAGATAGGTGACTTTTGTAAACCAAAGTGAACAATAGTAACCAGTATTGAACAGAAAGGAGGTGAAAGCTATGTTACAAAGTACGTGTGATAAAGCCTGTGAGATATTACAAAAGACAAACGATGGCGACGACCTAGACCCCCAGCATCTCAAACTGCTGGAGATGGCAGTCAATGGCTTCCTCAATGATGAAGGGGAGGCAGCCTTCGAGGAACTCTATACTAATGTCCAAGCCGGCTATCAAAAGCCCTGGTTTCTTGGTATCGAGCACCTAACCCGGGACCATGTAGGCTATGTGCTATGGAAGGGAAAAAGAGTCGAGCACTATGACAGTCCCTGGGCATACTCCGCCAAAGCTAAGAAAAGTGCCGAGGAGGTAGCAAGGCGATGCCGTATCCTGGAGGCAAGAGGGGAAATACCCACCACGCACAACGTCATCTGGACATGGCCGAGTTGACAGTAAAGGAGGTGAAATTGTGGTTGCTCACAAGGACATAATGCTTGACCCTGATACGGAAAAAGAGAAGGTTTATGAGCAAGTAGATGCCCTTTTCTTACAGGGCAAGGCGATTAAGGTAAGAGAGCACAAGAGCGGATTCCCTGCGATAACTATAGACGCTGAGGATATCCACATCCTTACCGATATCTTTAGCCTTGAACAATGGTGGCACCGGAAGGGGCTAAGAAAAGATGAGACAAAACCATAACTGGTCTGACGAGGAACGGGATATAATCCGCAGGGACTATAAACACACCCACAAGTCTCGTCGGGAACTCGCAGCTCGGCTGGGAGTCACGGAGTATGGAGTAGCCGGCCAGATCTCTAATATGGGTATTGCCAAGAGCGATGACCGGCACTCCTGGACTCCACAGGAAAAGGAGAAACTGGCCAAGTTAATACCCCAGTATTGCCCTCGAGCGATAGCCAGAATGATGCACCGCTCTCTTAACTCAGTGGTGGTGATGGCCAAGCGTATAAATGCACCCAG
>JAHITV010000031.1 GCA_018817315.1 Patescibacteria group bacterium
TCTGGGGTGACAGTTTCTGGGCAGACGGCTACTTTGTTTCCACTCATAGCACAGTTACCGAAGATATCATCAGAGAATATATTAAGAATCAGGATAAAGATCGTTAAATACTGCGGTCTTTAGACCGCAGATAATTTATATATTTATTGACAAAATAAAAAAATTTTTATAAAATGGCACTGATTTTTACTATTTAGAACTGATTACTTAATAATATATATAATCATGGGATTACCTTCACAAAAAAGAACTAAATCATCAAAAAAAAGAAGGGCTGCGCATTTTGCTCTAGCCAAGATTAAATTTAATAAATGTCCTCATTGCCAGCAGCCTGTTTTATCTCATCATGCTTGTCTGAATTGTGGTTATTATAAAGGGAGAGAGGCAGTAAAAATTAAATCAGCTTTGGATAAGAAGAAGAAAAAATCCAAATAATCTAAAGAATTTTAAATTACTTTTAGTTAAAGAAATGTCTAACAGACATCTAGCCAGAACCTTAGTTTTACAAAGTTTTTTTCAGTGGGATTTTAATCAAAAGAAAGAGAATATCCATAAACTTTTAGAGTTAAATCAAAAGGAGTTTGCTCCTGGTTTTGATGATCAGGGATTTTCCCAAAAACTTTTAACCGAAGTGTTAGATCGTATCAAAGAAATTGATAAATTAATTACTAAATACGCTCCTGAATGGCCTTTGGAGCAAATTACCATTATTGACCGCAATGTTTTAAGAATCGGCATTTATGAGCTTAAGTTTGCCCAGGATATTCCGCCTAAAGTGGCTATTGATGAAGCTATAGAACTGGCTAAAACTTACAGCGGCAGTTCATCCGGCAAATTTGTTAATGGAGTTTTAGGCAGTATTTATAAAGATATGCAAGAGAATAATGAAAAAAAAGAATTAGAAATAGAACCGCCCAGAGAATATTCTGCCGGCGGTGTGGTTTTTAGAAAAGAGGGCGATGATTATAAGTTCATTTTGATTTTAGATGCCTATGATAAATATACTTTTCCTAAAGGACATATTGAAGAAAACGAAGACAGAGAAAAAGCAGCTCAACGGGAAGTTTGTGAAGAGTTAGGTATAAAGAATACTAAAAGTTTGGGTTATGTAGGCAGTATTGATATTAGGGTAAATGAGCCAAACAAACGTTCGGTGCCCAAGACAGTTTTTTATTATTTAATAGAAACCACAGATACTGATTTAAAAGTAACTTCTGAACCAGAAGTTAAAGACGCTATTTGGATTACCAAAGATAAAGCTTTAGCAACGATTAGTTATGAAAATGCCAAGGAGATATTTGAAATTGCTTTAAAGAAACTAAATATTAATTAAATAAATTGGGTGTGAGAAGTTTAAGGTTAAATTATGTTTAACAATTAACTTATTACTCTCAATTTTACGAGTATTTATGGAAGACTATAATAAACTTCAAAAGAAATTAGGAGTAAAATTCAAAAATTTGGATTTATTAAAAACAGCGGTTATTCATCGTTCTTATTTAAATGAGCACAAAGGTTTTTCACTGGGCCATAATGAACGTTTGGAATTTTTAGGTGACGCTGTTTTAGAATTAGTTACAACTGAATATCTTTATCGCAATTTTTCAAATCCCGAAGGTGAATTAACTAATTGGCGGGCAAGTTTAGTGAACTCTAAAATGCTGGCTGACATTGCTCGTTCCCTGGGTATAGAACCCTTTATTCATATGAGTAAGGGAGAAACGATGGATAATAATTTTAAAGCTAGAAATTATATTTTAGCTAATGCTTTAGAAGCAGTAATTGGTGCTGTTTATTTGGATCAAGGATTGGAAGTAATTAGAAAATTTGTTAATAATAATATTTTAGTTAAGCTACCTCACATCTTGGAAAATAAATTATACTTAGATCCTAAAAGCGGATTCCAAGAAAAAGCTCAAGAGTTGTATAATACTACTCCAGTTTATAAGATTATTGATGAATCAGGTCCTGATCATAACAAGTATTTTAAGGTAGGGATTTATTTAAATAATGAATTAATAGCAGAAGGTGAAGGTAGTTCTAAACAGGAAGCACAAATGGATGCTGCGCAAAACGCTTTAAAAGTAAAGAATTGGCATTGGCAGTAATTTATAATAATTAGTAGACACTTAAAAGAAGAGGTTAATAATGTTATAATACCAGCATCACTAAGCATGAGCGTCGAGTTAAGACACGGCGCTTTTAGTATTAAAATTTTATGTATCTTTCTAAACTGGAAATTCAAGGATTCAAGTCTTTTGCTGAAAAGGCAGTTTTAGAATTTAATCATGATTTAACCGCTATTGTCGGTCCTAATGGTTCAGGCAAATCTAATATTACTGATGCTATAAGATGGGTTTTAGGAGAGCAGAGCTTAAAACTTTTGCGCGGTAAAAAATCAGGAGATGTTATTTTTTCCGGTTCCCAAAAAAAGGCAAGACTTGGTTTTGCAGAAGTTAATTTGTATTTAAATAATGAAGATCATAGCGCGTCTATTGACTATCAAGAAGTGCTTATTACCCGTAGAATTTATCGCGATGGCGAGAATGAATATTTGATTAATAAAAATAAGGTAAGACTTTCTGATGTTCAGTTGCTTTTAGCTAAAACCAACTTTGGCCAAAGAACTTACGCTATTATTGGTCAGGGAATGATTGATTCAATATTAACTGCTTCCCCCCAGGAAAGGAAGAATTTTTTTGATGAAGCCACCGGTGTTTTACAATATCAAATAAAAAAAGAGCAGGCCTTAAATAAACTGGAACATAGCCAAGAAAACTTAGAACAAAGCCAACGTTTATTGGCAGAAATAGAACCCAGATTACGTTCTTTAAACAGACAGGTAAAAAAACTAGAAAGAAGAGAAGGGGTTGCTAAAAATTTACTCGAGCTTCAGAATAGATATTACAGCTATTTATATCATGATTTAACCAATCAACAGACTTCATCAAATGAAAAGTTAACTAAACTTGAGACGGAAAAAAAGCATTTAGAGACACAATTAAAAGAAGGTCAACTCCAACTTGAACAATTACAGCATCAGGATACCCAAGCCGACGCCTTTCAAAAATTACAGGAACAGTTGTCGTATTTATCCAACCAAAAGAATAATTTACTCCAGGAACTGGCTTTAGTAAAAGGCAAGATTGATTTAGATTTGACTAAACTTGGCAAGGTGGATTTAGTTTGGGCCAAACATCAACAAGCAGAAATAGACAATAACCTTTCTTTTACAGAAAAGCAGCTTACAGAGAATTCTTCCCAGATTGAAAAATTATCAGAGCAATTAGAGGAAAAAACCAACCAGCAACAAGAGCTGTCAAGAGAATATCAAAAACTTCAAGAACATCTTTTTCAGGTGCAAAAGTCTTTAGCCAGTGATGATAGTTTATCTTTAAGTAAAATTCAAAATCATTTAAATTCTCTTTATCAAAAACAGCAACAATTTTTGAAAACCATAAGTACGATTAAGGACTTAACTCAACTTTCTGATTTAAAAAAAGCTGCCGAAGAAATTACCCAAGAAACCAGCAAGTTAATTGAAAGGATTAAAGATGATAATAAAGCCGATTGGCAAGAGATGACCAAGATTCAAACAGAGCTTAGCGGATTTTTAACTAATAAAGATTCTTTAATCAGCGAAATTCAAAATTTAAAAATAAATTTAGAGATTGCCAAACAGAAAGAGAAGCAATTTACAGAACAACGACAAAAACTAACTGAAGAAAAAAGGAAAATTGAATTGGAATTTACTTCAACAAGCGGTCAAAGCACCATTAATCAAAAGTTGCTCCAGCAAAAACTGCAGTTAGAAGAGAAAATTTCAGAAATTGACAGTCAACTGGAAGAAGGGCAGAAACAATTGGCTGGTTTTTCACAACAACAGCATCAAAGTAAGAACAAATTTTTCAGTTTACAAAAAAATTTACGTGATTTGCAGATAAAACTGGATTTGCAGAATAATGAATATCAGGAACTAAAAATCAGTTTAGCTAAAATTGAAACTAAAAAAGAAGATTTAGATCATGAAGTTATCTCCGAAACAGATAATAATTTTAAATTGATACCAGAAAAAATTTCTCTTGATTTAGGCGAGGCCTCAGCTGAAATAAACCGTTTTAAAAATCAATTGGCAATTATCGGAGGTATTGATCAGGAAGTAATTAAAGAGCATCAAGAAGTTAAATCACATTATGATTTCTTAAAAACACAGTCTATTGATTTAGAAAAAGCCATTACTGCCTGCCGGCAGATTATCGAGGAGCTGGAAGAGAAAATAAAAAAGCAGTTTGAGAGCGCTTTTGAAAAAATCAACGAGCATTTTAGCAAATACTTTAGAATTTTGTTTAATGGTGGCAAAGCTAAGCTCATTTTACAAAAAAAACAACTTATAGAAGAAGAGCCAGAAATTTCTGAAGATCAGGAAGATCAGCAGGCAAAGGATAAAATCCCAGCTACCAAGAAAAAATACGAAATCGGTATAGAAATTCAAGCTACTCCTCCCGGTAAAAAATTAAATTCTTTAAATGTGCTTTCTGGCGGTGAAAAAGCTTTAACCTCCATTGCTTTAATTTCTGCCATTATTGCCCAAAATCCTCCGCCTTTTGTAGTGCTAGATGAAGTGGATGCAGCTTTGGATGAAGCTAACAGTGGTCGTTTTATTAAAATAATTGACGATCTTTCCCATAAAACCCAGTTTATTTGCATTACTCATAATCGCGTTACTATGCAGCAGGCAGCTATTCTTTATGGCATTACTATGGGCGATGACAGCGTTTCTAAATTATTGTCTATAAATTTAACTGAAGCAGAAAAAGTGGCTGCTTAAAGTAGGGTTGACAATAATTATTTTTCTATTATAATGACGCTACCGTCACTTTAATATTTTATTAAATTAACTTAATATGCTGGCAATAAAACTATCTAGAATTGGTAAACGTAAACAACCGACTTACCGTCTTATTATTTTGGAAAAGCATAAAGATCCCCAAGGGAACTATCTTGAATTATTGGGGAATTATAACCCCAGAACAAAACAAATAAATTTACAGGCAGAAAGAATTAAATATTGGCTGTCTAAAGGCGCTCAACCTTCAAATACTGTTCATAATATTTTAGTAAAACAGGGAGTAATAGAAGGTACTAAGAAACGGGCAGTTAAAATTACTAAAAAAAGAAAAGAGAAAGCTGCTGGTGAAAAGAAAGAAGAAATTAGCGAAAAGAAAGAAGGCGGCAGTAAAGAGAAAGAAAACAAAGAAGAAAAGGCAGACAGTTCTCAAAAATCAGCAGAGCCGACTGAAACTAAAACAGAACCATCCTCTGCTGAAACTCCGGCAGATAAAGAAAATAAAGCTGAAACTGAAAAACCTGCAGGAGCTGAAGAAAAAACTGGTTAGATTATTTAAGAATTATTTATAGGGACTAACCCCACTCTCTTGACAAAAAAATTATCCGTTATATAATACCAGCTAGTTCCTTAATAAGAAGTCTCAATAAAAAATTGCTAGGTCGTTTTGGGATTCTTGATTAAGATGAATAATTGACATTACTATTAACTGTAAGGAAAAATGGCAGAATTAGATCAAGAGTTTTTAGAGTTTGTAATTAAAACTCTAGTGGATAACCCTAAAGATGTAAAAATCGATAGGACAATTGATGAAAGAGGGGTATTACTAACCCTCAAGCTTAACCCGTCTGACATGGGTCAGATTATTGGCCGTCAAGGTCAAACTGCCCGTGCTATCCGTACTTTACTTAGAGTAGTAGGTGCTAAAAACGATGCACGAGTTAATCTAAAGATTGAAGAACCAGCAGGCTCACGTAGACCAGCTTCTAGTCAAAAGGATGAAGAAGTTGATACAAGCGCTGTTGATGATCTAAAATTATAATCTAGTATTTATAGATCCAAAACCCCGTACCGTTTCTGGTATGGGGTTTTGTGTTGAAGAAACCATAATTATGTGATTAAATTAGTCATATAAAATTTGAGGTTATTTTTTATGCAATTTGATATAATTACCATTTTTCCTAAAATCCTTGATTCATATTTTAGTGAATCAATACTTAAGCGGGCTCAACTCGCTTCGCTTATTAAAATCAAGATTCATAACTTGAGGGATTTTACATCTGATAAACATCATACAGTTGATGATACACCTTATGGAGGTGGACCGGGCATGGTATTAATAATTGAACCTTTGTATAAATGTTTGAAATCAATTAGACGTAGGAAAAAATCCAAAGTGATTTTATTGGATCCGGCGGGAAATCAATTTACTCAAAAAAAAGCCGCTAGTTTTTCCAAGCTAGATCAATTGATTTTCATTTGCGGAAGATATGAGGGCGTTGACTCGAGAATTGATAAATATATTGATGAAGAAGTTTCCATTGGTCCCTATGTCCTTTCTGGCGGCGAATTAGGGGCAGCCGTGATTGTGGAAGTAGTCAGCCGTTTGTTGCCCGGAGTTTTGGGTTCAGCTGAATCTTTGCAATATGAAACTTTTTCCGGGAAAAAGTCCGATATTGTGGAATATCCGCAATATACCAGGCCAAAAGATTTTAAAGGCCAAAAAGTGCCTAAGGTTTTATTATCCGGTAATCATAAAGAGATTAATGAATGGCGGAAATCAAAGAGTAAATAAGATGTCTTTAATTTCTAAAAATTTTTTAAGCAAAGCAGAATATCAAAAAATTGCTGATTTTTATGATCTTGGATCAATAAAAAAGTTAGCAAAAATCAAGAAAGGTTTTGAAGCCACTAAAGTTATTGTCACCACTAATAAAGGTAGGTTTGTTGTTAGTTTATATAAATTAGTAAAAAAAGCAGAAGTAATTAGAAAAACCAAAGATTCGTTAAATTGGGAAGTTCAGCTCGCTAATTTTTTCCAAGAGTTACCAGTCCCTCATTTTTTACAATCTAAAAACCAACGGTTGATTGAAAATTATAAAAGATTTAAGGTCACAGTTTGTAGATTTCTCCCAGGAAAAAACCCTCTAACCATTACACCGGCCAAAGCTTATCAATTAGGAAAATTTTTAGGCGAATTTCATAATCAGGGCAAAAGATTTAGAAAGAAATGTTCTGCTAGAAGAAAGTTTTATGAACTTTCACCCAGAGTGATGGAAAAAATGAATGCTTATGTGATTCAACAACGTCATCCACTTTTAAAAAAGGTTGTTGAGGAAGTAATAAGTGGTGTAAAAAAATATTATCCGCCTTCTAATTTACCTCAAGGGCCAATCCATATTGACATTAAACCAGAAAATGAATTGTTTATTGGTAATAAACTAACTGGCGTTGTTGATTTTGGAATTTCTTATATTGGTCCATATATGATTGACGTGGGTAAAGCAATTATGTGGAATTGTATAAAAAATGGAAAAGTTGATAAAATTTTATTGCAAAATTTTTTAAAAGGGTATAAAAATAAGCACCAGTTAACCAGATTAGAAAGTGATTATTTGAAAAATTCAGTTTTTTATGGAATATACTCCTTACTATATATTGATTTTTATCATTTACCATTTAAACGAGTGCCGTTAAAATATTGTTTATTTTTAACCAGGAATTTCTTACCCTTAGCTAATAATCTAAACAAACTGAAGTGTTTTTAGTAAATTAGAGAGAGTTTTTTACATTTCATAGCTTTGAGTATTTAACGCTTGACACGCCTCCGCCTTTCATTCGCTACGCCCATTCAAGGCTTCGGCGTGCGAGAAGTACTCAATCAATGTGTTATAAAAATAATCAAGTTTTGATGCTTGAAATCGGAACATCCTTTTTCACTTGACAAAAATTTTGAAATAATATACAATTTCTACAGGTTTCTATAAAGTAGCTATTTAAAATTAACCTATAAAAAATTCTCTAAAATAAGCAAAATTTAGATTGTTGGAGAGAAAACAGAGGATACTGATTTTATAAACAAGTTTGATAAAGGAGTTATCAGTACCCACTGTTTTTTCTTCTGCAAAAAAGAGGAAAAAAGTCTGCCTGAATATGGCGAACAATCCAAGTACTAAATGTCTTGTACATTAACATTTTAAAAGTGATAGGATTTCCTTAAAATTCTTTAGGTGACGTTGTTATGGTTAGTCACCTTTTTCTTTGGACTTTTTGAAGAGAGAAACAAAAAATAACCATATCATAATTGAGAGTTTGATCCTGGCTCAGGATGAACGCTGGCGGCGTGTCTAAGGCATGCAAGTCGAATGCCGCACCATTTGTATGGATAATGTAGGGACAATTTTGGAAAATTTGTCCGTACAAATGGTGCGGCATGGCAAACGGGTGAGTAACACGTTGGTAATCCACTTTCGACACAGGCATAACCCAGAGAAATTTGGGATAATTCCTGATAGACATGGGGGGTCATAAGACATTCCCATGTAAAGCTTGAGTCCCGCAAGGGATTTGGCGGTTGAAAAGGAACCTACGGCCCATCAGCTTGTTGGTAGGGTAATAGCCTACCAAGGCAACGACGGGTAGCGGGTGTGAGAGCATGACCCGCCTCACTGGGACTGAGACACTGCCCAGACTCCTACGGGAGGCTGCAGTCAAGAATATTCCTCAATGGCCGAAAGGCTGAAGGAGCGACGTCGAGTGCATGAAGAAGCCCTTCGGGGTGTAAAGTGCTTTTACCGAGGATAAA
>JAHITV010000032.1 GCA_018817315.1 Patescibacteria group bacterium
AGAACTAGTAAAACTGATAAAATCGCTTTTTTCATAATTATTATGGCTTATTTTCTTAAATAATAAAAGGCCTAAAGGCCAATTTAATGGCTTTTAGACCCTGTATTTAATTGTGATTATATATTACAGAATACTCAAAATTTTGTCAAGTGAAAAAAGGATTGTTCCAATTTTAAGCATTAGAACTTGACTATTTTTACAACACATTGATTAGGTACATCTCGCACGCCGAAGCCTTGAGCGTAGCGAAAGGCGGAGGCGTGTCAAATTAATATTTTAAAAAGCGCGGACAATAATATTCAGAAATTGTTCGCGAGCATTTGCGTATGTCTGCGTTGTCTGCACTAATATTATCCTCTTTTTATTATTTCTTCTTTAACGGCAAAGTAAAATTAAACGTAGAACCTCTGTTTTTACCTGGACTTTCTGCCCAGATTTCTCCCTGATGAGCTTCAACGATTTTTTTGGCAATATAAAGACCGAGCCCTGAACCAGTGGTGTCAATCTGGGCAATACCTGGCCCGCGGAAAAACTTTTTAAACAACTCTCTTACTTCGCTGGATAACATACCCACACCAGTATCTTTAACTGCTATTTGTAATTTACTATCAGCTTCTTTAACTATAACTTCAACACTGCCTTCAGGAGTATATTTAATGGAATTGTCAATCAAATTCAATAGAACATCTTTAATTTTGTCCCTGTCAATCATTAGATGAGGGAATAATTTTTGCGGTTTATTAAAAATTAAAGACAGCTTTTTTCTTTGAGCTTCTGGCTTAAGTTCCTCTATTACCTCCTCTATCAATTTAAATATGTCAGTCTCTTTTAAGCTCAATTCAAATCTACCGGATTCAATCCTGGAAACATTCAAAAAGATATTTACCAGCCGGGTTAAACGATCAGAGTTTAAAAATACTTCTTCCAGCACTTTTTTAATCGGCGGAGGAACTTCACCATAATCACCGTCTACAATCATAGAAAGATATCCCTTAATGCCGGTTAAAGGCGTTCTAAGTTGATGAGAAGCAATGGATAAAAATTCTGATTTAGCTTTATCCAACTGCTGTAATCTTATATTAGCCTCTTTTAACTCTTCATTGGCTTTTTGAATCTGCTGATAATATTGCAGATTCCTAAAAACTATACCTACCTGATCAGCTAAAGCTTGCATCATTTCATGCTCTACATTGGTAATTTTTTCCGGTTCTTTGGCTAAAACATAATCTATTACACCAATAATTTTTTGTTCAGAATAAACTGGCACAGCCACTATTCCTTTGGCTCCTAAAGTTTTTTGAATTATATCAGCTAAATGAGAGCTGATAGCTGGCTTAATAAAATCCCAAAAACGTTTTCCTGCCTGCCATTCTTTGGTATTAATAGCTCTAGAAGCCAAATTTTCAAAATCATCCAAGGAAACAGCATAAGAAGTTACATCTCTAGGCACCATTTTAACAACCCTTCGGGTGATAGCGGTTTGGGTTATAGCGCCTATGGAAATAGTATTGTTTTTAAAATTAATAAAGCTTAATATTCCTCCAATAAAACCCAATTCCCGGTTAATACCATCAGCAATAGTCTGCATTACTTTGGTAGAATCCAAAGACCTGGTAATAACATTGGTTAATTTCTGCAAAGCCATCAGATACACATTACGTTCCTCCAAATCAGCTGTGGCTTGGTGAACTTTCTGTTGAAGTTTGATATTAAATTCCTGTACTTTTTCGTATAATTTAGATCTTTCCAAAGCATTGGCAACTTGTGGTCCTAAAACACCGAAAAAATCAATATCTTCCTGAATAAAAGCACTACCAGAAAGTTTGTAGCCAATACAAAATACAGCTGTTAACTTATTCTCAACAATAATAGGAACCACTAAACCGCACTGATGACGATCTAAAGCCTCTTCTAATTTCTGTAATTGCTCTTTCTTAAAATCAAATCTAGCATCACTTTGATGACGCGGCAATTCTTCGGTTACTACAATCTCTTTGTTATCCTGCAAATAACTTAGAACAATATCATCCTTCGCTAAATCAATATGATGATTATTTTTAAAAAGATGATTAGGATTTTCTTTATCAGCAATAAGATATAATTTAATGAATTTAACTTTTAATTCTTTTTGTAGATTTAATTCAATGGCTTGGGATAATTTTGCTAAATCTAATTCTCTGGCAATAATTTCACTGATATTTTTTAATACCTGTTGATAATTAACTTTAGCTTTATAAAAAAAGGTGTCTGTTCCTTTAGCTAATAACTTTTTTAAAGGATCAAGAAAAATAACAATTATTAATGAAACCACTAAAGTCACATAAACCTGGCCTTGACCTTGGAAAAATTGAGCTGTAGTAAAGGAAATAAAGGTGAAGGAGAAAGCAACTAATAACACAAGAATAAAATATAAAATACTTTTGGATATTACAAGTCGAATATCCATAAGGCGGTATTTAATTATTGCATAGGTAAAAATAATTGGGTATAAACTTACAAAAAAATTACCATATGGAGGAATCGGTATATCAAACCAAAGTGGAAAATTAAAAAATCCACCAATTAATGCAATAAAAGTACCAATACTAACATACTTAATTTGATTCTTTATCTGACCATAACTCCCTCTATATGCTTTAATTAAAACTACGAATGCATATATTGTAAGGCAAATATAACAAAAAATGACATAAAAAATATATAATATTCCAGGATTAGGCCAAAACGAAAAAAATAATTTTTCTTCAACACTACTTACATATAACGGAGAAAAATTATAAATAGTAAAAACAAAACCAACTAAATAATAAAATATTAAAATAAATTTATTTAACTTCTTTAATACATAATCTTTATATTGTAAAGAAATCCATTGTAATAATAAAATCGGAATCCATGTAGAACCAATGGATAATATTCTCACCCAAAATAAAGCAATATCAGGATTATTCTCCTCTAACAACCATCTCCAATAACCAAATGACCATAACGAAGAAGCAAATGTTAATAAAACAAATATTTTATTTGCTGAATTTTTCCTACTTTTAATAAATACAAAAATGCTTATGTAAAGAATTACAATTAAATTTATTAAACCTGATATGG
>JAHITV010000033.1 GCA_018817315.1 Patescibacteria group bacterium
AATTTAAAAAATATTCTTTCTGCCTTTCGTAAGTTGGTAAAAAAAGTACCAACACATGGTGTATTAGTCGCCGGAGTTGATGATGAAAATATCAGGAAAGTCATCAAATCAGCCAAATGTAAAGTCATCACTTTTGGTTTAAAAAAAGGAAATTTTCTTGCCACCCATATTATTAGGCATGGTGAATTAACGCGTTTCGCCATCAAAGGACCGGAGGCGTTTGATTCAGCCTTAAGGGTGCCTGGTGTACACAACGCTTTAAATGCACTGGCAAGTACAATTATGGCCCTCGCCTTAGGTATTAGGCAAGAAACAATTCAAAAAGCGCTTTTAAAATATCGTGGTGTCTGGCGCCGTTTTGAAGTTAAAGGTGAGCAAAAAGGGATTACTGTTGTCGATGATTATGCTCACCATCCAACAGAAATCAAAGCGACTTTAATAACTGCTAGACAATATTTTTTAGATAAAAGAATCTGGTGTGTTTTCCAGCCTCATCAGCGCAATCGTACCAAACAATTATTCAAAGATTTTGTTCAGGCTTTTTCGAATTGCGATAAATTAATCTTAACAGAAATTTATGATGTCGCAGGCCGCGAGCACGGCGAAAAAATCAATTCGCTAGATTTAGTCAAGGCAATAAAGAAACTGAAAAAAGAAGTAATTTTTATCAAGGACCTCAAAGACGTTACACCCTACCTCATTAAAAATGCTAAGTCTGACGATGTGATTATCACCATGGGAGCAGGGGATATTACTAAAGTCAGCGATGAACTAATAAAAAAATTAAAATAGCCCACCTTGTAAAGCAGTGGGCTATAACGGTTCGACGAGAAAGAGGGTTTGTCCAAACTCAACTGGTTTTTCATTTTCCACAAGTATTTTAACCACCCGACCTGCCACTTCTGACTCAATCTCATTCATCAGTTTCATCGCTTCGATAATACAGAGAGGTTGTCCGGCGGCGATAATCTGTCCAACTTCGACACAAGGCTTAGCACCAGGTGACGGAGTACGGTAGAAAATCCCTACCATAGGAGATTTAATCGCAATTAAATTTTCATCCTCTTTTGAAATTTCCTTATTTACTTTCACTTCTTTTACTTCGACTTTTTCAGCTTCAACTGGAACTTCAATTTTAGTAAGGGATTCTGTTTTCGCTTGAGTACTTTCTGAGGAGCGGGGGAACATCGTCACTCTAATTTTTCTGCCCAGAGAACCGACTTCAATCTCATTAACACCAGTCTCTTTTAACATTCTTATTAATCTTCTAATATTTTCTTCGGAAAAAAACATTATAATCACCTCCAAAATAGATAAAAAGAACCATTAATACAACTTAACATATTATGAATAAAATGGCAAAGTTTTACATTGGCACCTATGGCTGGTCAAATCAACACTGGATTAATAATTTCAATCCAGAAAAACTAGCTAACTAAAGGACTGGACGTATACGCTTATTTCAATAATGATGCTTATGGATACGCGGTGGGGAACGCGAATGAGTTAGCAAAAATGATGAATAAATAAAAATCCCCGCTCAAAATGAGCAGGGATTTTTTTAAGTTTTGGATTCCTCTTTGGCTTGTTCATCATGAGGTATGAGATAATAGATAGTAAATAAATTCTCGCCTTCTTTTACTAGCTCATAATCCTCTACGTACTTTCCATAGATTATACCATTTGCCGGCGAGGTAATGGGAAGTTTATCATTGAGTACATTTAGTCTAATGCCAAAAATCGAAAAAATCTTGGCAATAAAAATAAATAATTCATTACATTCACCAACCCAGCCTAGAATCTGTCCTTCTTCAACAGTGTAACTATCCATAGGAAATCTCAGTCCATCTGATTTACCATACTGATCTGGCACCAAATTATATTCAAAGTAAAGATTTTTCCCTTTGAGTCCAGATTGTTCATCAATTTCTACGGCTACCCAGTAAGCCAAAAAAGAAGTATCAACTATTTCTCCTTTTTCTTTTTCAATTTTTAATATTGCTTTGAACGGTTTTCCGGCAATCACGGCTGGCCAGGCATGTGGGTAAATATCTACTCTTTTTGATTTACCGCCTCCCTTTAATGTAACTTCACCTTCCTTAGCCGTAATCTTAACCTCTTTAATAGAATCACTGGATTCAACTGTTTTAGAGATATCTTTCACATACATAATGAATCTTTGTCTGTCTCTTGATTTATAATTGTGATAAAACCGCCAAAGAATAAATCCTACTAAGCCTAATGCTAAGATAATACTAACTAATACTGTCAGAACTACTAATAAGTATTGCCACCAAACCATTTTTTCCTCCTAATTTTCAATGTTTTTTATTATAATGACAAAGTACAATTTCATTACCTAAATTTATCAAATCATGCTAAAATGTCAATAGGTATGCCAAATATCTTGGAAAATCTTAAAAAAATATTACCCGATTTAAAAGAAAACGAGGTTTTAGCGCTTTACACGACTTTTAAAATTGGCGGGCCGGCTAAATATTTTTTTATTGCCAAATCTAATGATGATGTTATTAAAGCTATAAAAACTGCTAAGGAATTAGGCATAAATTTTTTTATCCTGGGCGGAGGCTCAAATATTTTAATTTCTGATAAAGGTTTCAATGGCTTAGTTATCAAAATGGAAAATCAAAAAATTAAAATCAATAATAATATAATCTTTACTGAATCTGGTCTGCCTTTACAAAAATTAATTCGCAAGGCGATTGAAAATAGTTTAAGTGGCTTAGAATTTTGTATTGGCATCCCAGGCACTGTCGGCGGCGCCATCGCTGGCAACACTGGCTCACCCAAAGAATGGATTGGTCAAAAAATTATCAAAGTAACTGTTTTAAATCCAGAAGAAGAGATTGAAGAAATCCCAAAGAGTCAGTGCGACTTTTCATATCGTTACTCAAGGTTTAAATATGACGACAAAAGTATAATTTTATCAGGAGAATTTCAATTAGAAAAAGCTTCGCCAACACATATACAGGGCTTGGTAAATGAATATCTTGAAAAAAGAAAAAATCAACCGATAAAATACCCAAGCGCTGGCTCTATTTTTAAAAATCCAGAGGGCAAAAAGGCTTGGCAACTTATTGAGGAAGCTGGATTGCGAGGCAAAAAAATTGGTAGTGCTGAAGTTTCTGAAGAACATGCAAATTTTATTATTAATACTGGCAAGGCAAAGGCAGATGATATCGTAATTTTAATTAGTTACATCAAACAACAGGTGAGAGATAAACTTGGTGTTCAGATGCAAGAAGAAATAAAATATATTGGTTTTTAATTTTAAATAAAATATTATTTAAAGATAGTTTACACAAAACTATTTTTTTTAAATATATTAAAAAATACTTGCATTAATGTTAAAAAAATTATAAAATAAATACGTGAAACAACTGTGGATAACTTTATTCTGAAAATTTTTTCAGGATTTCAGAATTTATTTCGGAGTTTCCAAAAAAATTTTTAAAAAATTATATTTTATATTTTAAAATATTAAATGACAGAAAATAATCATCTCAAAACTGTAAATCAGCAAGAAAAAAGTTTAATTCCATCAAAGACTGAATCAATAAAGGAAGAAATAAAGAAAGAAGTAGTAGAACAGGAAAAGCCTCTTGGGGTTATCAATAAACGAATTTTAAGAAAATTTCGTCATTTTTGGAAGCTAGGTATTAAAGAGTTTAATACCCAATATTTTGATATTAACCAAAATGGCGAACTTATTGTATTAGAAGGCAATTACCAATACAATGTTAAAGATCTAGTAGAAAAATATGGCAGCCCCCTAAAGGTCTTCTTCCCCTCTATTCTCAAGGAAAGACTTGAGGATTTGATAGATATATTCAGGTTATTTATTAAATATTATAAATATCGAGGAAAATTTTATTATCACTACCCCATGAAAGTCAATCAGAATAAGGAGTATATACTATCATTGGTAGCTGAAGG
>JAHITV010000034.1 GCA_018817315.1 Patescibacteria group bacterium
ACCTATTACTAAAAAAGAATTAACTAATAGAAAGAAATATTTTGCCACAGTTTTATTAAAAGACAAGTATGCTATTTTGTCCGGCAAAGAATGGCAGGCTAAATTAAAATATATTACACATTCTCCTCAAAAAGCAACAAAAGAGATTAAGGGCAATGTTGCTTTTCCGGGTAAAATAAAAGGTACTGTTAAAGTAGTGCTTTCAGGAGATGATATTAAAAAAGTGAAACAAGGTGATATTTTAGTAGCAGTGATGACTTTTCCTAACTTTGTGTCAGCTATGGAAAAGGCAGCTGCTTTTGTCACCAATGAAGGCGGAATTTTATGCCATGCCGCTATTGTTTCCAGGGAAATGAAAAAGCCATGTATTATTGCTACTAAGATTGCAACTCAAGTGTTAAAGGATGGTGATAGAGTAGAAGTTGACGCAAGAAAAGGAATAGTTAAAAAGATTTAACAAAGGCCGCTTTGCACCCTTGATTTTTTCTTTTAGATGTGTTAAATTTATCTTATTCTAGGCAAATTTAAGTTATAATTTAAATTAATTATGAATGATTTTATTAGAGACATAAATACCATTAAAGAACAGAATGATCTAGATGGTAAACCAATAGGAGGACCTTCTAATTTAAAAAAAACTTTTGATTTTATTTGGGAGGTTGCCAAAGTTGTTATTATTTCTTTGGCAATCATTATTCCTGTAAGGATGTTTGTTGTCCAGCCTTTTATTGTTGAAGGAGCTTCGATGTTGCCGAATTTTCATGACGGGGAATATCTAGTAGTAGATGAAATAAGTTATCGTTTTTCTGATATTCAAAGAGGTGATGTGGTCATTTTCCGTCCACCCAATCATCCGACCGTCTATTATATTAAAAGAGTAATAGGATTGCCAGGTGAAAGCGTGGAAATAAAAGACGGTTCAATTTATATTTATGATTCTTTTCATCAGGAGGGCATTAAGTTGAGCGAAGAAGATTATTTGGTTAATCCTGTTTATATTCCCGGAGATAAATCCAAGGTGACTTTAGGAGATAATGAATACTATTTAGTTGGCGATAACCGTGGTAATAGCCTGGATTCACGGAGTTTTGGCCCTGTTGAAGTAGAACGGATACAAGGAAAGGTTTTTTTACGCGCTTTACCTTTGGATCGTTTTTCCTTTTTTAAAACTCCTGTTTATAATTTTAACTAAATTTATTTAACTTTATTTTTATAAACTAATGACCAAGAAAGAGGTTAAAAAGAAAACTTTTCAGTTAATTAAAGGAATGAAAGATATTTTACCGGCAGAGCAGAAATATTGGGAGTATATTATTAGTGAAGTAAAAAAGATAGCTCGGCAATACGGTTTTGAGAGGATAGATATTCCAGTGGTAGAGGCCACTGATTTATTTTCCCGTTCAGTAGGGCAAGCTACTGATATCGTGGAAAAAGAAATGTATTCCTTTGTTGATAAGGGAAACGAGAATATTAGTTTGCGGCCAGAGTTTACAGCTGGCATTATGAGAGCTTATATTGAGCATGGCATGTTAGATTTGCCTCAGCCAATTAAAGTTTATACCATTGGTCCTTGTTTTCGTTATGATAAACCTCAAGCCGGACGTTATCGTCAGTTTCATCAGTTTAATTTTGAGATTATTGGAGAAGAGGATCCAGTTTGTGATGCGCAGATTATTCAAATTGCTTATAAGATAAATTGTGTGATAGGACTTGAAGTTAATGTCCAAATAAACAGTGTTGGCTGTCCTATTTGTCGCCCGGATTATGAACAGGTTTTAAAAGAATATTTTAAAAAGCACCGCTCAAAATTAAGTGAAGTTTCTCAAAAGAGATTGGCAAAAAATACTTTACGTATTTTGGATTCAAAGGAAGAGCAGGATCAGTCCTTTATTGAAGAAGCGCCACAGCAGGTTGATTATCTGTGCGAGGAATGTAGAAATCATTTTATTCGGGTTTTAGAATATCTGGACGAATTAGAAGTGCCGTACATTTTAAACCCCACTATTGTTAGAGGTTTAGATTATTATACTCGTACAATTTTTGAAGTTACTCCTGTAGAAGTTTCTGATAGTGATAAAGAACAAAGTCGTCAAACCGCTTTAGGCGGCGGAGGAAGGTATGACGGTTTAATAGAACTTTTAGGTGGTCGTTCAACGCCGTCATTGGGTTTTGCTTCAGGAATTGAACGTCTTATTTTGCAAATTAAGGAAAAAAATATAAAAATTCCTACACCTCCTTCTTGTGATATACTTTTAACTCAATTAGGAGAGGATGCTCGCAAGAAAGCTTTGGTTTTGTTTGAAGAATTAACTAAAGCGGGTTTTAAAGTCAGAGAAGCTTTTTCTAAAAATGGTTTAAAACCTCAATTGGAAATAGCTAACCGTTTAGGAGTAAAGCTGGCTTTAATTTTAGGACAAAAGGAAATGATTGACGGAACCATTATGATTCGGGATATGGACGGCGGTATTCAAGAAATTGTTGATTACCAGAAAGTAATTCCAGAAATTAAAAAACGTTTAGAGAAATTAGCCATAGTAAATATTAAATTAGATAATAAAAATAAATCCATGCACCCCGCAAGCGAGGTGCCAGATAAAGAGTAACTCTGTTTTTTTGTCAATAATTGTTAATAAGATAAATTTGACTATTTTTACAAATCGTGTTATCACTATAAGTGATAACACTTTAATTTTGTGTTTGATTAAAGTTTTTATATTTAATTTAATTATTATTAAAAATACATTATTATATAGAAAGGAAGGTGAACTTTGTGGTTGAGGTAAAAAGGAAGGATAGTGAAAGTTTTGAGTCTTTAATGAGGCGTTTTTCCAAAAAGATTCTTCAAAGCGGCAGAGTCTTGCAGGCTAAAAAGGTGAAATACCATCGAAAGCCCTTGAATAAAAGAGCTCAAAAGTTAAAAGCTATTCGTAAAGAAGGAATCAAGAAACAAAGAGAATATTTAAGAAAAACCGGTAAATTAGATGAATTTTTAGAAGCAAGAAAAAAGATAACCATTAAGAAAAAAAGATAACTTATAAAAGAATATTAAGTGGTTATGTCAAAACTTGAACAGCAGATTGAAAGTGATTTTCTAACGGCTTTTAAAAATAAACAGAAGGAAGTTCTGAATGTTTTGCGTTTAATAAAATCATCTATTAAAAACGAGAGTATAGCTCAAAAAAAATCAGAGTTAGCTGATGAGGATATTATAAAAGTTCTAAAAAGAGAGGCCAAAAAAAGGCAAGAAGCAATTTCAGCATACCAACAAGGTCAACGTTTGGAATTAGCAGCCAAAGAAGAAAAAGAATTAAT
>JAHITV010000035.1 GCA_018817315.1 Patescibacteria group bacterium
AAAATAAATCGGATGATTTTGGCCTCGCTCAATCACCCAGCCAACTTCTTCAATCTTTTGCTTGGGGTGAATTTCAACAACAATTAGGCCATCAAGTTTGGCGAATTGGTATTATTGAAAATGAAAATTTAATTGCCACCGCTCAAATTATTGAACATTGCCTACCTTTAGGCAAAAGTTATTTATATTGCCCCAGGGGTCCAGTAATTAACGCTCAAAATCTTGCCAATAATGAGCAGATTATTAAATTGTTTTTAAAAAAAACTAGGGATATCACCATCCAAACTTCAACAAAAGAAGAAATGTTTTTTCGTTTTGAACCGACTTTTGACTTTGTTTTAACTGACTCTCATCTTTCCCCTACTAAAGACATTCAACCTTCCCAAACACTGATTATAAATCTCACTCAAACAGAAGAAATTTTGAGTAAAAATTTACATCACAAAACCAGATATAATATAAAGCTAGCAGAAAAAAAAGGAATAATAATTAAAGAGGGTTCTTTGTCTGATTTTACCAAGGTGTGGCCGCTTTTTGAACAAACTGCTAAGCGGGATCGTTTTCGGCTACACTCTAAAAATTATTACCAACAAATGCTTAAAGTAGTTCCTCATCTTAAAATTTGGCTGGCCCTGTATGAGAAAAAAATAATTGCCACTTTAATGGCTGGCTATTTTGGTGACACTGCCACTTATCTGCATGGTGCTTCATCCTATAAACATCGCTCTTTAATGGCTCCCTTATTATTGCAATGGCAAGTAATTAAAAATACTAAAACTTCAGGTTATCATTATTATGATTTACACGGCATTGCTCCTACCCGCGATCCGCATCATCCTTGGGCAGGCATTACCAGATTTAAAAAAGGGTTTGGCGGACAGGAATTTTCTTATCCTGGAACTTTTGACTTTATTTTTCAACCTTTTTGGTATAAAATGTATAAAATTTTTAGAAAAGTTAATTTATTATTTAAATATTAATAAAACACCTAATTACTAATCCCTAGTACCTAACTGCAAAAATATGATTAACAAAGTAATTGTAGCAGCAGCTGGTCGCGGCACGCGCATGCTTCATCACTCGCAAGACAAACCCAAACATCTTATTGAAATCAATGGTAAACCTTTTTTATATTATCTGCTCAACAGATTAAAAGAGGCAGGTTTTAAGGAAATTATTATGGTCATTGGTTATCAGCAAAAAATAATGAAAGAAGTTTTGAATAAGTTTGAGGATCAATTCCCAGTTACAGTTGTTAACCAATTTAGCAGATTAAAAGATAAATATGGCACAGCTTGCCCCATTGAATGTATAGAACAGGAAATTAATAAGGAAAATTTTGTCGCGGTTTGCGGTGATAATTTGTGGTCAGTGGCTGATCTAAAAAGTATAATGATTGACGATAATCTTAATTATCTAGCAGGTTTTTTTAGCGAACATCCGGAAAAATATGGTGTTTTAATAACGGATGAAAATGATTATTTAATCAACATTAAAGAAAAGCCCCAAGAATTTGCGGGCAATTTAATTAATGCCGGTCTTTATAAATTTACGCCTGAAATTTTTTCCAAAATTGCTTTAACAAAAAAATCTATCAGAGGAGAATATGAACTAACTGATGCCATAAATTTACTAGCTCATGAAAAAAAAGTTAAGGTTAAAAAAATAAATGATTACTGGCTGGATTTTGGCAAGCCAGATGATATCTCTGTTGTCAGCAAATTTTTAAAAAATAATAAATAAAAAAATGAGAACTTATCATCATCGCTTAGACAAATACCGAAAAAAATCTCCCACTAAAACTGAAAGACTAACAGACTACATCGCCCAATGGTGCGGTTCCTGGAATTTTTTGATGCTCCATCTTATCTGGTTTGCTTTATGGCTGGTTTTAAAAATGGACATTAATACGCTCACTTTAATAGTTTCCTTGGAAGCTATTATTTTAATGAGTATCTTATTGATGGCTCAAGGCCGTCAAGCCAAAAAAGATGATTTAAGAGATGAAGCAGATTATCAAATTGATAAAAAATCAAGTGAAAACATAGACGAAATCAAAAGTATGCTCAAAAATCTCCAGCATAAAATCAAATGATTAAAAACTGATGAAATCCTTTATAAAAAAACTTGTTCCTGAATTTATTTTAGATCTTTATCATAAAAGTTTAGCTCTAGTTGGTGCTTTTATTTACGGTCGGCCCTCTAATAAACTGATTGTTATTGGAGTGACTGGCACTAATGGCAAATCAACGGTGGTAAATTTAATTGGCTATATTTTGGAAGAAGCAGGACATAAAGTGGGCTGGACCAGTACCATTAATTTTAAAGTGGCTGATAAAATCTGGCTTAATGATCAAAAAATGACCATGCCCGGCAGATTTGCCATTCAAAAACTTTTAAAACAAATGTTAAAAAAGAATTGTAGTCATGCCATTATAGAAACTTCTTCCGAAGGCATTAAGCAACACCGGCATTTGGGCATTAATTATGATATAGCAGTTTTTACTAATTTAACGCCGGAACATTTGGAAACGCACGGCAGTTTTGAAAATTATAAACAAGCCAAAGCAAAACTGTTCAAACATCTTACTCATAAACCTAAAAAAAATATTAAAGGAAAAATTATTGATAAAACCATAATTATTAATAATGATGATGAATTTGGCAGTTTCTTTTTAGACTTTAAAGCTGATCAAAAACTTACTTTTTCTATAAACAAAGAAGCTGATTTTAAAGCAGAAGACATTAAATTAACTTCCAGCGGCACTTTCTTTAAAATTGAAGAATCAACTTATAAAAATAATCTTTTGGGCAAAGTAAATATTTATAATTGCTTAGCGGCTATTGCTATTGCCAACACTCAAAAAATTAAAGAAGAAATAATCAAACAAGCTTTAATCAAATATCAGGTATTATCTGGCCGCTATGAATTTATTGATCAGGGTCAGAACTTTAAAGTAATGGTTGATTATGCACCAGAACCAGAATCAATGAAAAATTTATACGAAACTTTAAATCTTTTTAAATTCAATCATATTATTCATGTTTTAGGTTCTTGCGGCGGCGGACGCGACCATGCCCGCCGGCCAGTTTTAGGCGCTTTGGCAGCTAGTAAAGCTGATTATGTAATTGTCACCAATGAAGATCCTTATAATGATGATCCTCAACTTATTATTAATGAAGTGGCTCAAGGAGCAATAAAAGCCGGTAAAGTTTTAAACCATAATCTTTTTAAAATCATGGATAGAAAAGAAGCAATCAGTTATGCTTTGTCACTGGCTCAAAAAAATGATTTAGTGCTTTTAACCGGCAAAGGCGCTGAACAATTTATTTGTGTTGCTGACAATAAAAAAATCCCTTGGGATGACAGGGAAATAGTTAAAGAACTGTTAAAATAGTTATTTATAAAATTAATTATTAATTATTAATTATCAAAATATTATGAATCCAGGAATTATATTTGCCATCATTGCCGCAACTGCTTTTGGAGCTTGGACGGTTCTTCATCAACAAGCTGCCAATAAAATTAATTATTTGTTCGGAGCAATAATCATTTCCCTCACCGCTGCTATTTTGGGATTAATGTTTTTACTACCAAGAATCAAAACAACAACGCTATTTTCAAATCCAAAAGGAATATTGTTCGCGGTTTTGGCAGGAGCTTGCGCTTTGGTAATTGATTATTTTGCTTTAAAAGCATACGGCTCTGGTCTCACGATTTCTATTGGCGGGCCAATAATTATTGGCGGAAGTATTGCCATTGCAGCTTTAATCGGATTCTTTTTGGGTGAATCAATAACTTTAATAAAAGTGTTGGGATTATTATTTGTTATAATTGGCTCTGGTATTCTTACTACCGTAAGTAGATAAGCATATTCACTTGTTAAATAAATATTTTAAATTTATGAAGATATTGATCTTTACTGAAGGAACGATTATTATGCACAAAAATGCTGCTGGTCATTCAAGGGAAGAAATTGTTAAACAAGTTAAAGATAATGAAAAATCTGTACATAATTATGCTTCATATATTCCAATCGGTGATGCAGTTAAAAAATTGACAATGTGGAAAAATCAAGGCGCAAAAATTTTATATCTGACTTCTAGAAGAAAACAAAATGAGATTGAAGATATTAAGAATGTTCTCAAGAGATATGATTTTCCTGATAGTCAATTCTTATTCCGCCAAGAGAATGAAAAATATAAAGATGTAGTTGAAAAAACTATTCCGGATATTTTAATTGAAGATGATTGTGAAAGTATTGGTGGAATTAATGAAATGACAATTACTTATGTTAAACCTGAAATAAAAGACAAAATAAAATTAATTCCAATTAAAGAATTTAAGGGAATTGATCATCTTCCAGAAAAAATTACCAATCTAAATCAAATAAATAATTCTCCTTAAACAAAATACTGCTTGCACTGAGCCTTGAAACTCAAGCAAAGTAAGTGGGTTTCAAGGCGAAGTGTGGATAAACTCTCAATAACCATCTATTTTTCAGCTAAATTTAGCTGATTTTTTGTTTTGCCTCTACTGAATTTGACAAAAATTTAATTTCTCTATCTAATAACAAATAAAATCAATAAATAATTTTTGGCTAAGATTAGCGAAATTACTAAAATTTGGCTAAAACTATTGACAATTCTTTATTTTTGATGTATCATCTCACTATGTTTTGTTCTCTGGCTGTGTAAAAGTCAGCCTTTTATATTGCCCCTATCATCAAATAGGGTGATATTTTTTAATAATTTATTTGCTTTTTAATATGTCCCAAACCGCGCCTTTGCGGAAATATTTTAAGCCGTCCAAAATTAACACTCCCCTACCTGACCTTATAGAGATTCAAAAAAAATCTTACCAATGGTTTTTAGATATCGGTCTTAAGGAGCTTTTTGACGAAATTTCACCCATCAAAGATTTTATTGGCCGTGATCTAAAGCTTTATTTTGATGATTATTATTTAGACGAGCCTAAATTCAGTGAAACAATCGCCCAAAGCAAAAATATTACTTATGATGCTCCTTTGCGAGTTAAAGTAAAATTGGTCAATAAAAAAACTGGCGAAATCAAAGAGCAGGAAATTTATCTTGGCGACTTCCCCTTAATGACCAACAGAGGCACTTTTATTATAAATGGTATTGAAAGAGTAGTCGTCTCACAATTAATCCGTTCAGCGGGTGTTTTTTTTACTTCAGAAACTTCTCGCGGCAAAAGATTATACGGCGCCAAAATTATTCCTAATCGCGGTGCCTGGTTAGAACTGGAAACTGACTCAAATCATGTAATCTACGTAAAAATTGACCGCAAAAGAAAAGTACCTGTTACTTCTCTGCTTAAAGCTTTTGGTTACAATACTAATGAAGAAATTATAGAACTTTTTAAAGAAGTGGAAACTCTGCCAGAGATTAACTATATCAAAAATACTTTAGCCAAAGATGCGGCTAAAAACGAAGCTGAAGGTTTAAGAGAAGTTTATAAAAGAATCAGACCCGGAGATTTAGCTACTGTTGATAATGCTAAATCTTTGATTTATGCCATGTTCTTTAATTTTGAACGTTATGATTTTGGCACAGTCGGACGTTATAAGCTTAATAAAAAATTTAACGAAAAGTTGCCCATTAATAAAGAAAATAGGGTTTTAGGAAAAGAAGATTTAATCAAGGTTATCAGAGAAATTATTCGTTTAAATATAAGCCAGAAAGAAGCAGATGATATTGATCATCTGGGAAATCGCCGTGTCAGAGCTATTGGAGAACTGGTGCAAAATAAATTTAGAGTGGGGTTGGCTCGCATGGAAAGAATTATTAAAGACCGAATGAGTACTTTGGATATGCATACCTTAACTCCCAATCAATTGATTAATGCCCGACCGGTTATTGGCACGATTAAAGAATTCTTTATGAGCTCTCAACTTTCCCAGTTTATGGATCAAACAAATCCTTTAGCTGAACTGGAGCATAAAAGAAGACTTTCAGCCATGGGCCCTGGAGGACTTTCCCGAGAAAGAGCTGGCTTTGAAGTTAGGGATGTTCACCGCACTCATTATGGCAGAATCTGCCCCATTGCCACGCCCGAAGGACCAAATATTGGTTTAGTCGGACACTTAGCTTCTTATGGAAGGGTTAATGATTATGGTTTTATAGAAACGCCTTTTAGAAAAGTGCTTCATGATGTGGAAAATGATCCTAAAATAACTACTAATAAAATTACCCGTGGAGATATTATTGATCCAGAAACACAAATAGTTATTGTTAAAAACGAGGAAATTATCAATAAAAATAAAGCTGAAGAATTAGCCAAATATAAACAAATTGCTTCCATAACAATTAAACCAATAGTCACTAATGAAATTGTTTACTTGGATGCCTTTACCGAAGAACGGACGGTAACTGCTGCTGCCACAGCACCTATTGATGAAAATGGCTATTTTTTAAATGAATATGTAGAAATGAGAATTAATGGCAGACCTTCCTTTGATAATGTAGCTAAAATTGATTATCTGGATGTAGCGCCCAATCAGATTATTTCTATTGCCACTTCTTTGATTCCTTTCTTGGAACATGATGATGCGGTTAGAGCGCTAATGGGAACTAATATGCAACGTCAGGCTGTTTCCTTAATAACTGCTGATGCCCCCTTAATCGGTACTGGTGTAGAACATCGCGCTGCTAAAGATTCTGGACAAGTAATGGTAGCTGAAGCAGACGGCGAAGTTACAGCCGTGCAAAGTAATCAGATTATTATTAAAGAAAAAAAAGAAGAACATGTTTATGATTTAGGCAAATTCCGCCGCTCTAATGCTTCTACTTGTATGAATCAACGACCTTTGGTTAAATGTGGTGATAAAATAAAACAGGGTGATATCATTGCCGACGCCGCCGCCACTGATCAAGGTGAATTGGCTTTAGGTCAAAATGTTTTAGTTGCTTTTATGTCTTGGGGTGGAGGCAACTACGAAGATGCTATTTTAATTTCAGAAAGAATAGTCCAAGAAGACCGCTACACCTCTATTCATATAGAAGATTACTCCATTGATGTCCGTGATACTAAATTGGGACCAGAAGTTGTGACGCGGGATATTCCTAATGTTAGTGAAGAAAAACTTAAAGATTTAGATGAAGAGGGTGTGGTGCGCATTGGCGCTCAAGTAACTGCTAGTGATATTTTAGTTGGTAAAATTACCCCTAAAGGTGAAACTGAACTTTCGGCCGAAGAAAAATTATTACGTGCTATTTTTGGTGAAAAAGCCAAAGATGTCCGCGACAGTTCTCTTTATTTGGAACATGGTGAACATGGTAAAGTTATTGATATAAAAATATTTTCTCGCACCCAAGGCGATAAACTGCCTGCTGGAGTGATTAAAACTATTCAAATAACTGTTGCTCAACTTAGAAAAATTCAGCCAGGCGACAAATTAGCTGGTCGTCATGGTAATAAAGGTGTTATTTCCCGGATTGTCCCAACCGAAGATATGCCCTTTTTAGCTGACGGTACACCGGTTGATATTATTTTAAATCCTTTGGGTGTTATTTCTCGGATGAATTTAGGTCAGTTGTTAGAAACTCATTTGGGTATGGCTGCTAAAATTTTGGGTTATAAAGTAGCTTCGCCAGCCCTGGATGGAGTGAAAATTGCCACTATTAAAGAAGAGTTAAAAAAAGCTAACTGGCCCGAAGATGGTAAAACCCAACTTTATGACGGTCGCTTTGGCTTACCTTTTAATAAACGTACCACTGTGGGCTATATTTATATGCTAAAATTAAATCATTTAGTGGAGGATAAAATACATCAACGTTCTATTGGACCTTATTCTCTAGTTACGCAACAACCTTTGGGCGGCAAAGCCCAAGGCGGCGGACAACGTTTTGGCGAAATGGAAGTTTGGGCCTTAGAGGCTTATGGCGCTGCTCATACTCTTCAGGAAATCCTAACTATCAAGTCTGATGATGTAGCTGGACGTTCTAAAGCTTATGAATCAATAATTAAAGGAGAACCTATCAAAAAACTGGCTGTGCCTGAATCTTTTAATGTTTTAGTTAGAGAACTTAAGGGGCTGTGCTTGGATGTAGAATTACTTAAAGGAAAAGAACAAGAAACTAAATCAAAAAAGACCCCAGAAGAAGATAAAACTTAAATTTATATGCCAACACCATCTTCAACTAAAACAACTTTTATGGAGGATATACCTGGAGTAGTTCAGGATTTTGAAGCTATTAAAATAAAGCTGGCCTCCCCAGAAATTATTCATCAATGGTCTCATGGTGAAATTCTTAAACCAGAGACTATTAATTATCGTACGCAAAAACCAGAAAAAGATGGTCTATTCTGTGAAAGAATATTTGGACCTTCTAAAGATTGGGAGTGCTACTGCGGTAAATACCGTCGTATCCGTTATAAAGGTATTATCTGTGATAAATGCGGTGTAGAGGTTACTCGCTCTATTGTTCGCCGCGAAAGGATGGGACACATTGATTTAGCTGCTCCTGTTTCCCATATTTGGTTTTTACGAGGTATTCCTTCAAAAATTGGTTTAGTTTTAAATCTTTCCATCCAAGAACTGGAAAAAATTATTTATTTTGCTTCCTTTATAATTATCAAAGTTAATGAAGATTTAAGACAACAAACGTTGGAACAAATTCATAATGAACTTAAAAGCAAACATAAGATTATTGAAAAAGAATCAGAGCAAAAATTCAATGAATTAAATCAAAAAAGAGCTGAAGCTTTAGCCAATGTAGAAAAAGAGGAAAAACGTTTGGTTCTTCAACAAAGTTTTGAAAAAGAAATTGAAGTTTTAAACTCTTTAAGAGATAGTAAAATAAAAACTTTGGAAGAAGCCGCCGAAACTGCTAAACGCGAATTAAAAGAACTTAAACTTTTAAAAATAATTTCCGAAACCAAATACCGTGATCTTTCTCTTAAATACGGACATGTTTTTGATGCCAGCATTGGAGCCGAAGCCGTCCACAGATTATTAGAAGAAATTAATCTGGAAAAATTAACTGAAGATTTAGATAAAGAGATTGTTAAAGCCATTCCTTCTAAAAAGAAAAGATTAATTAGACGTTCCAAACTTATTAAAAGTCTTATTGTTAATGAAATCCGTCCTGAATGGATGATTTTAACTACTGTCCCGGTTATTCCTCCTGATCTTCGCCCTATGGTACAACTTGACGGTGGACGTTTTGCCACTTCAGATCTTAATGATCTTTACCGCCGGGTAATTAACCGTAATAACCGTCTTAAAAGATTACAGGAATTAAAAGCACCCGAAGTTATTCAACGCAATGAAAAAAGAATGTTACAAGAAGCAGTAGATGCCTTAATTGATAATGGTGCCCGCCATGGTAAAACTGTGACTGCTTCTACTGGACAACGTCGGATGCTTAGAAGTATAGCTGATATGCTCAAAGGCAAACAAGGCCGCTTTAGACAAAATCTCTTAGGCAAACGTATTGATTACTCTGGTCGTTCAGTTATTGTTATTGGTCCCAGTTTAAAAATGGATGAGTGTGGTTTGCCCAAAACTATGGCTCTAGAACTTTTTAGACCTTTTGTTATTTCTGAACTGATTAAAAGAGAATTAGTCCATAATGTTCGTAGCGCCAATAAATATATTGAACAGGATCAGCCAGAAGTTTGGGATATTTTAGAGGAAATTACCAAAAAATCACATGTCCTTTTAAACCGTGCCCCTACTTTACATCGTTTAGGTATTCAATCTTTTAAACCTATTTTAATTGAAGGTAAAGCTATTCAGATTCATCCTATGGTTTGCCGCGCCTTTAATGCTGATTTTGACGGCGATCAAATGGCTGTGCATATACCTTTGACTGAACAGGCCAAAAATGAAGCCTGCCAACTAATGTTGTCTGTTAAAAATTTATTAAAACCCGCTACTGGTGAGCCGGTTGCTTCTCCAGATCAAGACATTGTTTGGGGTTGTTATTATTTAACCTTTATTAATCCCAAGCAGGATAAACCGAAAAAATATTTTAGCTCTCCTGAGGAAGCACAATTAGCTTATGATTTAAACCATACTCGTTTACATGACCGTATTGCCGTTAAAATTAATGGACAATTAATTGAAACTTCTGTTGGTCGAATAATTTTCAATAAAATACTTCCGGAAAAATTGCAGTTTATTAATGAAGAAATGACCTCTAAAAGATTAAAGGATTTAGTAGCTAGAAGTTTAGAATTGTATGACCAGCATAATACTGCTGAATTTTTGGATAAAATGAAAACTTTGGGATATAAACATATTACTGCTTCTGGACTTTCCTGGGGTATGGACGATGTACCAATTTTGCCACAGAAAAAAGAAATCATTGAAAAAGGAGAAAAAAAGGTTGAATTAATTCAGGAACAATATGAAAAAGGTTTATTAACCAATAAAGAAAGATACGTTAAGGTAATAGAGGTTTGGGGTGAAATCAAAAATGAAATAACAAAACTTTGCCAGCAATTATTTGATGTTAATAGTTCTCTTTATTCTATTATTCATTCTGGCGCCAGAGGTTCCTGGGCACAAATGATTCAGATTATGGGTATTAAAGGTTTGGTGACTAATCCAGCCGGAGAAATTATGGAACTGCCAGTTAAAGCTAATTTTCAGGAAGGTTTAGATGTTTTGGAATACTATATCTCTACCCATGGCACCAGAAAAGGATTATCTGACACTGCTTTAAGAACTGCTAGCGCTGGTTATCTAACTCGCCGGTTGGTAGATGTTTCCCAAGACATTATTATTATAGAAGATAACTGTGGTGATAAAGAAGGGTTAATTATCACTAAAGCTGATGCTGAAGAAATCAGCGAAGATCTCTCTTCCTTAGTTTTTGGCCGTACTGTCTTACAAAATGTTATTGATAATAAAACTAAAAAAGTTTTAGTTAAAGCCGGAGAAATTATAACTGCTAATCATTTAAAAAGCTTAGCCAAAGCAGATGTAGAAAGTGTTCATATCCGTTCTTTATTAACTTGTAAATCCACTAGAGGTGTTTGTAAAAAATGTTACGGCTACGATTTAGCTTATAATAAATCAGTAGAAAAAGGCGTAGCGGTAGGTATTATCGCTGCTCAAAGTATTGGTGAACCAGGCACACAGTTAACCATGAGAACTTTCCATACCGGAGGAGTAGCAGGTATAGATATTACCCAAGGTTTACCAAGAGTAGAAGAATTGTTTGAAGCTCGTCCACCTAAAAGAGAAGCTGTTATTTCCAATGTCCACGGACAGGTTATTATTGATAAAGATGTACCTGCAGGTATTCGGAATCAACGTATCATCAAAGTAAAATACCAAGGGCATGTTAAAGAAAGTTTCTTAATCAATGAAGACTTTGATCTTCGGGTTAAAGAAAATAAAACTGTTAAAGCCGGTACTGTAATTATGATCCATAAAGAAAGTCATAAAGAAGTATTCAGCACTCAAACAGGACAAGTTAAAATTAAAGACAATTACGTTCAAATAATTTCTCCAGAAGAAGTTGTTAAGGAATTTATTATTCCTCCAGGACAAGCTTTATGGGTAAAAGACGGCGATTTGATAAATCCCGGTGACCCCATTACCGAAGGCAGTATCAACCTCCAAGAACTTTACAAACACAAAGGACAATTAGCAGTACAAAAATATGTTATTAAAGAAATTCTTTATATCTATTCATCACAGGGACAAAAATTAAACATGAAACACATAGAGGTTATTGTCAGACAAATATTTTCCAGAATTTATATCAAAGATATCGGTGATACTAACCTTTTGCCCGGTGAAATTATTACCCGTTCGCTTTTCATTGAAGAAAATGAAACTATTAAAAAGAAAAAGGGTGAAGCAGCTACTGGTGAAACATTACTTTTAGGCATAACCAAAGCTTCTCTTTCCACCGACAGTTTTCTTTCTGCTGCTTCTTTTCAGGAAACTGCCAGAATTTTAATAGATGCTGCCATCACCGGCCGAGTGGACAAATTAAGGGGTCTTAAGGAAAATGTAATTATTGGAAGATTAATACCCGCTGGCACTGGCTTTTTTGGCTAAAAATCAAATACTAAAAACAGGGTCAATCTTATCTACCCTGTTTTTATTTATCAATTTCCCGGCTTTTTACTAACTCTTCATTTTTCCTATAAATAATGTTAGAATATGTCTACAAAATAACCATTAAATAACTTTTTAATGTCTACCAGAAGAAGAAGAAAAACTTACCACTTAAAGCCACGTCAGCATGATGACGAGCCAACTCTTTCTATAGCTCCAGAAACTAAAAAAGGAGTTTTTATTATCTCTTTATTGGTCATTGCTGTGCTTTCTATTCTTTCCATTTTTAATCTAGCTGGAAATTTGGGAGTTTATTTAAAACAAATTTTAGGCTTTATTTTTGGCTGGGGCCTTTATCTCTTTCCTATAATTTTAACTGTTTTAGCTCTTATTTTATTGAATCCGCAAAAATACCAACCAAAACTCATTAACTACTTTGGATTATTTCTTTCACTAATAAGTTTCTGTGGTTTATTACAATTAATAATAACATTCAATAATATTGCTTCTGAATTCACTCCTGGTAAAGGCGGCGGTTCAATTGGTTATGCTTTAAGCACTCCTTTACATAGAATAGCCAGTCCTTGGGGAGCTTTATTAATTCTCCTAGCTCTTTTTATTATTTCTCTACTAATCACTTTTAATACTTCTTTATCTAATTTAGCAAGTAGTCTTAATATTTTTTCTTTAATCAAAAGAAAACTGACTAGCAAAATATCAGAAGATACCGTTGAAGAGGAATGGGAAGAAACTGAAATTGAAGAACCAGAAAGTGAAACTGAAGAAATATTAACAGAAGAGAAAAAAGAAACCAAAGAGTTATCCTTTTTCTCCACCAAAAAGATCCCCGAAACTTCTAATAAAAAAATAAGGCAAATTCCTGAAGGTTTTAAAGTAACTTATGCTAGCGGTAAATCTATTAAAGTAGAAGTGCCGCTAGATTTACTTGATAATAGAACCTCTAAACCAACTAGCGGTGACATTAAAGCCAATATAGAAAAAATTCAAAAGACTTTAAAAAATTTTGGTATTGAGGTGGGAATGGGCGGAGTTAATGTTGGACCAACCATTACTCAATTTACCTTAAAGCCGGCTGAGGGAGTTAAACTTTCCCAGATATTAGCTTTACAAAATGATTTAGCCTTATCCTTGGCAGCTCACCCCTTAAGAATTGAAGCACCAATCCCTGGCAAATCCTTAGTGGGTATCGAAGTTCCCAATCAAAGCATTGCTTTGGTTAGATTAAAAGAGGTCTTAGTCAGTGAAGAATTCAAAAGAAAACGTGGTCAATTGCTATTTTCTTTGGGTAAAGATGTAGCCGGACATGTTTGGACAGCTGATTTAGCTTCTATGCCTCATCTGTTAATTGCCGGAGCTACTGGTTCTGGAAAATCTGTTTGTATTAATAATATTATTATTAGTTATCTTTTTCAGCATTCGCCACAAACCTTACGTTTAATTCTTATTGATCCTAAACGAGTGGAATTTACCACTTATAATGGCATCCCTCATCTTTTGACTCCTGTAATTACGGAAGTTGACAAAACCATCAATGCTTTAAGGTGGGTAGTTAATGAAATGGACCAACGTTACAAATTATTTTCTGCTTTAAGCCAACGAAACATAGAAGCTTACAATGCCAGTGTTATTACTAACCGCTTGCCTTATATAATTGTGATTATTGATGAATTAGCTGATTTGATGGCAACGGCTGCTCGCGATGTGGAGGGTGCTATTGTGCGGCTGGCTCAAATGGCTAGAGCTACAGGTATTCATTTGGTGGTAGCTACTCAAAGACCTTCCGTTGATATTATTACCGGCTTAATTAAAGCTAATATCACTTCCAGAATTGCTTTTGCTGTTGCTTCCCAAATTGATTCCCGGACTATTCTTGATACTAGCGGAGCTGATAAACTTTTGGGTAAAGGTGATATGCTTTTTACTTCAGCAGAAGTTTCTAAACCTCGCCGGTTGCAATGTGCTTTTGTTTCGGATGAAGAAATTGAAAATGTAGTTAATTTTTGGAAAGAACAAGCTGAACCAGCATACCAAGAAGAAGTTACCGAAAAACAGGTTAAAACAAGCTTGCCCGGCTTTAATAACTACGGCGAGGATGGTGATGAACTCTTAGAAGAAGCTAAAGATATTATTCTTAAAGCAGACAAAGCTTCTGCCTCTTTGTTACAACGTCGTCTAAGAGTAGGTTATGCCAGAGCCGCTAGATTATTAGATTTACTAGAAGAGCAAGGCATGATTGGCCCAGCAGACGGCGCCAGACCTAGAGAGGTTTTATTAAGTGAGGAAGATTTAGCTATAGCAAAAGAAACTACTAACAGATACCAAGAGGAAGATTATAAGGAAAATAACGAAGAAGAGGAAGAGGAAACCGAAGAAGAGGAAGAGGAAGATGACCAGGAAATTCCGGATAAAGAAAATAACTATTAATTAATGATTTTTAAATTATTTTCTATAATGACTGGTTTTATCCATAAAAAATTATCTCCCAGCAAACCTCTGCCAGAAATCTTGCGCGAAGAAAGACTAAAAAATAATTTATCACTGGATGAAGTCTCTTTCAAAACCCAAATTTTAGTTAAATATCTAGAGATAATAGAAGATGGTTTATATGATAAACTGCCGGGAACAATTTATACCAAACAGTTTATTAAAAAGTTGGCTAAGTTATATTCTTTAAATGAAAAAATTCTACTCTTAATTTATCAACGAGAAAAAGAAAGTCAGCTTACTTTTCCTATAATGCGACCAGTAAAAATTCCCAGTAAACATTTAACTGCTTGGTTTCCCTCAAAAGTACTGCGCAATTTTCTTATTTTAATTCTGCTTTTAGTCTGCTTAGGTTACCTGGGTTGGGAAATAAGAAATATCTCCACGCCTCCTCTTTTAAAAATTAAATCGCCTCAAACCCACACTATCACTGATCAATCTAATATTGAAATTATCGGTCAAACTGAACCAGAAGTCAGTTTAATGATAAATAACCAAGAAATTTTACCTGAACCAAATGGTCTTTTTTCCAAAACTGTTGATTTAACTATGGGGGTAAATACTTTTACCATCTCTGCCAAAAAAGAACATAGCAAAGAAAACACTTTTACTCTTTCGGTATTACGTCAATAAAATGTTGCTGATTAAATATTCTAAAATATTTTATTATTAATCATAAATTTTATGCCAAAAGATATTGATGAAACAAAACAAAAAAGTCAGGCCACTGATACAGCCATAGAACAAATAAAAAATAAATTTGGCGATGGCTCAATAATGAAATTAGGAGAAGCCAAAACCCTTAAGGTGGAAGTTATACCTACAGGATCTATTTCCCTAGATATTGCTTTGGGCGTTGGAGGTGTACCCAGAGGCAGAATCATAGAAATTTATGGACCAGAAGCTTCTGGTAAAACCACTTTAGCCCAGCATATTGTGGCTGAAGGACAAAAAATAGGCAACACCGCGGCTTTTATTGATGCAGAACATGCCTTGGATCCTGAATATTCCAAAAAGATTGGGGTTAATATTGATGATTTGCTTATTTCCCAACCTGATACTGGTGAACAAGCTTTAGAAATTGCCGAAACTTTGGTTCGCTCTAATTCTGTTGATGTTATTGTTATTGATTCAGTGGCGGCTTTAGTCCCGCAGGCTGAAATTGAAGGGGAAATGGGCGATCGACATATGGGTTTGCAAGCCAGATTAATGAGCCAGGCCTTAAGAAAGCTAGCCGGCATTGTCAGTAAAACCAAAACCGCTATTATTTTTATTAATCAAACCAGAATGAAAATTGGCGTTTTTTTTGGTAATCCCGAAACTACTACTGGTGGCATGGCCTTGAAATTTTATTCCTCTGTAAGGATTGAAGTGAGACGCGCCGCTCAAATTAAAAAAGGCGAGGAAATCATTGGTAATCGCGTAAAATGTAAAGTGGTTAAAAATAAAGTTGCCCCTCCTTTTAAAACTACAGAATTTGACATTATGTATAATGAAGGAATTTCTATTGCTGGTGATATTCTGGATACAGCAACAACGCAAGGAATAATTACTAAAAGCGGCAACAGCTACACTTATGAACAAACTAAATTAGGAGTAGGCAGGGAAAATGCCAAACAATCACTCAAAGAACAACCGGAACTAATGGCAGAAATAAAAAAGAAAGTCTGGGAAAAACACAGAGCTTCTGAATAAAATTTATTTATTAACAAAGACTTATTGACTTAAAGCAGTCAAATTTTAATTGCTTAAAAAATGCCACTTGCTAAAATCATTGCCCAAAATACTCTTTGGCAAATCATTGGTAAAATTGTCGGAACTTTTTTAGGCTTAATTACCATTGGGCTTTTAACCCGCTATCTGGGTCGGGAAGGATTTGGTTATTACACTACTGCTTTGGCTTTTATGCAATTTTTTGGAGTATTAATTGACATGGGGCTTTATTTAATCTGTCTTAAAGAAATCTCTACCAATCCTGAAAAAGAAAATTATATTTTTAGTAACTTTTTCACTTTACGCTTTTTCTCTGCTTTAATATTCTTAGGACTAGGCTCGCTTTTAATTTTTGTCTTCCCTTATCCTAATATAGTAAAATGGTCAGCAGTGATTGTTTCTCTTTCTTTTTTGTTTATGTCTTTGGTACAGATCCACACTTCCCTTTTTCAAAAATATCTCAAAATGGGTCGGGTAGCTTTAGCAGAAATATTCGGACGCTTAGGATTTTTAATAGTCGTTATTCTTTTTGTGTTATTTAAAGGCAACCTGCCTTATTTAATGTTGGGTAATATTGCCAATGCTTTTATTTATTTTGTTATTTTATGGTTTTTAACCAAAAAATTTGTCAAAGTCCAATGGTCTTTTGACTTTAAATATTGGTTAAAAATTTTCCACTATACTTGGCCCATAGCTTTGGGTATTGTTTTTAATCTGGTTTATTTTAGAGCTGATACTATTATTCTCTCTTTATATAAATCAGCGGAAGTAGTGGGTATTTATGGAGCGCCTTATAAAATTTTAGAGATTATTACTACTTTCCCGCATATGTTCATGGGTTTGATTATGCCGCTTTTAACTGCTGCTTGGGTTAGTAAAAATTTGGAAAAATTTAAAACCATTACCCAAAAAACTCTTGATTTTTTTATTATCATTACTATACCGATGATTTTAGGCTGTCTGCCTTTAGCTAAAGGTATTATGTCCTTAATTGCCGGCAAAGAATTTTTGCTATCCGGCGCCGTCCTGCCTATTTTAATGTTAGCTACCGGCATCATCTTTCTTGGTACGATCTTTACTTATGGTTTGGTTATTTTAAATAAACAAAAAGTAATGCTTAAATATTACTTTGCTGCTGCCATTCTTTCACTTATAGGTTATTTTGTCTTTATTCCTAAATATTCTTACTTTGCTGCTGCTTGGGTTACAGTCATTATAGAAACTTTGATAGTTTTAAGTTCCTGGTTTATTTTCTATAAAACTACCAAACTTACTTTTTCTTTTAAAGTATTATTTAAAAGTTCACTGGCTGCATTAGTAATGATGGCTGTCCTCTACTTACTTCCCAACTGGCCAACTTTGCTGTTAATTCTTATTGGCGTAGTGATTTATGGCGCAACTTTGATAATAATTAAAGCCGTTGACAAAAAATTACTTTTTGATATTATAAAATCCTCGTAGCACCATAAAATTCAATTTATCAAAAAAGGGGGGGGTTATGACCCTAAGAACAAAAGAAGATCGGGCTGTATTCATCGCTGGCATTATCTTACTATTAACTGGAATTGCCAATGGTGGTTTTGCTGTAAAATGGTTTCCTTGGATAACACCTCTTGCCAGCGTTATAATCTTTGGAACAACAATTGTGGCCACCTATCTGTTATTTTTTCATCTCTACGAAGATCCAGGAAGTGCATTTGGGGTTGGCGTCCTTGCAATTGTTTTTGCTTTTGTAATCGCTTTTTCTCATTTTATATTGCCAAAAACTGTAGCTGGTATAGAGGCAACAATCTGTCTAGCTTATGGGTGTTTACTCCTATTTGATTCCTTGCAAGAAGAAGGTCTCCCGGCAAAAGCGACTCCCTAAGATTTTCCTCATACAATCCACTATCAACATCAAAACCGTTCCCCCAGAGAACGGTTTTTTTTAATGAGGCTAAGTTTTTGCAAGCTATCAGTGAAGTAAAAACTTCAAGCCGAATTAATCCTGCTCGCTCTAAGCGAGCAGGGATAAAACCTTGTTTATCACCCTAATTTTGCTAAAATAAATACATGTTAAACTATTTTTTAATTATCCTCTTTTATTTATTATTCATTTATCTATCTTGGAAAAATATCAAATGGGGTATTTATTTGATTATTGCTCTATTACCCTCTTATTTGATTCGCTTTAGTATTTTAGGTATTCCCACTACTCTTTTAGAAGGCATGATCTGGCTGTTATTTATTGTCTGGCTTATTAAATTAAAAAAGCAAAGGAACTTAACTTTTAATCCCTTAAAAATTTTTAAAAACATTCTTTCCCAACGTTATTTGCCTACTAAAAAAAATCTGATCCCCCGCTCTTTTCGCTGGCCAATTATCTTGTTTTTAATTGCCTCCATAATTTCGGTTTTTGTTTCTAACAATTTACAAGTGGCGGCCGGACTATGGAAAGCTTATTTTATTGATGTTTTACTTTTCTTTTTAGTTTTCGTTTACAATATTCAATCAACTAAAGATTTAAAAAAAATTATAAAAATTTTAGGATTAACAGTTTTAGTAATCGGCGTCTTTGCTATAATTCAAAAGTTTACTGGCTGGCTTATTCCTAATCCTTTTTGGCAAGCGGCAGAAACTCGGCGCATTACTACTTTTTTTGGTTATCCTAATGCTAATGCTCTTTTTATTGCTCCAATTTTTATTTTGACTATAACTAATCTCTTATCCGACAAAAAAAATAAATGGCTTATTTATAATCTCTTGGTTTTGGCTTTGGGTTTTCTAATTATCTTTTGGACTAAATCCAGCGGTGCCTTAATTGGCTTGGCTGGCGGTTTAATTTTTCTGCTCTTTTTCTATAAAAAAACTCGTTTAATAACTCTGATTATTATTTTGTTATTTTCCGGCCTGTTGTTAAATCTGCCCCAGTCCAAAAAATATTTGGAAAAAGTGTATATTTCTTACAGTCAAAATTATTTAACTGACGCTCCTTCTGACATTCAACTTAGAACCCAGCAATGGAAAGAAACAACTACTTTACTCAAGGATAAACCAATTTTAGGCGCAGGGCTGGCTAATTATCAAACAGCTGTAAAACCTTATCATTTAAACAAACATATAGAAATATTTTTATACCCGCATAATTTCTTTTTAAACTTTTGGACTGAAACAGGGTTGCTAGGATTAATTGCTATTATTTGGCTTTTAATCATCTTTTTTATTTTCACTTATCGCAATTATCACCAAGAAAAATCTTTCTTGAATTTGATTTTAGCTTCTGCTATGATAACGCTTTTAGCGCATGGTTTGTTTGATGTGCCTTATTTTAAAAATGATTTAGCTGTTTTATTTTGGATAATAGTTGGATCAGTGATTGTTTTATATAATTTAAAAAATAATACTGAACTAAAAAATGAATTTTAGGTGGGTTGGCAGAGTGGTTTAATGCACCGGTCTCGAAAACCGATATCCCGCACAACGGGATCGGAGGTTCGAATCCTCCACCCACCGCCAATAATTAAGTAAAAATCTTTACCCCGCTGAATAGCGGGGCTGTCTCCTCCGCCACTAATTAAATCATTATGTCGCTTATTGATTTTTTAAAGAAATAAATTATTATCCTAAATGGTATGAAACAATTGCTTCTAAAAGGATCTGCTCCACATTTAAATAAAGAACAGAAACTGGGATTAAAAAAAATTGATTATATAATGTTAAATCTACCTTTTGAGTGTGATTATAATTGTATAAAATGTTGTAACAAACGTAGAAAATACAAAAAAGGATATCTGGAACTGAAAAAAATTAAAAATTATATTTTGAAATGTAAAAATCTTGGAGCGAGGGTTTTAGTATTAGCAGGTGAGGGCGAACCCCTTATTAATAAAAATTTTAAAGAGCTTATCTTTTTTGCAAATAAAATCAAACTAATACCTTATATTTTTACGAATGGAAGTATGCTGAATAAAGAACTTGCTTTATTTCTCGCCCAAAATAATGCAACATTAATAATAAACCTTGATTCTTTTGAAGAAGATAAATATGATAAATATGTAAACAAAAAAGGCGCTTTTAAAAACTTAATAAAAAATATTAAAACAGCTAGAGAAGTATATAAAAATAAAGTCTACTCTTTTAATAATTACAGAATTACTTATTTAGCAATCAATCTTGTTTTAAATAATGAAAATTACAACCAGATTAAAAAAATAAAAAAATTCTGTAAAGATGATGTTTTATTTGTTGTAAACAAACCAATTAATATAGGTTCTGCATCTGAATTTTGGAAAAAATATAACAATGTCAAAGATATTACGATTAATGAAGATGTAAGTTTTCCATTGGGCACATTATCCAAAGATGAACAATGTGCTTATATGAGAAATGGTGTAAGTATAGGTGCGGATGGCAGTATTTTAACCTGTGCCTATGCTTTAGAAACCCAAAATTTATACGGAAATATTGATGACGATATAATATTAATAAAACAAAAAGTGTTAAAATCAATTGATGAATTCTATCAAAAATATGGGGCTTCACGATGTATTTTAAGACATCCTGATTATAAAATATTTCTGAAAAATGGTTGAAGGACTTACTAAACCATTACAAATTTATTTTAAGAAATAATAAATTGTTATCCTAAATAATATGAATGCAAATCAATTAAAAAAGGGGGATACATTTGGCGTCGTAAAGCCATCTGATCTTATTACTCAAACGAGATTACAACTTATTAAAAACGGAGTTCAAGAACTTAAAAAGAAAGGTTTTAATGTGGTGCTTTCCGATAAAATTACCGAAACTGATAAATATGGAGTTTCTGGGGGGTCTGCTCAAACAAGAGCAGAAGAACTTAATTCTATGTTTAAAGATAATTCCATAAATGCAATTTGGTGTGCTCATGGAGGAAATACGGTCATTGAGTTACTAGAATTACTTGATTTTGAAAGGATTAAAAAGAATCCAAAAATTTTTATGGGTATGAGCGATATTGATGTATTACATCTAGCGATTAATAAAATTACTGGCTTAATCACTTTTAATAGTTGTGATTTAAAAATAGGAAGAAATTGTGATTTTGATAGAGAATATTCACAAGAATGGTTTATTAATAGATTGATGCAACATAAAAAAGAAATATTACCAAATTCTGATTGGAAGACCGTAAGAGATGGAAAGGCAGAAGGAAAAACAATTGGATGCAATGTTACGTCATTATTAAAGCTTGCAGGAACAAAATTTTTTCCTGATTTCAATAACTCAATTCTTCTTTTGGAAGGTTGGAGCACAGATATTAGAAAAGCAATTTATCAATTAACCCAATTAAAGCTTATTGGTGCTTTTGATAAAATAAAAGGTGTGATAGTAGGTTATGTGTATGGTTTTGATAAAGATCCGCAACATGATAAAAAGGGTAAAAGAATAAATTATGAAGATGTTGTTTTAGATATTACACAGGACTACACATTCCCAATCCTTAGGATCAATGAATTTGGACACAGAACCGATAATGCGTTTATACCCTTAGGAGCAAAAATAAAATTAGATGCAACAAATAAAAAACTAGAAATAATTGATAATTTCCTAACTAACTAGAATTTTTAATATCACCCTTAAAATTTATTTTAATTCTCAAGTTAAACATATGGCCGAAGTTAAAATTTTAATTGAAGGTTATGCAGCTGATTATGTTGGCGGACGTTCCTGTTCAACAATAACTTTGGTTCAGGATAATAACTTAAATATTGTTGTTGATCCAGGGACTTTACCGAACCAAAAAATGTTAGTTGCTAAACTAAAAAAAGTTGGTTTAAACGTTGATGAGATAAATATCGTTTTTATCACCCATTCCCATATGGACCATTACCGAAATATCGGCATGTTTAAAAATGCCAAGTCACTTGATCATTGGGGTTGGTGGCAAGGTGATGTTTGGAAGGAATATAAAAATCCTTTATCTGATAATATAAAAGTGTTTAAAACTCCTGGCCATAGTTATGACAGTGTAACTTTACTGGTCAAAACTAAAGATGGTACAGTAGCTATATGTGGAGATGTATTCTGGAAAAAAGATTTTCCTGCCAAAGACCCTTATGCCAGTGACAAGAAAAAATTACAACAAAGCAGGAAAAGAATTTTAAAAATTGCTGATTATATTATTCCAGGCCATGGTAAAATTTACAAAGTTAATAAATAATATGAATATGGTAGAGAAAAAAATTTCTTTTAAGAATAATAAAGGACAAAAATTAATAGGAATTATCCATATCCCTGATAAAAATAAAAAGTATCCGGCGGTGATTATTTGCCACGGCTTTAAACAGACAAAGGAACAAATCATTCCTCTTGTTCTTTCGCGAAATTTAAGTGTCAATGGATTTGTTGTTTTACGTTTTGATTTTGCTAATTGGGGAGAAAGCGATGGACATTATTCTGATATGACCTTTAGCCAGGAAATAAAAGATGTTGATTATGCCACTAAATATTTATTAAAACAAAAATTTGTTGCTAAGAAAAAAATTGGCTTGGCTGGTTTAAGTTTAGGCGGAGGAGTAACTTTGATTGCCTCGGCTAACAATCCTGAAATAGTAAAAACTGTTGTGGCTTTTTCACCAGCAGTAGATTTTTATAAAATAATAACTAAGTATTTTGGGAAAAAAGATCAAATAGCAAAATGGAAGAAAGGTGGATACGCTTATATATATGACCAGGGGCGGGACATCTACTGGAAATTTAATCTCCCTTTTTACTATGACAGTCAAAAAACAAAAGCTTTAGATTATGTTGATAAAATCAAATGTCCTGTTTTAATGATTCAAGGAACAAAGGATAATGCAGTCTCAATTTCTGATAATAAAAAATTTTATAACCTGCTAAAAGCGCCTAAAAAAATTTTACTGATTAAAGGCGGCGATCATCAATATCGCCAGATTAATGCTTTAAACAAGGCAATTATAGAAGCCACTAATTGGTTCAAAAAACATTTGGTCTAAAGATTTATTTACCTATAATTATAATGCAACAACTTCTTATTAAAACCACTACCGAAAAACAGGTTGTTGATATTACTGACCAAGTTAATGATTTAATCAAAAACATTAAAGAAGGTTGGTGTTATTTATTTCTTACCCACACCACTGCCGCTCTTAGTACTGCCGATTTAGATCAAGGCACAGATCTGGATATGTTAAACGCTTTTAGAGAAATGATACCTAAACTTAATTACCGCCATCCGCATAATCCAGAGCATATGCCTGACCATATTTTATCCTCTTTAATCGGCACTTCTTTGATTCTACCCATCAAAGACAATGAATTAATTTTAGGTAACTGGCAGCGGGTAGTTTTGTTTGAGTTTTCTGGTCCGCGTGAAAGACGAATTATAATAACTATTAACGAATCTAAATAAATTAGAATAAAAATGGTATAATAATAATCTAAATCTTAAATCAAAACTTATGAACAAAGAAATTAGTACTATCTGGGGAATTCTTATTCTCCTGGTTGTTGGCAGCCTTACCTTGCTTTATTTCACCTTAACCAGTCAACCGCTCACTTCTGACTTGGTGCAATTGAATAACTTGATAAACACAAAAATTTCTGATACTAGCGGAACAATAACCAATTTTACTTCTGAACAGGATTTTAAAGATTATTTGGAAGCTACTCCCAGCTACTTATCAATGTTTGGCGGCATGGATCGCGTAGGCGGCGAAGTTGCCGCATCCTTATTAGAAGAATCAATGGGTATGGGTACAGCTGATGATTCACTTCAAAAAACTACCACTGATTCAGTGGATAGGGTTTCTGAAACCAATGTCCAGGTCACAGGAATTGATGAGCCGGATATTGTTAAAACCGACGGCAAAGAAATATATTTTTCCTCACGTTATTACTATGATTATAGATGGGAAGGAGGGATTGGCTTGCCAGAAATGATTCTTCCCCCTCAAGAAACAAAAAATACTTTTGCCCTTAAAGCTTTTCCGCCAACTAATTTAGCAAAAGACGCAACTATTGATAAATATGGTGAACTGCTACTTAAAGATAATATTCTGATTATTTTTTCTGGAGATAAAATTTACGGCTATAATGTTAGCAATCCTAAAAACCCTATAGAAAAATGGATAGTAGAGCTTGACGATAGAAATCAGCTAATTGGAACAAGAATGTATCAGGATAAAATTTATCTGATTACCAGAATGGCCATTAACACGCCTCATCCCTGTCCTATAGAACCTTTAAAAATTGACGGACAATCTTTAACAGTAAGTTGCGTTGATATTTATCACCCTTCAATCAACATACCCGTAGATGTTACTTATAATGTCAGTGTACTTGATCCCCGTGAAGGCAAAACCAGTGATAATATTTCCTTTGTAGGATCAGCAAATAATTCCGTAATTTATATGTCGGAAAACGCCATTTACTCCACTTATTTTTATTCAGGTGATTTAATTAAATTCATTTTTAATTTTACCAGTCTTAATCAGGATATTTTCCCACCATGGTTAATTGATAAATTAAGCAAACTGCAAACTTATGATATCAGCGACAATGCAAAATTTACTGAACTTAGCTCAATTATGGAAAAATATTATAGCTCCCTGGATAGCGACGAACGTCTAAGAATAGAAAATGAATTAACCAATAGAATGCAGGATTATTCTAAAAAACATTTTCGAGAGCTGGAAAACACAGGCATTATTAAAATTAGCGTTGCAGGATTAAAAATTTTAGCTAATGGCAGTATACCGGGCAAACTTTTAAATCAGTTTTCTTTGGATGAATATCAAAATCATTTAAGAATAGCTACCACTGTAGGCGGAAATTGGTTTGGTATAGGTATTGGCAACGGAACTACAGAAAGCGCCAATGATCTTTATGTCCTTGATGAAAACCTGAAATTGACCGGTGCTATTAAAGATTTAGGATTAAGCGAAAGAATTTATTCAGCAAGGTTTATTGAAGATAAAGGATATCTAGTTACTTTCAGACGCATTGATCCGTTTTATGTGCTGGATTTATCCAATCCCCAAAATCCCCAGTTAAAAGGAGAATTAAAAATTCCTGGTTATTCTTCGTATCTTCATCCTTTAGCTAAAAATAAGATCTTAGGCATTGGAGAAGAAAATAATAAAGTTAAAATATCTTTGTTTGATGTTACTTCTCCTGCTAATCCCATTGAAATATCTAAATATACTTTAAATGAATATTGGTCTGAAGTTTCTAGTACTCATCATGCTTTTTTGCAGGATGCCAAACATCAAGTTTTCTTTATGCCTGCCAGCCAAGGAGGTTATATTTTCTCCTATCAAGGAAATGAATTAAAATTACAAAAAGCAATCAGTGATATTGTGGCTAAACGCGCTTTATATATTAATGATTATCTTTATATAGTTGGAGAAGATAAATTGGTTGTTTTAGATGAAACAAACTGGGAAAAAGTAAATCAATTAGAATATTAATTAAGCTAAAATAAAAGTAGATCCAGAAAGGGTCTGCTTTTATTTAAATCAAGGAAGTTAAAATTTGATTGAAAATTTATTTTTAATATAATAAACTAATGTTGTCTAAATAATTAATAAATTGTATAATTAAATTAACTTATGAAAGAAATTCGCAAAGCAGTTATACCAGTTGCTGGTTTTGGCACAAGGTTCTTACCAGCAACCAAAGCCCAGCCCAAAGAAATGTTGCCGATCGTTGATAAACCGGCTATTCAATATATTGTAGAAGGTTGTGTGGCTGCTGGCATCAAAGATATAATCATTGTTACCAGTAGTAATAAACGGGCAGTGGAAGATCATTTTGATTATTCCTCGGAATTAGAAAAATGGTTGATAAAACAAAAAAAAATCAAACAATTACAGGAAATCAGAAGAATAGCTAAACTGGCCAACTTTATTTATATACGTCAAAAGGGTCACTTGGGAAATGGTACACCCGTCCTAAATGCCGAAGCAATTATTGGCAATGAACCTTTTGCTGTTTTTTGGGGAGATGAATTTTATCAAGGAAAAACTTCTTGGATTAAACAAATGATAAAAGTTTATCAGAAATATCATGACCCGGTTTTGGCAGTAACTAAAACAGATGCTGAAGGACAAAAAAGGTATGGCATTATTGACGGCCTAGAAGTTGAAAAAAATATCTATCAGATAAAAAGGGTTGTCGAAAAACCCGGTCCCAAACTCGCTCCTTCAAAGTTAGCTATAATCGGCGGACAAATTCTCACTCCTGATATTTTCCCTCTTTTGAAAAAATTGAAGCCAGGTAAAAATGGCGAGGTTTGGTTGGTTGATGCTATTCAGCAACTTAGCCAAAAAAGAACAATTTACGCTAAAAAGATTGAAGGTAAACTTTATGATGCAGGAAACTTAATGGGTTGGCTTAAAGCCAATATAGAATTGTCATTAACCCATCAAGATATTAAAGAAGAATTTAGAAAATATCTCAAAAAACTTAAAGTTTAGACCTTAATTTTATGAACTTAATAAAACAAAAAAAGATAATCACTTTAGTTCTTATAGCGGTCCTAATAATGACTTCTGGTTTATCTTGTAAACTTTTGCCTACCAAAAAACCTCCTTTAAGTTTAACCAAACCTATTGAATTATCTTACTGGGGAGTGTGGGATAGCAGCGATGATTGGCAACCCCTAATTGATGATTTTAATATCATGCACCCTAACATTAAAATCATTTATAAAAAATTCAGGTATGCTGAATATGAACAAAAACTATTAGAAGCCTGGGCAGAAGACAGGGGGCCGGATATCTACAGTATTCCTGCTACTTGGCTAAAAAAGTATCAAGAAAGAATAACTCCTATGCCCGCCAGTGTTAAATTATCTTTTCGGGAGGTTAAAAAAGTTTTGGGCAAAACCGAAATATCTGATGTCGTAAGACAACTGCCCACTTTTTCTTTAAATGACATTAAAAATAAATTTGTAGATGTAATTAATGATGATATTATTATGGATGGCCAGATTTATGGCCTACCTTTTAGTGTAGACACCTTAGTCCTTTATTATAACCGTGATATTTTGGATAGCAATGGCATAGCGGTCCCTCCTGGTAATTGGACTGAGCTTGCTGAAACTGTAAAAAAAATAACCAAAGTGGATAAAAATAATAACATTATCCAGTCAGCTATAGCTTTAGGCACAGCCAATAATGTCCCTCAAGCCTTTGATATTGTTTCTTTACTAATGATGCAAAACGGAACACAAATGATAAGCAGTACTGGTCAAGTTAATTTTCATTTATCTCCTACTAAAGAAAGAGATAATCTGCCCGGTCTGCAGGCTTTGCTCTTTTATACTGATTTTGCCAACCCTATCAAGGAAGTATATTCTTGGAATGCAGAACAACTAAATGCTTTTGAAGCTTTTATTTCTGGAAAGTTAGCTATGCTTTATGGTTATTCCTATTATCTGCCCTTAATTAAAACTCAAGCGCCAAAACTGGATGTTGGCATTGCTCCTATGACCCAAATTCAAGGCGCTACCAACCCACTTAATTACACTGATTACTGGGTAGAAACTGTTTCCCATAAAACTAAAAGTATTGATGCTAGTTGGGGCTTTTTAACTTTTGCTGCCAGTCAAAATGAAACAGAAAAATACTTAGAAAAAACAAAAAAGCCAGCCGCTTTAAGAAATTTAATTACTAAACAAAGAGAAGATCCGGAAATCAGTGTCTTTGCCAACCAAACTTTATCAGCTACTCACTGGTATAAAGGTAAGGATATTCTAAAAGCAGAAGAAATATTTAAAGAGCTTATTGAGACTTTGCCCAACAGCGCTGAACCTACAAAATTACTGGAATTAACTGCTAAAAAAATTAACTTAACTTTATAATGAAACCTAAACCTTCCAGTCTTTTAATTTATTTTCTTATTCTAATTGGCTTGTTGTTTTTACCACTGCTGGTTAAAGCGCAAATTTTACCTGCCTGCAGTACTACGGGTAATTGCGGAATCTGTGATTTTTTAGACACTTTTGTTAATATTATCCGTTGGGTATTGGGTGTGGTAGGAGGCCTGGCTTTATTACTGATGGTCTGGCACGCTTTTGGCTGGCTAACATCAGCAGGTAATGAAGAAAAAATAAAAACTTCGCGGCAAGGTATAGTACATACTATTTTAGGTGTGGTTATTATTTTAGTGGCCTGGCAGTTAGTTAATATTATTATTGTGCTGTTAGTAAGTCCGCAAGGTGGAAATGAAATTAAACTTTTTGGAAATAATGGCAAAATCTGGTACAGATACTGTAGTGAAGTAAATGAATGTATTGGCCGGGCAGATGGCAGTCCTTGTGGAGATGGTTATTATTGTGAAAATCAAAGCTGTAATAACACCGGAGAAAGTGCTTGTAATTATTGGGCAACCTATAAGGATCCTGCTAAAATGGGCGGTACTAATCCTTATGCTGAATACAGATGTTTAACTAAAGATCAATGTGATCCTTATGAAAATTTAGGTCCGGCTTACTGCCCAGGAACAGAAGAAAGCTGTTGTAAACCCAAATAACTTAACCCATAAAATTATTTTAAACAAATCTTCTATGAATTTATTTAAAAAAACAGTTGCTCTTATTATTTTTATTTTACTGTTTAATTTATTAATCGGATATAATGCTAATTTGGTTTATGCGCAAAACACTAATGAATCTGGTACATATTTAGAAAATCCTTTGGGTTCAGAAAGTTTAACTGCCATTGATATTTATGCCCGCCTTATTTATGCTTTTATGGGTTTTACTGGAATTTTAGCGTTAATTATGTTTATTCTTGGCGGTTTTCAGTGGATGACAGCCGGGGGTAATGCTGAAAAAATCAAAAAGGGCAGAGACACTTTAATTTGGGCTGTTTTGGGTCTAGTTATTATTTTTGCTAGTTACGCTATTCTTAGAGCTGTGTTTCAAACTTTACAATTTGGCGCAGGATAAACTTATACCTAAAACTAGCTAAAAACAATCAATTATTGTATAATTATATTGATAAATTGGTTTCAAAGTTATCCACATTATTAATTAATAAATAAAATAATACACTGGAATTTTTATTCTTAAGTGAATATAATTTCCAAACGTGGAAGGGGGTGAAGACAATGAAAAAATTTTTAACAAAGAAAAATTTAATTGCTCTGGCCGGAGGCCTGTTATGGGCAATCCCTCTAATGGTGGGAGCTCAAGCATCTTTAGGTATAGAGATTGGAGGTTCTACTGGTTTAGGTAGTCGTGATCTTAAAGAAACCATTGCTTCTGTTTTAAATGTACTTCTTGGTTTCTTGGGTATAATTGCAGTAATTGTTATCCTTCTAGGTGGTTTTAAATGGATGACAGCCGGGGGTAATGAAGATAAAGTAGCAGAAGCTAAAAAACTTTTAGGCGCGGGTATTATTGGCTTAATAATTATTCTAGCTGCCTATGCTATTGCTACTTATGTCATTAGTACCATTTCAACCGCCACTCAATAATCCCTGCTCCATAATAGTCAGCATTAATAACAAATTTTGTTAAATTTACAATTTATACTATATCCCGTCCCGCCATTGGTATGGCGGGATAAGGCATAAATTGTAAGGATTATAAATTATTTATAATTTGAATCTTAAATTAATGAGCTTTTTATTTAAAAAAAATAAATTATGGCAGTTGGGCTTTGTTGCCCTGTTTTTATTTTTAACCGCTTCTTTTTTATTGCCTTGTTCTCTTTTTGCTCAAGAAGCTCCGCCTCCTGCCAGTGCGGCCTTAGAAGGATTAGATTTAACTGCCCAAAAAGCTCAAATTAATACGGAAATTACTGCCACGCAAATGGTCGGTTATATTATAAACTTAATTCTAGGATTTTTAGGCGTTATCTTTTTGGTTTTGGTTATTTATGGCGGTTTTCAGTGGATGACAGCCGGCGGTAATGAGGAAAAAGTAAAAAAAGGACGTGACATGATTGTTCAAGCAGCTATTGGTCTGGCTATTATTCTCTTTGCTTTTGTTTTAACCAACTTTGTCATCTTCAGATTACTTGGCATTGCTGTAGGAAATGGTTCTTCCCCTTATTAATTAAGAAATATGAAAATCAAAATCTTATTTGTAATAATTTTCTTTCTACTAGGATATTTCTTGTTCCCTAATTTATCTTTTGCTCAAAATATTGATGTTAGTGATACTTGCCCGCCTGGAATGTCTTTGCAGGACTGTATTAGAATGGGTTTAGGCCAAGTGGGTGATACCAGTGGTTATGGTCCGGCCGGACCCATAGAAGCCACTGCTATTTCCGAAAAAGTTGGTAATATTATTTCTTATGTTCTGGCTTTTTTAGGCGTTATCTTCTTGGTTATCACTGTTGCTTCTGGTATCCAATGGATGACAGCCGGCGGTAATGAGGAAGTGGTTAAAAAAGCGCGGACTAGACTGGTTAATGCTACTGTGGGCTTAATTATTGTAGTAGCTGCCTATGCTATAACCTGGTTTGTAGTTACCAAACTTAGACAAAGTATTGATATAGGTGCTGGTTCTGGGTCTACCTCTTTGAGTTGTAGTGATCCCATTGACTGTGAAGGTACTAGTTGGGCTAATGAATGTTACAGTAGTGGTGGATCGGTTAATTGTATAGATAACTTTTGTGCATGTACTTATTAATAAAATATTATATTGGATATAAATGAAAAAAATCTTCACAATCATTTTAATATTATTCTTTCTGTTTTTAAGCACTTCTTTTGTTTTAGCAGCTGATCCTTTGGAAGATAATCTTAAGGCAATCGGCCAAGGCGCTGATTATTCTACCAATGTTGGCGAGGAAACCATTCCTTCTTTTATTGGCCAAATGGTAGCTATTATCTTGGGTTTTATCGGCTCAATCTTTTTCATTATTGTTGTTTATTCTGGTATTCAGTGGATGACAGCCGGAGGTAATGAAGAAGTGGTTAAAAAATCACGTACCAGGTTAATTAATAGTATTATTGGACTGGCTATTACAACTGCTGCTTATTTTATTACCCAGCTAATCAGTAGAGCTTTTATCTAGATTATAAACTGCTTTTTAACTCCATGAACAAACTTTCAACTAAGATAGGGCTATTGTTTCTGTCTGTATTAATACTTTTTTGTATTTTACCGATAAATACACTGGCCCTAGATATTGATAAATATTCTGATATTATAGCTGAAAGAGGAGGTTATCAAACTGGCGGCGATGTTGAAACTTTTTTTGACACCTTTATAGGAAGAGTTATTGCTTATGTATTAGGATTTGTCGGCATAATCTTTTTGATTTTGATTATTATTTCCGGCTTTCAGTGGATGACAGCCGGAGGAAATGAAGAAAAAGTCGGTATAGCCCGCAAACGGATAGTTAGCGCAGTAATTGGTTTATTTATTATCCTTGCCGCCTATCTTATAACTTATTTTGTCTACACTACTATTAAAACTGCCAGCGAAGGGGGAACGCCAGCAAATTTACAAGAGGGCTTTGAATGTCAATATAATACTGATTGCACTGATCCTAGCGAACCTTACTGTCAGCATTTCCCTACCTGGAGTTTTTGCGCAAGATGTACAGAAGACAGCCATTGCGGACCAGGAGAACAATGTTGTACATCTTTAACTAGTAACTGGTGCGCTGGCTCTTGTAATTGATAATAATAATATGAAACCTGCCAAAAAAATTTGTATAATCATAATTTTTATTTCATTATTGACAATTATTTTTTCCTATCAAATAAATAACGCTCTAGCCTTTACTCAAAGTGAAAAATATAAAGGTTATCTTGATATTGCCAGAGAACAAAGCGGCTATAATACAATAAATGATGTTAGTCAGCTACCTGCTAGAATTATTGTCTTGATATTAGGATTTGTCGGCATAATCTTTTTGATTTTGATTATTATTTCCGGCTTTCAGTGGATGACAGCAAGCGGCAATGAGGAAAAAATTAGCAGTGCCCGTAAACGAATAATTAATGCTTCTATTGGTCTGGGTATTACTTTATGCGCCTTTATTATCTCTTATGGTATTTTTAAACTGTTTTATGAACAAACCTTACAAGTACCAAGCGGAGGTATAGAACCGCCGCCAGGGGCAGGAGAAATAATTCCTTGCAGTTCTGATATACAATGTGAAGATAGATCGCCAAGAATTTATTGTCTTAGTGGAAACTGTGTTGAATGCATAGAAGACGCTCACTGTACTCTTGATAAATATTGTCATCCCAGTTGGCATGCCTGCCTGCCTTCTCCTTAAAGATTATTTATTATACCTATATGAAAATTATAAATAAAATTAAAATCAAATTAATTCTTTTACTGGCGAGTTTAACTTTTTTGCCGGCTGAAATTTCTAAAGCCCAAAATCCTCTTGAGCGTTTAAAAAGTACTGCTTCTCAATCCGGCTATGCCACTCAACAGGTTACCCCGGCAGAAACTGTAGCTACTATTATTATTTATGTGCTGGGATTTATTGGTTTAATTTTTCTGGCAGTTACAATTTTTTCCGGCTTTCAGTGGATGACAGCCGGAGGCAATGAGGAAAAAATCAGTGAAGCTAAAAAACGTTTGCAGTATGCAGTTATTGGCTTACTAGTAATCTTAGCGGCTTATACTATAACCATCTTTGTTTCTCGTGCTCTAATTCATTCAACTACCCAATATTATTACGGTCCTTATCCATGAAAATATTTATTGATTTATAAGAGCCCTGAAAAGTGGCTCTTTTTTATTTAAATTAAAATTGATAAAATAGGAATAATGCCAATCTTTCTAAAAAAACATTCTAAAAAAATCCTGTGGCTGGGGATCTTTCTTTATTTTTCTATTTTTTGTGGAATCTGTATCTGGAAATATTCCCAGTTTGGCTATAATGGCTTGGATTTAGCGATTTTTAATCAGGTTTATTCCAACTCAACTGTTGGGCAACTTTTTCAATTTACTATTCATCCCCAATCTTATTTAGGCGATCACCTGGCTTTGATTATTATTCCCCTGCTACCGCTTTATTATTTTTTCCGACATCCTCTTTGTTTATTAATCATGCAAACCTTGATTATTGCTCTTACTGCTTGGCCTATTTATAAAATCTCTCAAAAATTGTTTGCTGGCTTATGGCCTTTGTTTTTTAGTTTGGCCTGGCTATTTAATCCTTTTACGCAAAATATTAATATTTTTGAGTTCCATCATCTGCCTTTTGCTGTTTTTTTGATTTTTTGGGCTTTTTATTTTTACCAAAATAAACGTTTTACTTATTTTATTCTGTTTACTGTACTTAGTTTAATGGTCCGTGAAGATGTTGCTTTGGTAATGGTAATGTTTCCGATTCTGGCTCTTTTAGAAAAAAGAGGGATTAAATGGATTATCTGGCCTGGTTTAATTTCTCTTGGTTGGTTTTTTGTAGCTATAAAAATAATCTCTTATTTTTCTCCGGAAAGTCAATATAAATTTCTTTATTACTATTCCTGGCTTGGTCAAAGCTGGACAGAAATAATCATCAATACTTTCGCTCATCCTTTATTAGTGCTTAAACACCTTGCCACTTGGCATAATTTGATGTTCACCTTGGGGTTAATGCTACCCTTTGCTTATCTTTTAAAAATCAGATATTTATTATTAGGATTTCTGATTTATTTACAGCTTATTTTTGGCGGTTCTAGTAATTCCACTATTATTCTTAGTCTTCATTATTCAGCTTTGCTTTTACCAGCGCTTTTTATTGCTTTTATTTATTTTATAAAAAATATTACGAAATTATCTCCGCAAAATAAATTAAAGCTTTTTTTAGGCAGAGAAAAATTATTAACTGTCAGTATTATAACTATAGCAATTATTTATTCCTGCTTGACCCTTGGTCCCTTACCTGCAGTAATAAAAAATCTGGTTAAACCAACCAAAACAATAGAAATTACTAATGCTAAAAAGGAATTCCTACAAACTGTATCAGTTAAAAACAGTGTTGTTACTACTTATGAATTTTTAGCACCGCTTTCTAATCGTTCTGATATTTACTCACTTCATTATGCTTTTATTGGCAAACAACAATTCTCTGATGTTAATTATACTTTGCCTGAAAATTTAGATGTAATGCTTATTGACTTTGATGATTTTCTTACTTATGAATTGCAATTCCCTAATATTAAAGCTTGGCAACAATATTATCAAGATGGCGATAATAATATAAGAAAATTAATAAAGGAACGAGACTTTAAAGTAACTAAAGTTTTTGATTCTTTAGTCCTAATGGAAAAAGATAAGGACTTGGATATAATTTTATATGAAAGAGGAAATAATTTTAATAATATTCAACACCCCAAAAAAATAAATCTTGATAACAAGATAAATTTTCTAGGCTGGAATGATAATCAATCAATCTCTGATCAAAATTTAAAATCTTTCAGTTTTTATTGGCAAGCTACTAAAAAACTGGAAGAAAATTACCAGCTTAAATTAATTTTAAAAGATGAAAATGATCAGATTATTTATGAAAAAATTTATGCCTTAGCTTATGGTCTTTGCCCTACTACTGAATGGCAAACCAATGAAGTAATTAAAACAAATTATTGGTTTTATACCCCTCAAAAAATAGCTAATCTTAGCTATAAAATAGAACTTGAATTAGTTGAGTTAAAGGGCTTTTTAAAACTTGATGGCTTACGTTCTGTTATACCAATAATTACTAAAGAAAATAAATTAACTCCCCATATCAAATTACTTGATAAATAACCACCTCATTATTCTGATAAACAGGTTTAAGATAATTTTTTTCTTGCGGATTAAAACTTTCTAAAAATCTTTCTTGCGAACCGTAAAATATATAGTTAATACCCTCATATTTTAACCACTCATATTTTTCTTTATCCCCTTTATTGGTTTTAAAAAACCATAATTTGACTTTGAATAATTTGAACATCCAATCGCCTGTCTGATGACCGTGACCGATATACACTTTATTGGCAGTAACAGCTGGAATTATATTACCGGTTTTTGCACTGCTTAAAATTACCTTATCCTTACTGATGTTATTTTTAAGCCAAAGCATGGCTTGATATTCTTCTTGTTTGAGATAATAAAGCGGAGGCCTGGTGCTTAAAATCACAATATCTTGACCGACATTATAAAAAGTGGAAGAAATTAATAAAAACCCCAAACTCATTACTAAAAAAGCGCGAACAGAATAATATTTAAGCATTTCCTGCCAGAAAAATCTTTTATTCAGATAATTAATGACTAAATATAATCCTAAAACTGCAATTATAACCATTGGCAAATGCAGTCCGTTTGATAATCTTCTTTGAAACTGCAAAGGCACAAATAATAAAAACCAACCAACAATTGACCAAATGCCCAAGAAACGCCAATAATTATTTTGGCTCTTTACTGCTTTATAAATACCGAATAAATAGAAGATAAAAATCAAACCATAGCCAACAGCATAATTAAAAAATCTAGGAGATAAAGTTATATTTTGTACTGCCCAGACTGCAAAAGAGGAATCAGTGAATTTTAACCATAAAAAATATAAAATAGCCAAGCTGGAAACCACGAATATAACTGCCAGTTTAGAAAACTGTTTCCATGAGATCTTTTTTTGTTTTAGACAATTAACTAAAAACCAGCAACCAACCACAGTATAAATAATTATCAGATCATAAGGATGAAAAATACCTAAGAATAAAGTTATAAAACTGATAAATATAACAGATAACCAATTAGTTTTGTTTAATCGTTCAATTAACCACCAAAAAATAAATAAAATGAAAATTTGTGAAAGAATAAATAAAGGTGAATGATATAAAGTTAAAAAAGTATTACCTTCCGAAACCCACATATCTGTACCAAAAGTATTATACATATTTTCTGCGCTCCAAGGTTTATTAAGAGTAAATACTCCTAAACCTGATCCCAAACAAATAGCAAAAAAACAAACTTTTTTCCATTTGATTTTATTAAAAAATCTACTAATAAACAGATAAATAAAATATAAAAAAACAGCACCTAGTAAAATTCTGGCAAAATGGAAAATAAATACTTTTGATAAACCGGTTATTGCCGTCAGCCAACCCAAAACCAGCCAAACCGGCGAAAAAATCTTTGCTACAGCTGCTTCGGAAGTATAAAGATTATGGAATAAAAGATGGCCTTGCATGGCTTCTTCTATTTGCGAAAAATAAACCATTTTATCTGCTCCGGCAATAACAGTAAAGCCAGTGTAATGTAAATTTGGAGGAGTAGAAAGCCAGCCATAAATGACTGGTATCACCGAAATTAATAAGGTAAGAAAAATCAGGAAAAAAACAAAATTCTTTTCTTTACCACTGATTGATTTGTGAACTTCTTTAATAAAAGAAAACATCTCTTATATTTTAATAAAGATTTTAAAATAAACAATGGAAAATTATTAAAGTTATTGCTGGCCTCTTTTTTATTTCCATAAATTAGTTTGCCAATAATAAATTTTGCTTTCTGAATCTTCATATAGCAAAGTAAAGTTAGGGTTTAGTTTTAAAGTATTATCTAGGGTCTGATGTTTTTTATCCAAAAAAACATAATCAGCTTTAAACTGTTCTTGAATAATTTTACCTAAATCTATCTGTCTACTGCCTAATGTTATATTAACATACTGCCAATATTTCTCCTTATTATATTCATACATAAAAGTGGGGTCAAGACCAGTAAGATAATAATTATGATCATTGTAATAAAAAAGGGCGGGAAAATCATCCCAATCAGCATGAAATATTACTGAATGAAGCGGCGTATTCTCTCTTAACCAACTACTGGCTTTTTGGTAATGGTTTAAGGGAAATCCTTGCTCCATATCCTTTTTAACTGTTCTTAAATCATAAGGGATATTAATAATAAGGCCTAGTAAGATTACTGAAAACAATAAGCTAAAGGTCCATTTCCAGGTTCTACTTAAACCTAACCAGAGTTTTTGCGCTATTCTACTTTTAATGAAATCACTTAAACTAAAAGCAAAGAAAATAACAGTAAAAGGCACATACACCTCAACATAACGGCGGGATTTTAAGGTTAAAAGAAAAAAAGCTATGCCAAGTACGCCCCATAACCAGGAATAAACTGACTGTTTTTTTAAAGTTAAAATAAAAACGAAAATACCAACTAATAATAAAGAACAAATCAAAGGAGCGTCAGTTATTAGTTTTAAGAAACCATAAGGATACCATTCACCGCCCACTCCTATAACACGGTGATAATTTATCACAGCAATTTTTACAAATTGTTGCCAATAAAAAAACAAATTAGCAGGAAAATAAGGATTAATAACAATACCCGCTAAAATACCGCCGCCCAAACATGCTAATTCTGAAGCAGGAGACAATAATTTTTGATTAGTCTGATGTTTTCTACGAATAATCTTAACTATTTTAACTAAAATAGCATACAATACGCCCATTACTACTATTAAAGGCCAACCAGCATAAAGCCAAACGGAAGCAAAAGCAATAATAAATAACAGGATTTTCTTTTGATGGGTTAAACAATAAAAAGCTAAAATCATCAGAATTAAAAAAACTACTGGTACTTTGACTAAACTGATTCTAAAAAGCCAAGGTTGCGCTGCTAATAAAAAACAGATGAAAATAAAAGGCCATTTAATATGATACTGTTTAAATAACCAATAAATAATTAAAACTAAAAGAGTAGCAAAAATTACAGTAGCAGCTTTTACCCCGACTAGAGGGTTAAAAAAACTCACGACTGGTATTAAGAGTAAGTGATAAAGAAAATGATGGTCAACAAAAACATCTTTGAGGTTTGTTTCCTGGAGCCAAGGCAGTTGTTTAAGAATTTTTCCTGAACTTAATAATTCTGATACTTTAGCATGATAAAAAGAATCTGGTTCAGGCAAGGTCTGGCTTGACTGTAGCCAAAAAAATAAGGTTAAAGCTAAAAGAACCACTAAAAAATAGTCAAAAAGATACTTATAATTTATTCTTTCTAGCCATAATTTTAATTCATTAAACATATCACTTTAAACAAAGAAAAAATCCGAGAAAAACGGGCTTTTAATCTGCAAATATAATCAACTCTTTAACTTGTTTTTTAAATAATCAACCCAAGGAATTTTGTTAGGATCAACTTTATTTATCTTAGCCAATTGATAAGAAAGTAAACTGCCAAAAACCAACATTTCCATAGCCTGGCTTGTTTTATCACCCTTAAATTCAAGGTTATTGTAAGTTATTTTTTTTCGGTAAAGAATTTTTTGGGTTATTAAATAACGTTTCTGATTTCTTAAATTATAACTTTTGGAAAAAAAGAAAAGAAAATGTAAAGTTTTCCTGTTACTTTTAGGAAAAGTTAATCCTTCCAAAAGATGATGGTTTAATTCCGGAATAGCGTAATAACAAGCTAGTTGTTTGGCTGATTCATTAATTTGGTTGGAAATAATATGAGCATTGCCTTGCAAAAATTCTGATGAGACAATAACAGGAATTTTGTTTACCAGCTTTTGGCTATACTTTTTTATTTGATCAAAATTCTGATATTTAATAAAGGCTTTATTAGTATATTTGATCATTTTAACTGCTTGATCTTGTGTTAATTTAATGAATTTTAATTTTTCAAGAATTGCTATTACTGAACCAATTAAATAACCAATACCTATTCTGGGCTGTCCTGAGGGATTATTAATTGGCTCAAATATATAAAAGGGGATTTGTTTATTTTCAGCAATTTTTGCCAATTTACCATTACTGGTGATAATCACCGCTTTTATTTTAAATTTAGTTATTAATTTACTTATAGTTATTACTTCTTCGGTATTACCAGAATAACTTATTAAAAAAACCAAAGTTTTTTTATCAACAAATTTAGGCAAATAATAACCCCTTACTTGGGTGATGGGTAATTTTATTTTTTGGCTGAATAAATGACGGACCAAGTCAACTCCCAATTGCGAACCGCCCACGCCACAAGTTACGATCTTATTAACTTGTTTATAATCATCAGGTAATCTGATTTTTTTAGCTTCAGTATAAGACTGTTCTATTTGACTTCCTAATAATTTAATGGATTGTAAATATACAGATTTGGTTTGTCTCATTAAAAAATTTTAAATTGTTAGTAATTAAATTATATCATAATTAAACACTATTTACGATTTATCCAACGCCCTGCTTAGCGAAAGTGTTGGATTGTATAAAATGCTTGATTTTTTCCTTAAAATAAGGTAAAATTATTTATAATTGGGCTAATTTATTTTTATGTCTGGCCACTCAAAATGGGCTACCACAAAAAGACGAAAAGCAGTTGTAGATGCTAAACGATCCTCTCTCTTTACTAAATTGGCTAATGCTATTTCTGTAGCGGCACGAGCAGGCAATGATACTGATAGTAACTTTAAATTAAGAATGGCTATTGATAAGGCCAAATCTTTTAGCTTGCCTAAAGATAATATTGAAAAAGCTGTTAAACGCGGTGCTGATAAACTTGACGGTAGTCAATTAGAAGAATTAATTTATGAAGGATACGGCCCAGAAAAAATTGCCTTAATTATGGAGGTAGTTACTGATAACAAAAATCGTACTTCACAAGAAATAAAACATCTTTTAACTAAATATGGGGGCACCTTGGCAGGACCAGGCAGTGTTAAATGGCAATTTGAATATCAAGGCGTAATTACTTTGGATAAACAAAGTTTAACTGATGAAGAAGAATTAGCTATTATTGATGCCGGCGCAGAAGATATTAAAAATAAAGATGGTATTACTATTTATACTAAAGTTGAAAGATTAGAAGAGGTAAAAAAGAAAATTGAAAAATTAAATTTACCGATATTAGATGCTGGGCTAGAATATATTGCCAAAAATTTAGTTAAACCTAAAAATGAAAACAGTCTTTTAAAACTTTTTGAAGCCCTGGATAAAGTTGATGATATTAGTAATTTTTATTCTAACGCTGATATTTAAATGTCAAAACTCCTTAAAAAACCTATAATCATTCTGGGGTTGGATCCAGGATTAGCTGACACTGGTTATGGCATAATTAAAAAAAGAGGTCACCAATTAAAAATGGTGTCTTATGGCAGTATTAAAACTAAAGCGGGAGAAAATTTTATTAAGCGGCTTGAAAAAATTTATCAAGCATTAACTAAAATAATAAAAAAATATCAACCAGATTTAGTGGCGGTGGAACAACTTTTCTTTTGCAAAAATGTTAAAACGGCTCTTTTGGTTGGTCAAGCACGAGGTGTTTGTCTACTAACTATTAGCCAACATCAACTACCTTGTTACGAATATACGCCACTGCAAATTAAACAAACTTTAACCGGCTATGGTAGGGCTGAAAAAAAACAGCTTGGCCAGATGTTAAAAATTTTACTTAATCTTAAAACTATACCCGAATCTGATGATGCTGTAGACGCCCTGGCTATTGCTATTACCTGTAATCGTTTTTACGAAAATAAAATTTTGTCTAATTACTTTCCTAAAAAGAATTAAATAATTATGAAAGTGATAGGTTTATCTTCGGATATTTTATATAAAACAGTTCCTCCTACCTCAAAAAAAATCTTTAAAATATTTCGTAAAATTAACTGCCGCGCCGTTGAAATACATTGTCCTGCCAGCGAATTATCCTCTTTAGAAAGAATTGATCCTGCTGATTTACAAGGATTTACGCATGTTTCTCTTCATTTACCAAGTAGAGGGATAATTTATGACAATAATTCTAAAACCAAAAGAATTCTTGAACTAATACAAAGAACTAAGGAAAAATTAAATTTTAAATGGGTGATAGTTCATCCTCATAAAGTAAAGAATTGGAATATCTTTAAGAATTGTTCATTCACAGTTGCCGTGGAAAATATGGATTATAAAAGAAATTTTGGTAAAAACGTTGAAGATTTAAAAAAAATTTTTAAAAATACTTTTCTAAAATTTATTTTAGATATTAATCATTGTTTTACTAACGATAGATCATTAAAGCTAGTGGATGATTTATATAAAAATTTTAAAGATAAATTATGCGAAATCCATGTCAGTGGTTTTATCAAAAACCATGAGCCACTACACCTAACCAAACAAAAGAAAATCCTGCAAGCGATTCCTGATTGTACTTGTCCTATTATTATTGAAAGTGTCTGTCTTAACGAAGATCAACTTAAGAAAGAATTTACCTATATTAATAATTTTTTCCATGCCTCATAAATTAAAAATTGTTTCTATTGCTTCGGAAGTATACCCTTTTAGTAAAAGCGGTGGTTTAGCTGATGTCGTGTGTAGCTTGTCTAAAATCCTAAAACAATTAGGCCATGATATAATAGTTATTACCCCTTTTTACGGAGAAATCATTGACCGAAAAAAATATAATCTAAAACCGGTTTTTGAAAATGTCTCTTTGGAAATGGACAAGGAAACAAAAATTAAAGTAAATTATTTACAGGGGTATTTAGATAATGACCTGCCTATTTATTTTGTGGCAAACGAAAAATTCTTTTCCCGTAAAAAAGAATTATATGGCAGTACTAAAGAAAATAAAAGATTTTACCTTTTTGACGTTGCCGCTTTAAAACTAATTGATTTGCTTAAATTTAGGGCTAATATTATTCATTGTCATGACTGGCACGCTGGTTTGGTTCCTGAATTATTGCATAAAAATTTTAACAATAATAAATATCCTTCTTTAAAAAACAGTAAAACAGTCTTCACTATTCATAATTTAGCTTTTCAATTGGGTTATGATTGGTGGCAGGTGCCTTTAACAGAGAAAGATTATGGCCGCAAAGCTTTACCTAAATTTTACGATCCTAAAATGGAGTATATTAATTTTGCTAAACGAGCCATTACCCATGCTGATATTATTAATACTGTTTCTGAACAATATGCCGAGGAAATTTTAACCAAAGACTTTGGGCAAGATTTACAGCGAATACTTAACAGTAATAAAAAAAAGCTTTTTGGTATCATTAACGGCATTGATGAAAAAGAATATAATCCAGCTACTGATCCAGGATTAGCAAAAAATTACAGCGTTGACAGTCTTTATTTTAAAAAACAAAATAAAGAAGCTCTGCAAAAACTTTTTAATCTGCCTGTTAAAGACGTTCCGGTTATAGGTATGACCTCGCGTTTAGTTGAACAAAAGGGCTTTAATTTATTAGATAAAATTTTAGAAACTTTGTTGTCATTTGATTTGCATTTTATAATTATGGGTGACGGGGATAAAAAATATGTAAGTATAATCAATAAGATGGAAAAAAAATATCCTAAAAAATTGGCTTATTCTAAGTTTGAACAAAAAATAGAAACTAGTATTTATGCTGGTGGTGACATGCTTTTAATGCCTTCCCGTTTTGAACCTTGTGGTTTAAACCAGCTTTATGCTCTACGTTATGGCTGTATTCCTATTGTCCATAAAATCGGTGGTTTAGCAGACACGATTACAGAATTTAATCCCAAAACCAATAAAGGCAATGGTTTTACTTTTAAACATTATCATGAATATAAATTACTTATGGCTATAACCAGAGCAATGGTAACATATCAACATAAAGATGTCTGGAAAGGTTTAGTAGAAAAAGCTATGAGAATGTCATCTTTTTGGACATTTTCTGCTAAAAAATATGTTGTTTTATATAAAAAAGTTCTAAAAATTTAATCTTTTTATTAAAAAACAAATAATTTTATGTACTGGGCAAACCTTCTACATATTTACCAACCCCCCAATCAAATACCAGATATTCTGGAAAGGATTGTTAATGAAAGCTATAGAGCATTGATACATGGTCTTAAAACAAATCCCAAAGCTAAATTGACTTTAAATCTTAATGCTTGTTTAACTGAACTTCTAGCTAGAAAAGGATATCTTGATGTTATTAAAACATTAAAATTTTTAGCCAAGCGCGGTCAGCTTGAATTTACTGAAACTGCTAAATACCATCCTTTTCTACCAAAGCTACCTGAAAAAGAAATTGTTAGACAAATAAAATTAAATTATTCAACCAATAAAAAATATTTTGGAGCAACTTATCAACCTCAAGGGTTTTTTTCTCCGGAAATGGCTTACAGTAAAAAATTGGCAAAAATTGTCAATGGTTTAGGATATAAATGGCTAATTATTGATGAAATTGCTTATAATGGCAAGAAGGCCAGTATTGATTTTTCTCAAATATATAAACTAAAAAATAGTAAAAATTTTTACGTTTTTTTCAAAAATGAACGTTACAGTAATCTGATTGCTGGAGCTATAACCCGTTCAGTGCCTTCTTTTATAAAAGAGCTGGGAAAGGATTATAGTAAAGATAAATATATTATTACAGCTATGGATGGCGAAACTTTCGGACATCACCGCCCTGGTTTAGATGAATTTCTTTTTAATCTTTATGCCTCCAAAAAATTCACTTCTATCTTTGTCTCTGAAATACCTAATTATTTTTCTAATCAGGAAATTGTTGATCCCCTGCCTTCTACCTGGTCTTGTAATACAGAAGATTTAAAAAATAATTTACCCTACAAGCTCTGGTATCAGCCAGATAATCCTATTCATCAGTTACAATGGCAATTTCTTTATTGGAGCTTGAAAACAGTAGAAAGTCTTAAACCAAAAAATTCTCATCACTATAAAAAAGCTCGGAAGCTTTTAGATGCAGCTTTAAACTCCTGTCATTTTTGGTGGGCTTCAAAATACTGGTGGAGTTTGGAAATAATTGAACAAGGGGCTTATGATTTTTATCAAGTGAGTGTAGCTACTAACTCAGCAAAGTTGATAAAAAAAGCTAAAGATTATTATCAAAAAATCTTAAGCTTAGCTTTTCAGTGGCAACGTGACGGCACTATTAGAAAATTTCATAAAGATAAGGAATTCTGGCAAAAAACACCTTTTAAAAACAGAACACCCAAAGAATGGTTTAATCAGATCATCTTAGAATTTGAGGATGAAATGAAAAAAGCAGCTAGCGCGCAAGAATATGAAAAAGCTATTAAATGGCGGGATGCTGTTATTAAACTAAAAAGTGGGGTTGATGTTTATGATGTTTTGCATATTGTTAATGAATTAAACACTGTTCGTAAAATTCCTTCATTAAAACCTTTTCTACAACATAAAAAATTTTCCAAGTTTACCTTAAAATATTTCCAGCCACATCCATATTTAAAAAATAAAAAATGACTCTATTAGAAAAAAATATTAAACAAATTTTAACCAAACATAAACTTACCTCAACCAAAGTTATTCGTTTAAGTAACCGTTTTTTAGTTATCAAAGGAAAGCTTAAAAGTCAAAAAGTTATTTTTAAAATTTTAATCTCCCAAAATCAGTATGAGCAAGATAAAGCCGGTCAAGCTCTAATCAAAGAAGTAAAATTTTTAAACTTCTTACAAAATAAAGGAACAAAAATCATAAAACAATCAGTCAACCGAATTATTGATTACCAAAAAAATAAACACAGCTGGTATTTAAAAAATTGGTTACCTGGTCAGTCTCAAAAAGTTATTGGTAGTGGTTGGTTTTTTAAAGACAATTTTTTTACTACAAAAAATGTTGAGTATTTAAGCTGTTTCTATAATGATTTATATCAATTATCAGAATCTTTACCAGCTGATTTACAGAAAATTTTTACACGTTCTAAATTAAGTGATTACGAAAATTTCATTGATTGGAAAAACTTATTAATCTTTTTGAGACTAGCCAATCTGCCAATAAAAAAAGATGTTGATAAGATAAAAAAATTTATTATAAGGCACAGAAAAATTTTTGACTCACAACAAAATGTTATTAATCAATATGAGCCCTACGCTGACCATCTTTTAACCCATAAAAATAAAACTGCTATAATTGACTGGGAAAACGTCAATTTTGGCGATATCGCCCATGATTTAGCAGTTGTCTGGCTACGTGCTTTTAATCATCCTGACTGGCAGAAATCATTGGTAAATAATTTTAAACACTTACCTTATTTTAAAGAATTAATGAATCTACAAATTGTCATTCAAAGTGTTTCCAATATTCGTTACTTTTTAGAAACCTCTTATTCAATAGACGAAAAAAACTCCACTAAAATAATAAAAATACTTCAAAAATTTGTTAAGCAAGCTTTAAATGACCAAATCATCTAACAAAAAATTTATTGACCTACATTTCCATTCAGTTTATTCTGATGGTTCTTTAACTATTCCTGAATTAATCAATCAATTAAAGAAGTATGATCTTAAAGCAGTTTCTCTAACTGATCATAATACCGTAGCTGGTATTAAAGAATTTTTAAAAAAAGGCGAAAAAGCAGGCATAAAAATTATTCCGGGCATTGAACTATACACTCATTATAAAAAGTTTGAACTACATATTTTGGGTTATAATTTTGATTACAATTATCCGCCTCTGCAAAAAAAATTAGCTATACTTGCAACACAAAGAATTATTGATATTAAAAAATCCTTAAAAATTTTAAAAAAGCAGGGGTTTAAAATAAATGAAAAACATTTATTCAATGGTCCTTCTAAATATATTGGCTTTGGAGGAATTGTTAAAGAACTTTACCAATTTCCTGAAAATGTTAAAAAGTTACAAAAAGAAATGAAAACAACGATTCCTCATTTCTTCTCTATTATCAACAAATATTTTAGTAAAAAAAGGCCTGCTTATCTTCCTGAAACTAGCATCCCTATCAAACAAGCTGTTGCCTTAATTCACCAAGCCGGAGGATTAGCAATTTTAGCTCATCCGGCTCAACAATTGGGTCGGAAAAGTAAAATTGTTGAAGAGCTTAAAAAAATAGGCCTAGATGGACTGGAATTACTTTCACCGTATCATCGCTGGCATGATATTGAATATTGGCAAAGGATAGCTAACAGTTTACAATTAATAGTAACTGGTGGATCTGATTTCCATTCGACTATTTTTGATCCAAAACAAGCTTTAATAAAAGAACAATGGCAATATCATAAAGTACCTTATCTGATTTATGAGAAACTTAAACCATCTTTAAATAAATATAAGAAAAAATAATTAATTATTTTAATGGATCGTCAGCTTAAAATCTTATTTGTCGCTAGTGAACTAACTCCTTTGGCTAAAGTTGGAGGGTTAGCCGATGTTATCGGTTCTCTACCCCAAGCTTTAACTTCTTTAGGGGTTGATGCTAGAGTAGTTATTCCTAAATATGGAATTATAGATGAAAAAAAATATTCTCTAAAACTCTTGGCTCAAAAACTTAACACCACTTTTGCTGAAAAAAAAGAAGAGTTTAATATTTACCAAACATATCTTACTTCAAGCTCACTTCGCGCTGCTCAAAAAACTCCTCTTTATTTAATAGATCATCAAAAATATTTAGGACAAGGCGGTGTTTATCCTTCACCAGATGCTTCTTCAGAAGGATCAGCTGAAGAAGCTTATCGTTTTACTTTTTTCACTAAAACAGTTTTAGAAATCTTTAAAGATATTAACTGGCTGCCAGATATTATTCATTGTCATGACTGGCATGTAGCTATGCTACCGCTACTGGCTAAACAAAGTAAAGAATATTTGCCTACCCTTTTGACTATTCATAACCTTGCTTATCAAGGCGATTACCCTGCTGATCTAATAATAAAAATACTTGGTCAACAAATAATCAATTGTCCCTCTATTAGACAAAGGTTAAAAAAATCAGACACTATTAATTACTTGGAACAAGGAATTTTAAATGCTGATTTAATCAATACTGTTAGTCCAACTTATGCCAGTGAAATACTAACCCCAGAATTTGGTTGTGGCTTGGAAAATGTTTTGGCTAAACGCAGGCCCTATCTTTTTGGAATCTTAAATGGCATTGATACTAGCCGTTTTAATCCAGAAACTGATCCGGAAATTAATCATAATTATTTAGCCACTAATTTACAAGGGAAAGTAAAAAATAAAAAGGATTTACAAAATGAATGTGGGCTAAAAATTGAAGAAAACGTTCCGATTATTTCTATGATTTCCCGCTTAACTGAACAAAAAGGTTTAAATATTCTATTACCCGCTTTAAAAAAACTAATCAAAGAAAAGGCGCAGTTTGTTTTCCTGGGAACGGGCAGTTTAACTTATGAAAAAAAGTTAGAACATTTTGCTAAACATAAAAATATTTTTGTAAAAATCGGCTTTGATGCAGCTCTGGCTCAACGTATTTATGCTGGCAGCGACATGTTTTTAATGCCTTCTCGTTTTGAACCTTGTGGTTTAGGACAATTAATTAGCTTACGTTACGGCACTATCCCTATTGCCAGGGCTATTGGTGGCCTAAAAGACACCATTACAGAGCTTGGACCCAATAACGGCAGTGGTTTCCTTTTTTACCCTTATGAAGCGAAAGCGCTGATCAAAACAGTTAAGCGGGCTATCAAGGTCTTTGCTGACCAAAAAGGCTGGCAACAAGCTCAAAAAAGAGTAATGCAACTGGATTTCTCCTGGATAAAATCAGCAAAAAAATATTTAGAGCTTTATCAGCGACTTACTTAAATATTTAATTTATTTTTAGATAACCAATAATTTATGAAAAAAAATCTTCTGCCAGAAATCCGTAAAGATTATATTCAGGATAAATATGTCATTATCGCTCCTCTGCGGACCAAGCGTCCTTTTAATTTAGAAAGGCCCCAACAAAAAAAGCCAGAAACAAAAAAGAAATGTGTTTTTTGTCCTGCCCAAGTTAATAAAGTTAAAGATAGACTGACTATTTATCAACACCAAAAAAAAGAATGGTTGGTAAAAATTATTCCTAATAAATTTCCGTCAGTTAGCCCTGATTACCCTCAAGCTTACGGACTGCAAGATGTGGTTATTGAAACACCTGATCATCAACTGGAATTAGAAGATTTATCAATTGATCATATTGCCAACATTTTAAAAGCTTATGCTCAAAGAACTTTTGAAATTTCTCAAGATAAAAAAATTGAATATATTCTAATTTTTAAAAATAATGGTGGTAAAGCTGGCGCTTCTATTGCTCATGCTCACTCTCAAATCTTTGCCACCCACTTTTTACCTCCACATCTCTTTGATAAATCTCAAAAACAACAAGCTTATAAATTAGAACATAACAGCTGTATCTATTGTAATGTTATTAAAAAGGAATGTAAAGGTCCTAGATGGATTTATGAGAATGGACACGTGGTTTGCTTTACTCCTTATGCTTCTATGCATAACTATGAAGTCTGGATTATGCCTAAAAGACATTTAGATAACATTACCTTATTAACTGACGAGGAAAGACATTCTTTTGCTAAAATACTTAAACACTTATTAAAAAAAATAAATCAATTGGGTTTACCTTATAATTTTTATTTCCATCAGGTTATTAATGATGAAGATCAACATTTATATTTAAAAATAAAACCTCGGGGCAATATCTGGGCCGGCGTGGAAATTGGTTCTGGTTTAATTATTAATCCAGTCTTACCAGAAGAAGCTGCAAAATATTATAAACAAGGATTAAAATAATAGAATATGCTTAAAAAACATATTTTAGGAATAGACTTGGGTGGTACCTTCACAAAATTTGGCTTAGTTAATGCTGGGTCAGTTTTGTTAAAATTTGAGGAAGTGCCCACTCCCGAAAACAAAGAAAAAATTATTGATCTGCTTATTAAAAAAATAAGGTTATATCAAGCAGATATTTCTAAAATTGGTATTGGTATTCCAGGTATTGTTAATTCCAAAGACGGGAAAATCTTAACTACACCCAATCTACCTTTAAGCAATTTCTCTTTACTTAGATTTTTGAAAGAAAAGATTAAATTGCCCATCAAAATTGAAAATGATGTTAATTGTTTTACTTTAGCCGAAGCTTTAATCGGCTCTGCCAGAGCTTATCAAAATGTTATTGGACTGACTTTAGGCACTGGTATTGGTGGCGGTATTGTTATTAATAAAAAAATATATCATGGACATGGTTATGCTGGAGAATTCGGTCATCAATTTATTGATTATAAAAACAATAAAGATTTGGAGGATTTACTAGGAGCTAAAAAGTTAAAACTTGAAGGTTTTGATTATAAAAAACTGGCCAAAGATGCTTTAAGCAAGAAGGTGGTAGCTTTGAATTTTTGGAAAAATTTAGGAAACGTTCTTGGCTATGGTTGCCTTAATCTTATTCATCTTTTTGATCCTGAAATAATCGTTCTAGGTGGGAAACAAACACAATTTTTTAATTTATTTTATCCTTCACTTATAAAAACTGTAAAAAAACATTGTCTGGTACCGCTTCCCAAGATTACTAAATCCCGTTTAATTGATAAAGCAGGGGTTATTGGCGCCTGCCTACTGTTTAAAAAATAAAATGCCTACAAAACTTACTCCTAAAATTTATTCTCCTAGGGATTGGCGCCATGGTCGCACTAGCCGCTTTTTGTGTAGAACACATCATCAATCAAAAAGTCCTCGCCATTTAAAAAATCCCAAACGTCCTAAAGCTAAAAAAATCTTTCTGCTTTTTAAAAAATTTCTACCCCATCTGATTTTTATCGTTTTTATAGGAATACTTTTTCTTATTGGAACCTTTGCTTGGTATTCACGTAGTTTACCCACCCCCGATAGATTACTTGCCCGTGATATTGCTCAAAGCACAAAAATATATGACCGCACTGGCGAACATTTATTATATGAAATTCACGGCGAACAAAAAAGAACTTTGGTGCCTTTAGAAAAAATACCAGATTATGCAATTAAAGCCACTTTAGCTTTAGAAGATCAACATTTTTATGAGCATCGTGGCTTTTCTTTATGGGGAACGTTTAGAGGGGTAATTTTAAGTTTCTTTAGAGGTAAAAGAGCTCAAGGTGGTTCTACTCTTACTCAACAACTGGTTAAAAACGCAATTTTAACCAGTGAAAGAAGTATCAAAAGAAAAATCAAAGAACTAATTTTATCGTACCAACTAGAAAGAAAATATACTAAAAATCAGATTTTGCAAATGTATTTTAATGAAATTCCTTACGGTTCTACTGCTTATGGTATTGAAGCGGCTAGCTATAATTATTTTAATAAAAGCACCAAAGAACTTACTATTGCTGAAGCGGCGCTGTTAGCAGCTTTACCCCAAAGACCCAGTTACCTTTCGCCTTATGGTAGCCATATTGATGAACTTTATGGCCGTCAGCATTACTGTTTAAGCCAAATGGCAAAACTGGGATATATTACAGCAGCAGAAGCTGAAGCTGCCAAAAATGAAAAAATTGTTTTTAAACAAAAGATTGAAGGTATAACCGCTCCTCATTTTGTCTTTTATGTTAAAGAATTATTAAGTGAAAAATATGGCGAGAAAATGATTGAGCAGGGTGGCTTAAAAATAATTTCCACGCTTGATTTTGAAATGCAAAAACAGGCCGAAAATATAATTATAGAACAGGCCGAAAAAAACCAAAAAAACTTTGCTGCTTCTAATGCTGCTTTGGTTTCTCTTGATATTTCAACAGGGCAAATTTTAGCCATGGTTGGCTCTAAAGATTTTTTTGATGAAACAATTGATGGCCAGGTTAATGTGGCTATTTCACCCAGACAACCGGGTAGTTCTTTTAAACCTATTGTTTATACGGCTGCCTGGCAAAAGGGTTATGTGCCAGAGACTGTTATTTATGATTTAGAAACGGTTTTTCCTTCACCCCAAAAAGACTATTTTCCTCACAATTATGATTTAGAGGAACGCGGACCAGTTTCTCTCCGTCAAGCTTTAGCTGGATCTTTAAATATTCCTGCAGTTAAAATGATTTATCTTGTTGGTATTGACAATGTTTTGAATTTAGCAGAAAAAATCGGCTACACCACCTTAAAAGATCGCAGCCGCTTTGGTTTATCATTGGTTTTAGGAGGAGGGGAGGTTAAACTTTTAGAACACACCAATGCTTTTGCTGTTTTTGGCCGGGAAGGTAAATTTTTACCTACGGCTGCTATTTTAAAAATAGAGGATAATAATGGACGTATTATAGAAGAATTTCACACTCAAAGAGGAGAAAAAATCATGGAACCAGATATAGCCAGAATAACTAATGATGTTTTAAGCGATAATGACGCTCGTACTTTTATTTTTGGTGCTAATAATCACTTAACCCTAACTAACAGGCCAGTCACAGCTAAAACAGGCACCACTAATGACTATCGTGATGCCTGGACTATTGGTTATACACCTTCCTTGGCTACTGGTGTTTGGGTGGGTAATAATGATAATTCAGCCATGGAACGTGGGGCAGATGGAAGTGTGGTAGCAGCCCCTATCTGGCAAAAATTCATGAATGAAGTTTTAAAAGATAAACCCGTAGAAACTTTTATTAAACCCAGTTATCAAATATCTAATAAACCCATGTTAGGCGGAGATGCCAGTGGTATAAAAGTAAAAATTGATAAAATATCAGGTCTGTTAGCCACCGAAGAAACTCCAACTCATTTAATAGAGGAAAGACTTTTTAAACAAGTTCATAATATTTTGCATTATTTAGATAAAGATGATCCACTCGGGCCTATTCCTCAAAATCCTGAAAATGATCCATATTACCAATATTGGGAAGAGTCAGTAACCAAATGGACAGAGGAACAAGGAATAACCAATGAAATTCCACCAAGCCAAGAAGATAATATTCACCGCACAGATGACAAACCCCAAGTTACTTTTGTTTCTCCTACTGATAATCAAACCATTTCCGAAACTCAATTTCATCTAGAAGTTTCTGCTTCTGCCAGGCGAGGCATAACCAGGGTAGAATTTTATCTTGGTGATAATCTTTTAAACACTATTTATCAGGGTCCTTATATTATTAATGTTGATATACCGCAAAATATTCTAAACGGCAATTACCAGCTTAAAACCAAAGCTTATGATGATATAGAAAATATGGGAGAAGTACAAATATCTATAAATTTACAAAGAGAAAATTATATAAATATTACTTGGGTGCAACCCAATATTAGCACTACTCTTGATCAAACATCTTTTCCTTATGACTTAATATTATATATAGAAGAAATTGAACGGGTTAATAAAATTGATTTTTATTATCGTTTAGTTGATGATCAGCAATCTAATTGGCTTGGTTTTCTTGATAATGTTTATGACAATCTTAATCAATTTACCTGGTCCCAACCCCCTGGCAATGGTATCTACAAAATTTATCCTTTAATTACTGATTATTTAGGAAAGGCTGTTACTGGACCAGAAATAACAATAAGCATTGAATAATTTTATACAAAAAAGAGTCTTTTAAAACGGCTCTTTTTATTATTAAATTTTACTATTTATATCTAATCTTCAAATATAGAATTGAAATTGCTATAATAAGCCCTACAAAATTCATTAAAGCTACAGGGTTATTTTTTATAATAACCGCATAAATTATCCAAAGAATTAATCCGATAATATATATAATATACCTCCATAATGAAATATTTGTTGTTGATTTTGTTTTCCAGCTTTTAATTAATTGGGGTAGTAAAGATATAACCACTAAAATTCCTGCTATATAACCAAGAGTATCTATATAATCCATAAGTTAATATTTTTAAACTTACTGCCTGATAGGCATCACTAAATATAAATAATTATTGTTATCTGCTGGTTTTAAAATTCCTGGCACCCTGTCTCCTACCATTTCTAATATTGCTTCACTGGTTCCTAAATTATTTAAACCATCCAAAAGATAGCGGTAATTAAAAACCATTTCATTCTCTTCGCCCTCTATTTGTATGGGTAAAGTAATGGTGTTTTCTCCCACTCCACTATTAGTTGCTGAAATTACTAACTGATTTTTTGCCGAATTTAACACTAATTTTACATCATTAATTCCTGGTTTACAAAAAAGAGCGGCGCTTTTTATTATTCGCGACAACTCTGCTACATTAATTTTTGTTTGGGTTTTATGTTTATCAGGAATAATTTGCTGATAATCAGGATATTGCCCTTCAATTAAACGAGAAATTAATTCTGTTTCTCCGTTAATCAAGAAAAGTATTTGATTTTCATTAATATAAATCGTGGTATCAGATTCATCATTATCTTCTAAAATCCTAAAAACTTCTTGTAAAGTTCTTAAAGGTACAACCACTTTATACTCACTATTTATTGTTTCGTTTAGGGTAATTCTTTTTTCTGCCAAACGATAACTATCAGTACCAACCAAAGTTAAGGTTTTATTATTTATAAAAAATAGTGCTCCGCTAATTTCTGGTCTAGATTCATCTAAAGTAATAGCAAATATAACCTGGCTTAGGGCTTGTTTTAAATCATTGCTTTTTATTAAAATGGGTTGTTTTCTCTCTATTTCAGGAATTACCGGAAAATCATTAGCTTCCATACCCTTAATATAAGTTTGGTGGTTTTCACAATTTATATAAAGGTTTTGCTCTTTTAATTCAACCTCGATGTTTTTTTTAGGTAAAAGAGAAATATAATCAGTAATTAATTTTGCTTGGGTGGTGAAAATACCCTCTTTTTCTACTTTACCCCTTAATTGTGTATTAACACCAATTTCTAAGTTAGTAGCGCTTAAATTAATTAATCCTTTTTTAGCCTGGATGAGAACATTATTTAAAATAGGTAAAGCAGTGCTACGACCAGCAATATGACTCACAACCAACAAAGCTTTATTAAAATTTTCTTGTGTACAAATAAATTTCATATATATATTTATTTATTAGTTATTAATAATAAAGGAAGTGTAAATGTTGAAAAGATTATTTTTTCTTTGTTGTTTAGCCAAATTTTTAATTCTATTAGGTGTGAAAAACCTGCTAATCATTTTTTAATAAACAGGGTAAAAGTAACAATAATAGTTTAAAAGGTAAAATGTTTGTGGATATTTATTTGTTTAATCAACAGTTAATACAGTTGTTTTTCTAAAACTTATTTCAAACCTTTACCCAACTTATTAAAAGTTTATTGGTATAATTTTTGTTTTATTAAACCCAGATCATTCTTCATTTTTTCATCTTTCTCTAAAAACCTAATTATTTTATTACAAGCATGAATAGCTGTAGTATGATCTCTACCTCCTAATTCTTGTCCTATTGAAGGATAAGATGATTTAATTTCTTCTCTCATTAAATACATTACTATTTGGCGCGGTATTACCAACTCTTTACGTCGGCAATTACCAATTAAACTTTCTATACTTATATCAAAATACTCTGAAACAATTTTAATTATTTTTTTGGGGGTTAAATTACCCTTTAAAGAGCTGGCAGCTAAATTATCTATAATTTGTTTAGTAGACTCTAGGGTTATTTCAGTTTTATTAAGTTGATAATGAGCAATAATACGGTTTAGAGCCCCTTCTAATTCTCTGATGTTATTTTGGATGTTTTTAGCTAAATATTCAATAATTTCCGGCTTTAGGGTAATGTTTTTTTCGTGACTTTTAGCCTCTAAAATGGCAATTCTAGTTTCTAAATCCGGAGAAGAAATATCAGCAATCATTCCCCATTCAAATCTGGAAACAAGCCTTTGTTCAATATCAGGAATAGCTTTAGGTGGTCGGTCAGAACTTAAAACAATCTGTTTATTATTTTGATGAAGAGCGTTAAAGGTATGAAAAAATTCCTCTTGGGTTTGTTCTTTGCCGGAAATAAAATGAATGTCGTCAATTAATAGAACATCAACTTGTCGGTAGGTGTTTTTAAACTTTTCGGTTTGGCCGCTTTTAATAGCTTGTATATAATCATTAGTAAACTTTTCACTGGTAACAAATAAAATTTTATTTTTAAGTTTTTTTTCCAAAAGGTAGTTACCAATAGCTTGCACTAAATGGGTTTTACCTAAACCTACGCCGCCATATATAAAAAGTGGATTATAGGAAAATCCTGGTTTTTCCGCTACTGCTTTAGCGGCAGCATTAGCAAGCTCATTACCTTTACCAACCACAAAAGTATCAAAAGCGTATTTTTTATTTAAACCAAACTCATTTAATTTAACTTTTTCTATAATTTTTTCTTCGTCTAAAACTGCAGAACGAGGAGTAATAGCATCTATCTTTAATCTACTTATTGTTTTACTGGTTTCTACTATGTATTCTATATGCTCAATAGTTCCGCTTGTTATATTTTTTAAAGCTTGAAGTATTTGATCGCTGTATTTTTTTTCCAACCAAGCTTTGGTAAAGGCATTGGGCGTTCCAATAATTACCTTACTATTTTCCAAAGAGCTGATAAAAGTGTTTTTAAACCAAGTGGTAAAATTTGCTTTACTGATTAAAAGTTCTAGTTCGCCCAGGGTGACTTGCCAAAGTTGTTCGTTGGTCATATTTATTTTAGTAGTTTTTAAAGTAATTGAATCTTATCACAAAAAAAAGTTTGTCAAAATACCCATAATTAACAAATAAATGTTTATAAATTGTGCATAGAATTGGGATAACATTTAATAATTGACATAAAAAATAAAAATTGTTAGAATTATTACGCTTAATTAAAAAAACTTCATAGTACATTCACTTTTATGCCTAAAAGAACTTACCAACCGAAAAAAAGGAAAAGATCAAAAAAACACGGTTTTAGAAAAAGAATGGCCAGTAAAAATGGCAAGAAAATTTTAAAAAGAAGACGTGCTAAGAAACGAACCAGATTATCTCATTAGTTAAATTTTGCCCTAGTGATTATAATTTTAGAGCAGTAATTATTAATTAGGGCAATTTTATTTTATGATTCCTAAAACCAATCGTCTTTTAAAAGAAAAAAACTTTAAAAGAGTGGCTAAAAACGGGAAGTATTTTTTTGGCCGAACTTTAGTTTTAAAAGTAATTAAATCACCATTAACAGTAACTCGTTTAGCTATTATTGTTTCTGCAAAAGTTTCAAAAAAAGCAGTTGAGCGTAATAAAATAAAACGTCGTTTAAGGGAAGTTATCCGTTTAAATTTACCTAATCTAAAAAAAGGTTTTGATGTTATGATTTTAGTAAAACCCTTGGCTAAAGAAAAAAATTCCGCCGAATTATCCCAAATTTTAGAAGAGTTATTTAAAAAAGCTAATTTATGTTAAAGAAAGCAATCCTAAAATTAATTTTAATATACCAAAAAACTTTATCTCCTGATACTGGTTGGTTAGCTATAAAACATCCACATGGCTTTTGTCGTTATTATCCTACTTGTTCAAGTTATAGTTATCAAGCTATAAAAAGACACGGTTTGGTCAAAGGTTTTTTAAAATCTTTAATAAGAATATTAAAATGTAACCCTTTTTCTAAAGGTGGTTATGATCCTTTAAAATAATATATGTTAACCACAATCTATCACACTATTCTTTATCAGCCAATTTTAAATTTATTAGTCTTTTTTTATAATATTATTCCTGGTAATGATCTGGGTTTAGCCATAATTCTTTTAACTATTGTTATTAAAATTATCTTTTCTCCCCTTTTTGTTCAGTCAATCAAGGCGCAACGCGCCATGCAGGCCATTCAACCGAAATTAAATGCTTTAAAAGAAAAATATAAAGATAATAAAGAAAAAATGGGCGTAGCCACCATGGATCTTTATAAACAAGAAAAGGTTAATCCCCTTTCTTCATGTTTGCCTTTGCTTATTCAACTTCCTTTTTTAATTGCAGTTTATCAAGTTTTTAGAACTGGTTTAACGGGTGAACATTTAGATTTACTTTATTCTTTTATTTATAATCCTGGTTCCTTAAATCCTATTTCATTTGGTATTCTAAATTTAAGTAAAGCAAGTATAGTGATGGCACTTTTAGCAGGACTGGCTCAGTTTTGGCAATCAAAGACAATGTTAGGGAAGCAGCAAAAAACCAACGGCAAAGAAGTTAGTTTAGCCAATACTATGACAAGACAAATGACTTATATGATGCCCGTTTTAACCGTTGTTATTGGTGCTTCTTTACCTGCTGGTTTAACTTTATACTGGTTTTTAGTAACTATCTTAGGGGCCTTGCAACAGTTTATTATTTTTAAAAGAATGGATAAAAGAGTACCTTCCTCTTCTTAAAATACAAGATATGTATATTCTTTCTAAAAAATTAAAGAATTTACCGGTTTACACTAAAAGTAAGGAATATTTAGGTAAAATTCAAGAAATAGAAATTGATTTAGATAATCAAAATATTGTCCGATATCTAGTAAAGAGTAATCAGATGGTTAAAAGACTGGTTGGCAAACAGTTAATTATCAAACCTCCTCAAGTATTAAGTTTAGATGAAGAGAAAATGGTTGTTGAGGATAATATTATTAAAGAAAAAAAAGCAGGCTTGGTTAGAGAACCAGCCACTCTTTCATAATTTTCTGTTTTTAGTGTAAAGTCAGTTTAAAATTGTCTTTTACTGCCCACAATTACATTTAATTTTTGTGGAGCGATACTAACCTCTACAGGTGTTTTAAAGATCGCTTGTTGATCAATAGTAATGGTGGCTGGCCCACCCTCACTGTTTATCCTTACTTTTTTAAAAGAAAAAATGCTTTGTTGAGCAGTTTTTTTTAGTTTATTCAACAAACCACCTTTGGTTTGTTCTACCACTACCTCTAAAAGTCCATCAGTAGGGTTAGAAATGTTTCTGTAAATTTGAGGACTACTGGTTAGAAGTCCAAGGTTACAAATACTGATTAAAGAGTCTTTAAAAAGAGGAGTGATTTTATATTTGTTAAATTCTAAAGTAACCGGTGAATGAGTGATGATGGCTGAATCAATAAAATATTGTTGATTGATTTTACCTAAATCAATTTTTTTTATTAAGCGTTGAGCTAAAATATCACAAGCGTTTTCTGCTGGGGGTACACCAAGAATTTGAGCAATTTTACTTTTATTACTAACAGGTATTAAACCCAAAGTAATATTTAGATCAACAATAATATTAATCATTTTGCTAAAAGTTTGATCGTCTCCTACTACCACAATAGTTTTAACTCCCTGTTTTATCCCCTCTTCAACCATCTCTTTCATATTTTTTAAGATGTTCAGACGGTAAATTTTTCCTTTAATTTCCAGATCTGTTAAACGGTTTTCTATTCTGTTTAAAATGCCAGCAAATTTTTTATTATTTAAAAAAGTGTCGTAAATATAAAGATACATAATTAATTATTTTTTTCACTCATTTTAACAGAGGGCTTTGGTTGTTGATCAGCCGCCTGTAGGTCCATAGTAACCCTGCCGTTTAAATAAGCACCTTTTTCCACTGCTAGTTGTTTGGTTTCAACATCACCAGTAATTTTGGCTGTAGCAGTAAGTTCTAAACTTTCTTTAATAGTTAAGTTACCAGTAATTTCACCGGCTACATAGGCATTTAAAGCTTCTACGTCAGCTTTGATTTTAGCGTCTTTGCCAACACGTAAAAAGTTTTTAGTTTTTAAATTACCCAGAACAATTCCTTCTATAATCATATCTCCGTTCCCTGCAAAATCACCTTCCACTTTTACTGAAGGACCAATTATTGTTTCTACATTTTGAGACTGTTTTGTTTTATCCTCTGATTTGAACATAAGTTTATTTGTTATGATTTGAATAGTTAAATTTTAAGGAAAAGTTTAATAAAAGTCAAAAAATTTAGACAATAAGCCCAAATTGTATTATATTATGAAATAAACGTAAAATAAAGTTTTTTAAACATTAATTAACCAAAGATGGAAAAGAAATATATAAAGAGAGATTTTATAAAGATATTTGTTTTAGCGTTTTCTTTTACTGCCTTTTTAATTCTATTGGCTATTTGGGATAAAAATTCCCAAGTATTACAGAAAATAGCAGAGAATTGGATAAATTAATATTTTGCGACGCAATAATATAGCTTAATATAGCGAAATTCTGTTAAAATTTCTTAAAAAACTACTAAATTGTTCCACGTGGAACACTACATGTTCCGTGAAATAATTTCTAAATAGTAAGAATATCAACCTAAATTTATTATCCCCGTAGTTCAATGGATACCTGCCTGACTTACCTAACGTCCCTGTAGTTCAATGGATAGAACAAGAGACTCCTAAGCTCTGGATAGAGGTTCAATTCCTCTCAGGGACACCATGGGCCGTTAGCTTAGTTGGCTAGAGCGCTACATTCGCATTGTAGAGGTCGCCGGTTCGACTCCGGCACGGTCCACCAAATCCACTTTAAACTATTCATATCTACGTATATCTATGGGAAATTATTGGAGAAAGCTTCTTAAAAAGAATCTGATGAAAGATCCTACCTATTACAGTGATGATAAAATATATAGGCACGAACATAGAAATGACTTTTTTACACCAGAGAACCTCATAATAACCATTAAAACCAAAGTGAAACATTATAGTTTTGGCGGTCCCGTATACAGCGCTGTCGTTAATCTTTATAAGGAAGAAGTTCGGATTACATTTGTTCCGCCTAGATATAAAGGTGCCCAACAATATGAGATTAAATGGGATAAAATTTTAGAGGTAGACTTCCATTTTTTCCCCAAGGTTTCAAGAATAAAATAATTTGGTTCCAACTGGCACAGACGGTATCCACCATAGTCAAATTATAAATTATAATAAGATAGTTTCTACCAAAGGCGGACAATCCTTTGTGTTTCCACTAAACTAAGAATTATTGATAAATATTCATTTATTCTTGACTTTTTGCTAAAATTGGCTTATATTAGTATAAAATTGTAGGGGATATAGCTCAGTTGGCTAGAGCGTCTGCATGGCATGCAGAAGGTCGAGGGTTCAAGCCCCTCTATCTCCACCACTTGATTCGCCCCTCATTACATTCGGAGCTTACTCGTGGTCGATGACTAAAATATAAATATAGCAAATAAGTTTTAGAGTGTCCTGAGCTTGCCGAGGGGCAAATAAAATAATTTAAAAAACAAAGATATGAAAAAAATTATAATCATCGGTTCTGGTCCAGCTGGTTTAACTGCAGCTATTTATGGAGCAAGAGATAGTTTTGAAATATTAGTTATTGAAGGGTCTCAACCAGGCGGACAATTAACCACTACTACAATTGTTGAAAATTATCCTGGTTTTGAAGAGGGTGTAAATGGGGTGGAATTAATTCAAAAAATGAAGAAACAAGCCCAAAAATATGGTGCTTCTTTTATTTCTGAATCAGTAAAATCAGTTAATTTTAGCCAAAAACCTTTTAAAATTGTTACTAATTCTAGTGAATATTCAGCCGATGTTGTAATTATTGCTACTGGAGCAAGATCAAGAAGTTTGGAATTGCCTAATGAAAAGGCGTTTTGGGGTAAAGGTATTCATACTTGTGCTACTTGTGATGGTTATTTTTATAAAGATAAAAAAGTGATAGTTGTTGGTGGTGGTGATTCAGCCATGGAAGAAGCAGGTTTTTTGGCAAAATTTGCTGAAAAAGTTATGCTTATACACCGAAAAAATATCTTTACTGCCTCAAAAATTTTACAGGAACGTATTTTAAATAATCCTAAAATTGAGGCGTTTTGGGATACAGAAATCAAGGAATATCTGGGTAAAGACAGAATAAATGCTGTTAAATTGATTAATAACAAAAATAATCAGGAATCAAAAATGTTAATAGATGGCATATTTATGGCCATTGGACATATACCTAATACAGAATTCTTAAAAAATCAGCTAAAATTAGGCAAAAATAATTATATTGAGCCGATTAATAATGTTTATACAGAAATAAAAGGTGTTTTTGTAGCTGGTGATGTGGCTGACTGGAGATATCGTCAAGCGATTACAGCTGCTGGATTTGGTTGTATGGCAGTTTTAGCAGCTGAAAAATATTTAGATGAAAGGTAGATAAGAATTAGAATCTATAAATATTCCAACTAATTCAAATTGTTTTCAGAAACGTCAAATGTTCTCTGGAACGTTAAATGTTCCACGTGGAACATTTTTTGTTTATTTTATAATTAAAAATGAGAAATAGTACTAATTTTAGCATAAATTAAGTGTCGCAAAACAGATTATATTTATAAATTAGACACTTAACTATAAATGGATTATAATGTATTTACTTCTTTAATTATTAAATTCAAGAAAATATGGCAGAAGTAAATTTAACTGATCAAAATTTTGAAAAAGAGGTTTTAAAATCAGATAAACTTGTTTTGGTTGATTTTTTCGCCATTTGGTGTGGCCCCTGCCAAATACAATCTCCTATTATTGAGGAATTAGCAAAAGAATATAAGGATAAGGTAAAAATTGTAGTGATGGATGTGGATGAAAGTTCTGCTACTGCTGGAAAACTTCAGATTTCCAGTATTCCTACTTTGATTATATTTAATAAAGGGAAAGAAGCAGAAAGATTAATGGGCTTACAACAAAAACCAGTTCTTAAGGAAAAATTGGATAATTATCTTAAATAATAAATTAACTATAAACTTTTAAAATATTGCTAAGATCTAGCAATATTTTAAATAAATCCAGCCCCTGCTTAGCGGGACTGGATAAAAATAAAATTATCAATGACTAATTTATTTCAAAACAGTGTTAGCCAACTTGAAAAAGTAGCAGAACTCTTAAAGTTAGATAAAAAGACAGTAAAAAAGTTAATTACTCCTCAACGAGTTTTATCTAAGAAAATTACAGTAACCATGGATGATGGCTCAAGGAAGAAATATGATGCTTATCGGGTACAATTTAATAATGCCAGAGGACCTTTTAAAGGTGGTATTCGTTTTCATCCTCAAACCGATTTAGATGAAATTAAAACTTTAGCCTTTTTAATGGCCATAAAATGTGCAGTAGTGGATATTCCTATGGGCGGGGCAAAAGGCGGCGTTACTATTAATCCCAAAAAGTTAAGCATTAAAGAGTTAGAAAATTTATCCAGAAACTGGGTTAAAGTTTTCAAAGATTATCTTGGGCCAACCAAAGATGTGCCTGCTCCAGATGTTTATACCACACCTCAAATCATGGACTGGATGATGGATGAGTACAGTAAGTTAGTTGGTCGTCATGAGCCGGCAGTAATTACTGGTAAGTCTTTAAAACAAGGAGGTTCTCAAGGAAGAGACACAGCCACTGCTCAAGGAGCAATGTATGTTTTGGAAGAAGCCGTAAAAAAATTAAAATTGGATCCCAAAAAAGCCAAAGTTGCTGTGCAGGGTTTTGGCAATGCCGGCTATAACATAGCAGAACTTGTTTATAAAGCCGGTTATAAAATTATTGGCCTTTCTGATTCCCAAGGTGGGATTAGCGATTTAAGAAACAGCGGTATGGATCCTAAAAAAGTTTTAAAGACCAAAAAAGCTGAAGGGCAAATTCATAGCTGTTATTGTATCGGTACAGTTTGTGATTGCGTCAATTATAAAAAAATCACTAATCAGGAGATTTTAGAATTACCGACTGATATTTTAATTCCGGCGGCACTGGAAAATCAGATAACAGAAAAAAATGTTCATAAAATAAAAACTAAATTAATTTTGGAAATAGCTAACGGCGCAATTGATCCGTCTGTCAGCGAAATTTTAAAAAGAAAGAATATTATGGTTATACCAGATATTTTGGCTAATGCCGGCGGTGTAACTGTTTCTTGTTTTGAATGGTATCAAAACAGGCATAAAGAAAATTGGTCAAAACAAAAAGTGTTTAAAAAGCTTAAAGAAAAAATGATGAAAAGTTTTAATCATCTTTGGTTGATTAAGGATAATTATAAAACAGATTTAAGAACTGCTGCTTATATTTTAGCTGTTGGCCGAATAATTGAAGCAATGAAATCAAAAGGAAGAATATAATTTAGAATTATTTGTTATTTAGAGATGTTCCACATGGAACATTTTTGTTTTATAATTAAATAATGGAATATCCTAAATTCACTTTAGAAAAAAAGCTTTTTCAAGAAGGTTATCAAAATATTGTGAGTATTGATGAAGCAGGCAGGGGCGCTTTAGCGGGGCCATTAGTGGCAGCGGCAGTGATTTTAAATCAAAAGCAGACATCAATCATCAAAAGTATAAATAATTTAAAAATTAGAGAATCAAAGTTGTTAACTGAAAATTTAAGAGAAAAGTTATTTGATCAATTATCAGGCAAGTTAAACTGGTCTTTAGGTATAGTCAGCCATAAAGAAATTGATAGAATAGGCATTACCAGAGCCAATATCTTAGTGTTTAAAAGAGCTTTAAAAAATTTTAAAAACGAAGTTGATTATTTGTTGCTGGATTATGTTTATGGATTTAAACATTCTAAACCATACGATTTAATCAAAAAGGGTGACCGAGAAATTTTATCAGTTGCTATAGCTTCAATCCTGGCAAAAGTTTCCCGGGATAGAATAATGAGGCAATATCATCAAAAATTTCCTCAATATTTTTTTAATAACCATAAAGGTTATGGTACAAAATTACATCATAGTTGTTTAAAAAAACATGGAGTCTGTAAAATTCACAGATTAAGTTATGGACAAGTTAATATTTCTTATCAAGATGAAGAATCAACAAACTGAATAACTTTAAATTGATATTGTAATTAGTCATTGTTTACTGTTATAATTATAATAAGAAACTTATCATTTCATTAATTTATGAACAATCAACGAATCGCTGGCGGCAATGAATTACTAAACCCAGAACATTTATTAAAAAATATTTTGAAGATAGCTTACCAATCTAAGGTGGCTGATTTAGGATGCGGTTCCATGGGTTTTTTTACTTTACAAGCAGCTAAACTAATTGGTGATAAAGGCACAGTATATGCCGTTGATATATTAAGAGAAGTCCTTTCCAGTATAGAAAGCAGATCAAGACAGGAAGGTTTATATAACATTAAAACTATTTGGTCTAATTTGGAAATAGTAGGAGCAACTAAGATTCCTCAAGAAAGTCTGGATTATACTATTTTAGTTAATACTTTGTTTCAAACACAAAAACATAGAGAAGTGTTGGCAGAATCTTTTAATTTATTAAAAGCAGGAGGCAGGCTTTTAGTAGTAGAATGGAAAACTTCTGGCGGTCCTATTGGACCCACGCAAGAGATGCGCATCAGTCTTGAAGAAGTTAAACAATTATCCATTGAACTAGGTTTTAAAATAGAAAGAGAATTTGTAGCCGGTGATAATCATTACGGAATTATTTTTATAAAATAAAAATATTATAGATAATAGTCTTTTTTTCTTGACTATTTTTAATTGATTAATTATACTGCTGGATAAATAGATAAAATGTTAGAGAATATTTTAAAAACTGATTATTGGTTCGCTACTAAACCTTTGGCTTTTAATCCTTTGATTTTAAAGATTCTTTTAGTGGTGTTTATTGTAATCATAATTTTGGCGATAATATCTTCACTTTTATTTTTAAAAAAACCAAAGGACAAATTATCCAAAAAAATATGGTCCAAACTTACTAACTGGCTTTATGCTTTTGGAATTGTTAATTTGATTTTTGTCTTTTTTAGACAGGAAAGAATTCCTTATTTAAGTATGAGATTGATAATGTTTTTATGGTTATTGGCAAGCTTTATTTGGTTAATATTTATTTTAAGGTTTATGTTTTTGAAAATTCCAAAAGTAAAGAGAGAACAGACGCAAAAAGAAGAGCTGGAAAAATATCTTCCTAAATAAAATATTTTAAAATATTCAATAAAAAACAGGGTTTACAGAAACCTTGTTTTTTAAATAGATAATAATGGATAATCAAAAAAGTTTTGATTAGTAGGATAAAAAAAGGCCGAGGAATTTGATGTCTTCCTCGGCATGTAGAGAATGCGATTTTGTTGCAGAAAGTTGTTAGTCGCCCTTTTGTTGATCGCGCAATGTTTTTAGGTGGGTGATCACGCCTTGTTTAGCAAGGTTAAACATCCAGATCATTGTTGAATCTTCGGTAAATATATGGCCATTGAACCTCGCGTTGTTGCAGTTGAAATCCCTAAACGTCGCTCCTTTGCAGTCGAAATCGTTACAGTGAAACTCCCCATTAAACGTCGCTTCGCTGCATTCGAAAATCCCATTAAACGTCGCTTTGTGGCAGTAAAACTCCCCATTAAACGTCGCTTTTTTGCAGTTGAAATCCTCGAACGTCGCTCCGTGGCAGAAGAAGCTTTCATTAAACGTCGCTTCGCCGCAGTCGAAATTTTTTGTGAATCGTGCTTTTTGGCAAAGGAAATGTCCTGAAACCTCCAGGTTACCACACGAGAAATCTTTCTCGAAGATGGTATTAGCCAACTCAATACCATGAGCAAAAGTCATCGAAGAAAGAGAGACATCCTTGGTAACAATCAAATTTTCTGGGAGCTGACCGTTATTCTTTTCCAGGAGTTCAAAGAACTCCTTAGCAGTTATTCGTTTACTTTCAGACATTGTTTTCCTACTTTCTTTTTTCTTTGTTTTTTTTGTTGCATTTGTCAAAAAATCGATTAATGTATAATAATAGCATATTTTAATATTTTTGTCAAGTATTTTAGATATAAATAACAAAACTATTTATATATTTGGCTAATATTAGCTAAAAAATTATGAAAAATAATCAAAAAACAGCTAAACTTGGCGAAGATTTAGCTTGCCAGTATTTAATCAGGAAAAAATATCAGATTTTAGGTAGAAATATTAAGTATAGAGAAGGTGAAATTGATATTATTGCCCAAAAAGACAAGCAACTTATCTTTATAGAAGTAAAAACCCGGACAAATTTTAGATTTGGTTATGGAGAGCAGTCTTTTGATTTAAGGAAGAGGCAAAAATTGGAAAAAGCCATTTTAAAATATATTTATCAACATAATTATCAGGGTGCATGGCGCGTGGATCTAATAACTATTGAAATCAATAATAAAAAAGCTTGGTTACGTCATTATTTATCACAAGAGCTTGGGCATGAATATTAACTTATTTTCCATAGTTTATACACAATTTTTCATATTGATTTTTAAAATGAATAAAGTTAAGTTAGAGTGGCGAAAATAAGTTTTTATTCTATGTTTAAAAGAATATATTTATTGATTGGTGTAGTTATTTTTGTTTTTTTAGGGATCTTTTTTAAAGCACAAACCATCCAAGCAGACGAAGGTCAATGTCATTTAAAACATTGTTTGGTGCCTGCACCAACAATTGTCATGCCGGAGATTAATACAGAAGTGACATCATTTCGCCCAGCTATTAGAGGTTTAACTTGGAAGACTACGGTTGTTAAAGTTTATTTAGATGGTAAAGAACTTACTAATATAGAACAAAGAAAGCATGAGGATTATTATGCCAGTTTTTTTGTGGTACCAGATTATGATTTAACAGCTGGGGAGCATTACCTTTATACTATTGCTCATTCTGAAAAGCCAGGTTGGTATGATCAAAGTAAAGAGTCTTTATATATTTATTTTAAAGTTGTTCGTCCGCCGACTAAGATTCCAGAAAAAACCGTTTCCCCCAAAGAACCTCAAACTGAAGTTAAAGAAGAGGTGACGGAATCTGTGAATATAGAAAAAGAGCTGCAAGAGCTTTATCAACAAACCAATAAACTGGAAATTGTTCCCACTACACCTGATTATTCTATTTTTGTTAAAGAAAAATCTACGACTATCCTACAACAACAAGAGGCAGCTGGTTTAAGTGATTTAGGGGAAATATTAAAAAAAGAGCTTATTAAAGAAAGTTATAAAGATAAACAAAAAAAGAATCGCTTTATTGGCTTGGTGATATTAGGTGTTATTTTGGCGATAATAGCTTTACAGAAAATAATTGAAATAAACTTTAGAATAAAAAAAGATAAAGTAATGGATGATCAAGGAGAATTACCGCCGCCGCCTCAACCGCCCAAAAAAGACAAACTTTCTTTAGAAGATTTAGAAAAGGTAAAACAAGAAATTTTAGGTGATTATAGTGATTCTGTTGGGGAAAAAATTGATGAAATAATATCAACACCAGAGTCTAAGATTGTTGCCGAAGAAGAATCTGATGAACAGGATAAGTTAATCTAAATACATTCTTGATTTGACTTAATTGATAATTTGTTATATTCTATGATAGTAAGCTAGTGTTAATACACTAGCTTTTTATGATAATTTAAACTAAAAATATATGTCTGATTTAGAAACAGCCATCCAACAAATTTGCGATGAAAAAAATATACCCATTGAAGCTGTTTTAGAAACCATTGAAACAGCTTTAGCCGCTGCCTACAGGAAAGATTTTGGGCAGAAAAACCAGAACATTAAGGTTAAATTTGATATTGTTACCCAGAATATGGAGGTTTATGATGTCAAAACTGTGGTTGAGGATATGGATTTAGAGGAGTTAGAGAAACAACGAGAAGAACTAGAAGCTAAAAAACTCGCCGGTGAAGAAATTGATGAATCCCAACTAAAAAGATTTAATCCCAAGACAGAAATCATGCTTACAGAAGCCAAGGAACTTGACCCTAAAGCAGAAATTGATCAGGAAATAAAAACTAAATTGGAAGTGCCTACTGAATTTGGCCGAATGGCTGCCCAAACCGCTAAACAAGTTATTATTCAAAAGTTAAGAGAAGCTGAACGTGATATTATTTATAGTGAGTTCAAGGAAAAAGAAGGACAATTGGTTAATGCAGTAGTGCAGCGCCGTGAAGGCAGAATTGTTTATTTAGATATTGGTCACACTTTAGCTATTTTGCCTTATGAAGAGCAGGCAACTAATGAAAAATATGTTTCGGGCCAACGTTTAAAAATTATCATAGTTTCGGTGAACTTAACCCCTAAAGGACCAGAAATAATTGTTTCGCGTGCGCGGTCAGCTTTATTGGAAGAATTATTTAAAGCCGAAGTTCCAGAAATAAATTCAGGTATTGTAGAAATTAAGACCATAGCCAGAGAAGCAGGTTTACGGTCAAAAATTGCAGTTCTTTCTCATCAGGAAAGTATTGATCCCATTGGTTCTTGCGTGGGTCAGCGCGGTACACGCGTTCAAACAATTATTAATGAATTAGGAGGTGAAAAAATTGATATTGTTGAATGGAGTGAAGATCCGGAAAAATTTATTATTAATGCTTTGTCACCAGCTAAGGTTACTTCTTTAAAATTAAATGATGAAAATAATTCAGTTTTAGTTAAAGTTGCCGAAGATCAACTATCTTTAGCTATTGGAAAATCTGGACAGAATGTTCGGCTAGCCGCTAAATTAACTAACAGAAAAATTGATATTGAAGGAGTAGAAAAAGTAAAACAAGAGACTGAAACAGAAGCAGAAAAAAGTAAAGAAGAAGAGAAAGACTCTAAAGATGTTACTAAAAATCAGGATACCCCAAGGATAGATAGCAAAGAAAATAAGGAAAATAAATCCTAAATTCCGTTCGGCCTGTCTCGATGCCGAATCGACACGGAGGTGAGCTCACAGCCGAAGGCTAAACAAATTTTAATAATATAAATTTATGTCAACAGGATTAATCTTTTCTTTAATAGCAGCTGTAACTGCTTTAATTTACGGAGTGATTTTAATCAGCTTAGTTTTTAAGAAACCTAAAGGTTCTCCTAAAATGCAAGAAATCGCCGGTGCAATTCAGCAGGGAGCCAAAGCATATTTAAATCGTCAATACAAAACAATTGCAGTTATTGCCATTGTTTTATTTTTTCTTCTTTGGGTGGTTTTAGGTTTTAAGATTGCTTTAGGATTTATAATCGGAGCTATCCTTTCTGCTTTAGCCGGTTATATTGGTATGAATGTTTCTGTTAGAGCCAATGTAAGAACTTGTGAAGCTGCTAAAACTGGCTTAGCTCCTGCCTTAAAAATAGCAGTTAATGGCGGGGCAGTAACCGGACTTTTAGTGGTAGGTTTGGGACTATTGGGCGTTGCTGGTTTTTATGCCTTAACCGGTGATGTTAAAGCTTTAATCGGTCTTGGTTTTGGCGGAAGTTTAATTTCGATTTTTGCTCGTTTGGGTGGCGGTATTTTTACCAAAGCCGCTGATGTGGGCGCAGATTTGGTAGGTAAAGTTGAAGCCGGTATTCCAGAGGATGATCCCAGAAATCCAGCAGTTATTGCAGATAACGTTGGTGATAATGTAGGAGATTGTGCTGGTATGGCCGCTGATTTGTTTGAAACATATGTAGTCACTTTAGTGGCAGCCATGCTTTTGGGTCTTTTAACCTTTGGTTTGTATCCCAATGCTTTGGTTTACCCTTTGGTTATTGGCGGTGTTTCCATTTTAACTTCCATTATCGGCGTTTGGTTTATTAGACTTGGTAAAAAGAATAATATTATGGGAGCTTTGTATAAAGGTTTACTGGTCAGTGGAATTCTGGCTGCTATTATTTTTTATCCTGTAACTCGTTGGTTAATGAGCGAGACTGGGCAATATTCAATTTTACCTTTATATCTGGTTTCTTTGATTGGTTTAGTGGTTACAGCTTTAATGGTAATTATTACTGAATATTATACTTCTACTAAATATCAACCAGTTAAATCTATTGCTAAAGCTTCTCAATCAGGTTCTGGTCCTAATATTATTATTGGTTTGGCTGTGTCTTTAAGGTCAACAGTCTGGCCTATTGTAGTGATTGGTGCAGCAATTCTTGCTAGTTATGAATTAGCCGGACTTTACGGTATAGCTATTGCTGCTATGAGTATGTTGTCTTTGGCTGGGATTATTGTAACTATTGATTCTTATGGTCCGATTACTGATAATGCCGGAGGTATTGCTGAAATGGCAGGTTTGGATGAATCAGTAAGAAAAGTGACTGATCCTTTGGATGCCGTTGGAAATACCACTAAAGCAGTTACTAAAGGTTATGCTATTGCTTCTGCAGGACTGGCTACTTTGGTTTTATTTGCTTCTTATGTTCAAGAATTTGCTAACCGTGGTATTAGTTTGGATTTTCCTTTGGACAACCCCTTAGTTTTAGTCGGTTTGTTTATTGGAGGAGTTTTGCCTTATATTTTCGCTTCTTTTGCCATGGGTGCTGTAGGTAAAACTGCGGGCGCTGTAGTAACTGAAGTGCGCAGGCAGTTTAAGGAAATAGCGGGAATTATGGAAGGAACCGCTAAGCCGAATTATTCTAAAACCGTGGATATTGTTACTAAAGCTGCTTTAAAACAAATGATTCTCCCCTCTTTGATTCCGGTAGTTATTCCAGTTTTAGTTGGTTTTATTTTAGGACCTATTGCTTTGGGCGGAGTTTTGGTGGGCAGTATTATTACCGGATTATTTGTGGCAATTTCTATGACTTCTGGCGGCGGTGCTTGGGATAATGCTAAAAAATATATTGAAGAAGGTAATTACGGCGGCAAAGGTTCAGCAGCGCATAAAGCTGCAGTTGTCGGTGATACAGTTGGTGATCCTTATAAAGATACAGCCGGCCCTGCTATTAATCCGATGATCAAAATATTGAATATTGTGGCTTTGTTGTTGGTGGCGTTGTTGATATAATTTAGTTGTTTAGGCCTAAATAAATACTACCAATAATTCTATGGACAAAACATTAGGTAAAATAACCAAAGTTGATTTAAGAAAGGCTTGGAAAAATGAAGAATATGATTTTTCAGCTTGGCTTAGTGAAGAGGTTAATCTAGCTTTACTTAGTGAGGAGATAGGAATTGATATTAGATTGATGAAAAAAGAAGCCGAGGTAGGTAAATATAGCTTAGACATTTTAGCCGAAGAAGAAGCTACGGGCAGGAAAATAGTTATTGAAAATCAATTGGAAACCACAAACCATGACCATTTAGGAAAAATTATCACTTATGCCGCCGGATACGACGCTGATATTATTATCTGGATTTTTAGAGAAATTCGTGAGGAACATCGCCAAGCAATTGATTGGTTAAATGAGAACACAAACGAGGATGTTGCTTTTTTTGCCGTAAAATTAGAGTTATGGCAGATAGATAATTCAGTCCCAGCACCTAAATTCCAAATTATTAGTAGCCCAAACGAATGGGCAAAAATCCTCAAGCAAGGTGGTAATAAAGATGAATTAACTGATACTAAACTTAAGCAGCTTGATTTTTGGACAAAATTAAAAACCTATGCTCAAGAGCAAAAATCACCAATCAAATTTCAAACTCCACGACCCCAACATTGGTATGATGTTAGTATTGGTTTTTCAGAAGCTCATATTCTATTGACCGTTAACACAAGAGATAATTTTATTAGTTGTGGACTCTATGTAAGTAATGATAAAAAATTATATACTGATTTAAAGGATAAAGAAATTTTCATCGAAAAGGAACTTAATGTTAAATTAGAGTGGCGGGACAGAGATGTTGCGTCGTTAATTATTGATAAGAAAGATGGTTTTGATATTCAGGATGAACAAAATATGCAGGAATATTTTAACTGGCTAATTGAAAGGACTTTGGCTTTTAGTAAAGTGTTTGGGAAACTGATTAAAGAATATAAAAAATATTAGCATTTTCGTAACAGCGAGCCGTGCTCGCTGTTGCCGTTATCAATAATTATGCAATTTCAAAAAAATCAACTTAAAGAGTCAGAAATTCAGTTTACGATTGAAATTACACCCCAAGAATATCAACCTTTTTTAGAAAAAGCTGCCAAGAAACTTTCTAAGGAAATAAAAATTGAAGGATTTAGACCAGGTAATGCTCCTTATTCAGTGGTTAAACAAGAGGTTGGTGAGATGAAAATTTATGAAGCAGCCCTAGAAGAGCTTATTACGCATTTTTATTGGCAAGTAGTTACGCAGGAGAAAGTAAACACGGTGGGTCAACCAAAGATTGAAATTGAAAAACTAGCGCCAGGAAATCCTCTTGTTTTTAAAACCACCACTGCTTTAATGCCTCAAGTTAAACTGGCAAACTATAAATCAGTAAAAGTAAAGAAAAAGCAGGTGAATATTGAAGAGAAAGAAATTGCTAAAACTATTGAAAATCTAAGAAAAATGCAAGCTAAGGAAACCTTGGAAGATAAATTTATAGAAAAAGGCGATCGGACAGAAATTGATTTTACTGTTTCTTTAAATAAAGTAGTGATTGAGCACGGAGTAGGTAAAAAATATTCGGTGGTAATAGGTGATAATTTTATGATTCCAGGGTTTGAAGATCAGCTTTTAGGCATGAAAAAGGATAAGGAGAAAGAGTTTCAGTTAACTTTTCCCCAAAATTATCAGGATAAAATGGTAGCTGGCAAAAATTGCGATTTTAAGGTAAAGGTACTGGCAGTTTACAAACGCCAATTGCCACAAGTTGATGATGAATGGGCCAAAACCCTTGGTTCAAATAATTTAGCTGATTTAAAAGAAAGGATCAAAAAGAATCTTGAGGACGAAAGAAAGTTTCAGGAAGAGCAACGGACAGAAATTGAAATGTTACAGGAAATTGTTAAGCTTTGCGAATTTTCAGAAATCCCAGAAATTTTAATAGATAACGAAGTTCAGCGCATGCTTTATGAATTTGAAGATAACATTTCTCATCAAGGTTTAAAATTTGAAGACTATTTATTGAGTATTAAAAAAGAGCGTAAGGATTTGGAAAATGAATTCAGACCAAAAGCCAAAGAACGGGTTCAGACCTCGCTGGTTATCAGAGAAATTGCCGAAACTGAAAATGTTAGTGTCAGCGAAGAGGAAGTTAATCAGGAGATTGAGAAAATCATTAATCAATTACCAGATGAAGAAGCCAAGAAAAATACTCGTTCAGCCGGTTATAAGCAGTATGTTAGCAATATTTTAAGGAATCAGAAGGTGATTGAAAAATTGAAGAAAGAATGTATAATTTGACCACAATTCCATTTTAGAGTATTATAATGTTGTTATGGATTTTATATATAGACTCTTTAAGAAAAAACAGTTATCTCAAGAAGCATTTGATGCTTATTTTAATCGTTTGCCCGATATAATCCAAGTTGAATGGTTCAGGGACGGCAAGTTTATTATTGGCAAGATTAATGCTGAAGGAGAAGAATTTTTAACCCAAGCATTTTCAGCTGAAGAATTTGTTAAAATGGTTAATGATACTCTTTTAGCAGTTTATGAAATTCCGAAAGAGTATTTTGATGTTCTTTTAAAGGTAAAAAGGTTTGTACCAGATGAAGATCAATATAAAAGGTTGAATGATGTTGCTATTATAAAATCGAATATTGATTTTGAAAAAAAGTTAGTGAAAGCTTAATTATTATTGTATATGGCTGGGTATGCGAATGTGAAGAGATGTATATACAGTAAAATATTTCCTTTGGAACCGCCCTTATCCTGTTCCATTTAAACACAACGAAATTAATAAGTTTATTGTTAAAGAATTAGTAAAAAAATTAATAGATTCAGAGATTTGTACAAAAAAAGAAATTGAAGAAAAGTTAAAATAAATTAAAAATTCGGGAGCAAAAATCCCGATTTTTTGATATAATGAAAGTCAGGTATCGGTAATCAGTAATTAGTAACCAGGAAATTTTCTTCCTGATTACTAATTACTAATTACTGATTACTTTTTCAATGTTTTTTGGAGCTCATGTTTCAGCGGCCGGCGGAATTGATAAAGCGCCGGCAAATGCCCGCGCTATTGGTTGCGAGGTTTTTCAGATGTTTTCACGCCCGCCTCAAGGTGGTCCGGCTAAACTAATAACGCCGGCGCTGATTAAAAGTTTTAAATCAGCAATGATCAAAAATAAACAGGCCGAATGTTACATTCATACTCCTTATTATATTAATTTAGCTTCTACTAATAATCGCATTCGCTACGGTTCAATCAAAGTTATCCGTGAAGAATTAGAACGAGGCTCGCTTATTGGCGTAAAATATATGATGACGCATTTAGGCAGTGCCAATAATTTACCAAGAAACAAAGCAATTAAAAAGGTGATTGAGGGAGTAAAAAAAATTTTGGAAGGATACAATAACTCAACCATGTTTTTAATAGAAAATTCCGCAGGTAGCGGGAATATAATCGGCGATCAATTTGAAGAAATAAGAGCGATTATCAAGGGGGTCCCTCGGCAAGCTCGGGACAGACTTGCAGTCTGTTTTGATACCTGTCATGCTTTTTCTTCCAATTATGATTTAAGAAATAAAAAAGCGATTGATCAAACCTTAAAGAAATTTAATCAGCTTATTGGTTTGGATAAATTAAAGTTAATCCATATTAATGATTCTAAAACTGATTTAGGTTCTCACATTGATCGTCATGAGCACATTGGTTTAGGTAAAATTGGCCTTAAAGGATTTAAAGAATTAATCAATCATCCAAAATTAAAAAAGACTAACATGATTTTAGAAACACCAATTGATGGACGCGGTGGGCAGGAAGATGATTTAAAAAAGATTAAAAAATTAAGAAGAGCTTAATTAAAACAATGGAAATAAGCAAAGAACAAATAAAAAAAATTGAAAAATTTGTTTCCCAAAAATTAACTTCTTTAATTTGGTATCACACACAGGCAATTCGTCCTCTGGCTAAAAAGTTAGCTGGTTTGGAAAAAGCCGATAAAGAGATTGTTGATGCAGCGATTTTATTTCATGATATAGGTTATGTCAAAGGCGGCAGCAATGATCACGCTCAAAGAAGTGCGGAAATCGCCAGAAAGTTTTTAGAAAAAGAAGGATTTGAACAGAAATTTATTGAAGAGGTGGTGTATTGTATTTTAGTTCATAGTGCACCTTGGGAAAATCAGTCAAATTTAGTTAAAACAATTGAAGCAAAAGTTGTGTTTGATGCTGACATGATTCAACAATTATCAGAATTTGGCATTATTAAACATACACTTCTTTACCAGGAGACAATACTAAAAGATTTCATTAAAGGAATTATTCAGTCTCGTGATCAGTTTTTTAAAGCTTATAACTTAATTATTACCCAAAATGGTCGTAAACTTGCAGAAGAAGGTTATAAATATGTTAAAAATTTTTATAAGGAGTTATTATGAAAATAACTATTTTAGGTTCAGGGGCCAGTCGAATTAATCTAAAAAGAAGCTCACCCGCTTATTTATTAGAGGTAAACAGTAAGAATATTTTAATAGACGCCGGTCCAGGTTGCGTTAAACAATTACTTAAGATTAAAAAAACCGTTTTTGATATTGACGCTATTTTATTTACTCATTTTCATAAGGATCATTATTTGGACTTACCGGTAATTTTAGGCGAATTACATCATCAAAAAGATCGGCCGGAATTAGGTTGTTATCCAAAATTGAAGATCGGCAAAATAAAAATTTATGGTCCAGCTGCTTTAAAGAAAATCGTAGCTCCAATTAAAAGAGATTTACCTTTAGAGACCAGAGTTATAGGAAATAGTAAATTCAAGCTCTTTGGTCTAAAAATTAGCTCATTATTATTAGAACATATGGGGGAAATAATTGGTTATAAAATAGAAAATGGTAAAAGGAATTTTACTTTCACTTCTGATTCAAAATATTGTAAAAATTCCATTGAACTTGCAAAGAATACTGATGTTTTAATTCATTCAGTGGGTCTGCCGAAAAAATTTAAAGTAACCTCGGCTCATCCAACGCTAATAGATGTAGGCAAAGTAGCTGATCAAGCCAAAGTAAAAAAATTAGTTTTAACCCATTTTTATCCGGTAATGGATAAATATAATTATCTTAAAGATGTAAGAAAGAATTATAAAGGACCGATTATAGCAGCTAAAGATTTAATGAAAATAAATATATGAAAATCGCTATCATTTCTGATATTCATGATAATGTGCCAAATTTGGAAAAGGCCTTAAATTGGCTGAAACAGAATAAAATTGAACAACTTATTTTTTGCGGAGATTTATGCGCTCCTTCAATTTTAGCTAAAGTTTTGGCGCCAAATTTTTCTGGGCCGATTCATATGGTGTTTGGGAATGTTGAAGACCGGAATTTATTACCTAAAATGGTAGCTAGCTTCCCCCAGGTTCAGCATTATGGCGATCAAGGTGAAATTGAGCTTGAAAATAAAAAAATTGCTTTTGTCCATTTTCCCAAGCAAGCCAGAAGATTGGCAGAATCACAAAAATATGATTTGGTTTTTTACGGTCATGATCATAAACCCTGGGAAGAAAAGATTAAACAAACCAGATTAGTTAATCCCGGAACTTTAGGCGGCTTATTTTCTTTGGCTACTTTTGCAGTTTATGATACAGTCTCTGATAATTTAGAATTAAAAATTTTACATACTTTAAAATAATTTTTTATGATTAATTTGATCAAAGAAAAAAGATTAGCCAAAAAAGTGGCACTAGAAGCCGGCCAACTGTTAAAGAAGAATTTTAATAGTTTTGATCGTTCCAAGGGCTACAAAATGAAGTCTAAAAGACAGATCCAAACCTGGTTGGATCGGGCAGCTGAAAAAATAATTTTACAGCAAATTAAAAAAAATTTTCCTTCCCATCATATTTTAAGCGAAGAAGCAGGAGAAAATCAAAAAGTTTCTGATTATTTTTGGATTATTGATCCTTTGGATGGTACAACTAATTACACCATGCATTTGCCTGCTTATGGAGTTTCTATTGCTTTAGCTTATAAAGAAAAGATAGTTTTAGGCGTTACTTATATTCCTGAACTTAATGAATTAACAGTGGCAGAAAAATGCCAGGGTGCTTTTAAAAACGGAAAAAAAATAAAGGTTTCAAAAAAGAAAGATATTAATAAGTCGCTTTTAACTTTTTGTCATGGCAGTATGTATGATGGCGTAGGAAGAGCAATTAAGTTATATGCTAAGTTTAAACTTAAAGCGCTTGATTATCGTCAGATTGGCAGTGCTGTAGTAGAATTCAACTTTGTCGCTACTGGCCGGACCGAAGCCATTATGTTGCCCGGTGCCAATCTTTATGATGTGGCAGCAGGCGCTTTAATTATTAGGGAAGCAGGCGGCAAAGTCACTGATTTTAATAACAAAGAATGGACAATTAAATCAAGAGATATTTTAGCATCTAATGGTTTAGTCCATAAACAAGTTTTGAAAATCATTAATGAAAATTAAGGTTAAAGTCATTACTTGTTCCAGTCAGCCGGGCATTGAAAAAGATTCAATCGTTGATTTAAAAGTCAGGTTAAAATCTGCTCCGGTTGAAGGTAAAGCTAATCAAGAGCTTATTCGTTATTTAGCTGATTATTTTAAAACAACTAAAAGTAATATAGAAATCATTAAAGGAAAAAATTTCAAAAATAAGATCATTGAAATAAAGAAGGAGGAAAGTTAATTCTTCCTTGATGTCTTTACAAAATTATTCTATTTGATATAATCCTTAAGAATTAAAAAATAAATAGTAATATAATAATATTTATTTGAGCGGGAGTAGCTTAGTGGTAGAGCGCTTCCTTGCCAAGGAAGAGGTCGCGGGTTCGATCCCCGTTTCCCGCTCCACCCCTCGACAAGCTCGGGGTGTCACGTTGGATTCTAAAAAATATCAATTTGCTGGAGTGGCGGAACTGGTATACGCGACGGACTTAAAATCCGTTGTCCGTAAGGACTTGTGGGTTCGAGTCCCACCTCCAGCACCATCCTAAATAAATTTTAAATAGAAATTCCTCACATCTTTTGATAGGAGGAATTTTAGTTTGACAAAAATTTTGACTTTGCTAGGATTTAAAGAGAAAGTAGTGACGGCTCTAAAATGTGCGCCGTCACAATAAAGCAGTAATACCTTCTTTTTAGCTAATTTATCAATAAATATCTGCTTGCCGTCACTATTATTAGTTAAAAAAGAATAAGGTATATCTTGGGTAAAATATAAAAAAGCTTATAAATTAGCCAAAAATCAATTATATGTTAATTAAAGTAAAGAAAATAAGTCAGTTTCTAATAAGAAAGAAGTATTTGAACAGAATGATTAAAGAGGTGAATCAGGGTGTAAAAAAACCAAAACCCGCCGAATGGGCGGATCTTGGCGAAAAGCGATTTTGATGGCGTAATCTACCTACCCCGTTTGACGGGGGGAGATAAATAGCCTTCAATCACCATCATATATATGAAATAATAGCTTGTCAAGTAGGGGTGAATTAAAAATTAAGTTCCATAAAGAAAATTAAACTTTATGGAAAAAAGAAAGGCGATTTATATGGACGTTAATAAAGTGATTTTACTGGGCAGATTAGTTAAAGACCCAGTGGCTAAAGCTTTATCTTCGGGTCAGGAAATTTCCCGTTTTACTTTAGCGACTAATTATCTGTATAAAGACTCTAAGACAAAAGAAAAGAAGGAAAATGTAGATTTTCATTCTATTGTGGCTTGGGGTAAGATTGCACAGATTTCTAATAAATATCTTACTCAAGGAAGTAAAATTTATATAGAAGGCCGTTTAAACAATAGGAATTGGGAAGATAAAAATAAGCAAAAGCATTACCGGACTGAAATAGTTGTTTCTGAACTTAATATGCTTGGAGGAGGCAAGAAAAAAGAAGAAACCAAACAGGAAGAGTTAGCACAAGAGGAAATTACAGTTGAGGAAGTTCCAGTAAATAATAACTAGTTATTATAAGAAAAGCGGTGAGTGGCCTGTTAGCTTTGACCCTGGGCAAACAGGCCTTCCCGTGATCAGATTGATATTCAAAAAATATTGTTTAATATAAATTTATAAATAATTTAACTACAAGTATATGAGTAATTTTAAGAAAAATTTAATAATAATTCTAAGTTTAATCTTTATTTTCACTAATACAGGTTTGATTTACGCTACCGAAGAAACAACTAATGAGGATAATAATGCCACAGAGGAAACTACCGAAGAAGCAACTGATCAGCCACCTGCGGATCAGGGAGAATATGGGAGTTTGGATGAAGGGGGTGATGGCGAACCTTATCAAGCTGAACAAACTTCCTTAAATAATTTTAAAAAAGAAGCCGGTTTAACAGGTTCTTTAAGAGTAGATAATTTTACTGGTGCAGCTGTTTATCATTACGGATTGGAAGTTCCTGCTGGCAGGAATAATTTTAGTCCTCAAATCGCTTTATCTTATAACAGTCATGATCAGTCACAGGGCAGTTGGGCTGGGATTGGTTGGTCAATGAATGTTGATTTTATTGGTAGATCAGCTAACTATGGTACAGATCGTCTTTATACTGAAGGCGATTTTGTTTTATATTTAAACGGCAAAAGCTATGATTTGGTTTTATTAGATGGCGAGCAGAATTTATACGGTGCTGAAACGGAAAATGATTATTTAAAGATAAATTATGATGAACAGGAAAAATCATGGACAGTAGTTGATACTTTAGGAACCAAGTATTATTTTGGTTCAGATGTTGATTCACGTCAGGATGACCCAAATGATGCTGATAAAATTTATAAATGGTTTTTAGAAGAAGCAGTGGACACTAATGATAATTTTTACCGTTTTGAATATTTGAATGATCAAGAACAACTTTATCCTTCAAAAATTGTTTATACTGGCTATCAAACTGCAGATGGGCCGATGGAAACCCTGTTTACCTATGAAGAAAGGGATGATGATTTGATAAGCTATCAGTCACATTTTCCGGTGGTAACTGCTAAACGTTTAAGTGGGGTTGAGATTAAAGTTAATAGTGAAACGAAATATAGATATGAATTAGGTTATACTGCCGGTCAAAGTGATCAGCAATCAATGCTGCAATCAATAACTAAAAAAGGATATAAAAGTGGACAAGAATACACTTTGCCGGCAACTAACTTTACTTATCAGCAAAGAACTATTGGTTGGACAGATGATATAGCTAATTGGCCAGAAATTCCTTATTTGGGAGTGGAAAATCCAGAAGAGCCAAGCATCGCGCCGTTAGTTGATTATAATAGTGATTCCTGGACAGATATAGCAAATTTATTCCATACTGGCAGTAATTGGGTAGATAACAATTGGAACTTTCCACCTTATCAGGACATTTTTGAGCACAGTTCTATTGGTGATATTAACGGTGATAAATATCCTGATGTTATTACAACCACCACTAATCCACCATATGTAGGAAGACTTTATTTAAATAATAAAATAGACGGATTTTATTATAGTGGATCATGGAATGAGGATTTGAGTAACATTATTATTGGCCCAAATAATGGGAATAGCGAATTTAATTTTGAGCCGATTACCATAGTTGATATTAACGGCGATGGTTTGAATGATTTAATTTACGCTTATGAGTTGGATAATGGACAGCAATATACTCGCGAGATTTATTTAAATACTGGCAGTGGTTTTGAGCTTGGTTATGGTACTTTCCCGGGAGTCTTAGCTAGTTGTGATAGTAGTCCAAGCCGTTGTCAGACTTCCAATGTACAAATTGTTGATGTTAACAATGATGGTTTAGTAGATATTTTTAATCCCACTGGCTTTGATCCTAATTATCCAGTAGGAATTTATTTGAATACTGGTTCTAGTTGGGAACAAACACCTGATTCTCAATGGATAATTCCTGAAGCAACAAATTGGCATAGTGCATGGATTTGGGGCGGGTCACGTTTAACTGATATTAATGGTGATAGTTTGATTGATATTGTTGTTGCTGCCAGAGCTTATTATTTAGAAGGGGGTAGTTGGGATAATCATGAGTATTTTGCTACTTATTTAAATAATGGAGTTGGTTGGATTCAAAACGATAATTGGAATTTACCTACTGCTGTTGGTTATAACCGTTGGGATATTGGCTGCAGACTGTTTGATGTAGATAACGATGGTTTAATGGATGTAGTTGTTTCTTATTGTACGAATTATGACTGGACCGGTTGTCATGGAGAAGAAAAGCATGTTTATATGGGTACGCAAATTGAAGCAAATTTACTTTCAGAAATTGATAATGGCTATGGCGCTGTAACTCTAATTGAATATCAATCATCTGCCAGATATTTTGATGAGCAAGGCGGATTTAAAAATCCTAAATTGCCTTTGAGTTTGGCAACAGTCAAGCAAATAACTGTCAGTGATGGTTTGGGCAATGAGGAAGTGACCACTTACGAATATCAAGATGGAGCGTATTATTATAATTATGCTGATTATACTGAAAATCAGTTTGCTGGATTTGGCCAAGTGACAGCAATTACAGGTGATCAAGTGATTAAGACTTATTATCATCAGGGCGGCGGAATTGATAATTATGAATTAGGCGAGTTTGAAGATAACATTTACAAAAAAGGAAAAATTTACCGTGAAGAAGTTTATCAGCAAGATGGGGAAATACTTCACCTTTTAAGCCAGAAGATCAATACCTGGAAAAACGAAGATTTAGGCGATGGCAGACAATTTATTTATTTGGATTCAAGTGTTAATTATGATTTTGAAGAAGGTCAGCAGCAAATGAGCTTTAATAATCCTGAACCAGACCCTGCAGTTTTACAGAATAATTTAACTGATTTACTACAGACCCAGACTTTTATTCCGACAAATAAGCCACAGTTAATAAGCAAGTCATTAGACGGTTGGTCTAAAATATATTATTTAGGTAAGAATATGGAAGGACAATATTTATTCAGATTAGAAGTTTTTAGTGGCGTGAATAGCAGAGGTTTGGATGAAAATGAAACTGGCGAAGACGAATTTCAAACAAATCAAACAGGCGATGGTTATATTGCTTATGAAACAAATTGGTTGAATCCAAATGAGACTTGGGGTGATGTAGTTGATGCTCAAACAGGAACAAGTATTGATTCCTCATTAATGAGTACATATTTATATATTAAACCGTATGCGCCTTATCAGGGATGGGAGGCTTCTAGGGTGTTTTTGCCTTTTGACACCTCTAATTTACCTGAGGATATTACTATTACAAGGGTAAATTTACAGATAACTGTAAATAATGCTCTTAATATCGGAAATGCTTATATAGTAAATTCTAATCAGAATATACCCAATCTTCAAATCGGAGATTATGGCACTATTAGTGATCAGAGTGCAGGTTCAATTTATGTAGACGATACCGGGACAAGAGATGTTGATTTAAATGAAATTGGTAGATCTTGGGTCAATACAAATAATTGGACTAAATTAGCTTTAAGGTCTTGGTGGGATTTTGAGAATCATGCGCCTTCTAGCCAACAAAATAATAATTATTCATATATATATACAGCAGAGGCGGATTCATCAATAAGACCAATATTATCAGTTGAATATTATTATAATAATATAAATCCTGGAATACCAACTGATTTATTAGTTGAAGGACAAATAAATCCAGATGATGTAGATGATCAAAATCCGGAATTTTCAGCAATTTTTCATGATGAAAATCCAGAAGATAAAGCTACCACCTACCAAATTCAGATCATTCAAGAAAATGGAGATTATAATAACCCTTTTTGGGATAGTGGTCAACAAGCTTTGAGTGTTCCAGTATCTATTGATCAAAGAAGTGAGGATATTGAATATACTGGACCTCAATTACCTTTGGTAGGTTATAAATATTTTTGGCGCATTAAATTTTGGGATGACGGCGATCCTTTACATTCTGAAGGATTATGGAGTTCTGGCCAAGATTATTTTTATATGGATGGCAGTGCGGCTCCAAGCGCTCCAACCGGTTTATTAACCGAAGGCCGAGTTAATCCTTTAGACATTGTTAATCAGAATCCAAGCTTTACTGCTTTTTATAATGATCCAAATCCAATTGATTCAGCTAAGTGGTATCAGGTTCAAGTTGATGATAATCTGGATTTTTCCTCACCAATTTGGGACAGCAACAAAACTTTGTTAAATAATTTAGTTGATAATGGTGCAAGAAGCGAGGAAATTGTTTATAACGGTAGTCAATTAATTTATAACGGCGTGATTTATTACTGGCGCATTAAATTTTGGGATAATGAAGAGCCGGATGGCACTGAAGGCGTTTGGAGCGAGACAGCGCAGTTTACCATGTTTGACGACAGCAACTTTTTAACCAATACAGAAAGTAAGGCAATTAAATATCATTATAATTCCATCAACGGCAATCTCATTCAAGAAGATGATTTGGGCAAAGTCAATGCGGCCAATAACGGCGTTTATGTTGATATAACCGGCGACGAAAAGGTCAACACTTATGAATATGCGGAAAATACAGAAAAACATATTTTATCAGCAGCCAAACGTAAAATAGTCACTGATCAAGTCACTCAAGAAGATACTTTAGTTGATTTGTATTATGATGATTTGCCTTATGGCCAGATTGATAAAGTTAATGTTACTAAGGAAAATTTGGACCAAACCCAGGCAGAATACCTTTCTGATTACAATGATTACGGCTTGGTTATCAGCAAAACCGATCCCTTGAATCATCAAGCAATCATCACTTATGATACTTACAATTATTATCCTGCAGAAACCACCAATGCTTTAAATCAGACTATTCAGACTGAATATGATCTAACTACCGGCCAAGTCACCAAAACCGAAGATCCTAATGGTTTAATTAAAGAAAGAGATTATGATGCTTTTGGCCGTTTAATTGAAGTGAGAAAATCAGATCCTCAAAGTCCTACTGAATTAATTACTTTGGAAACTTATGAATATCATGATGATGTTTTGCCTTCCTGGATTAAACAGTCAGTCAGAGTTGATGAAAATAACTGGCTGGATACCTACACTTACTTTGACGGTTTAGCCAGAGAAATCCAAACCTGTTCCCAAAGCAATAGTAATCAATACATCGTGATCAGCAAACAGTATGACAATCAAGGCAGATTATACCGCCAGTCTTTCCCTTATTTTGCCAGCGGTTCAAGCTATTCCAGTCCTGATTGGAATTCCCCTTCAACACTTCCGTTTACAGAATACACTTATGATTCTTTAGCTAAAGTGTTAACAGAAATTGCTAAGGCCGGACAGGATTATTTAACAACTTATGAATACAGCGGCTGGGATATTTTAATTACTGATCCAAATAGCAATCAGAAAAAATTATACCGTGATGCTTCGGGAAATTTGGTTCAGGTTGACGAATATTTAGAAGGTCAGATTTATCCAACTAATTATGAGTATAATTATCAGAATAAATTAACCAGAATTACTGACAGCCAAGGAAACTGGCGTGAGTTTGAATATGATTCGTTAGGAAGACTTATCAGGCAAACAGAAATGGCCAAGCCTGGAGCAGGTGCTGATGAGTGGCATTATGAATATGATGATGCTTCTAATTTGTCGCTTAAAATTGATCCAAATGCCAATGAAATTTATTACACTTATGATGAATTAAACAGAATGCTTTCCGAGGATTATTTGCAGCAAGGGGGTGTGGAAACAGAATATGTTTATGATCAAGGAGATTACGGCATTGGCAGATTGACTTATATCAATCATCAAAACGGCGAAACTGTTTATGAGTATGATCCTTGGGGCAGAATAGCAACAGAGTATAAGGATATTTTAGGCACGGATTTTATAACCAGTTATACTTACACTTGGCAAAACCAGCCCTTGACTGTTATTTATCCTGATGATTTTACAGTCAGATATGAATATACCAATCAAGGTGACTTAGATAAGCTTTACTGGCAAAAGCCGGGCGAACAAGAGCAGGAGATTATCAGCACTATAGCTTATTCGCCGTTAAAACAGGTAGCGGGCATTGGTTATGCCAATGGTTTAGAAACAGTCAATACTTATGATCCTGCCCAAGCTTATCGTTTAACTCATAAATATTCTGATATAAGCGGCAATTATATCCAGGATCTTTATTACTCTTATGATGCTGTGGGTAACATTACCCAGATTATTGATACAGCTGATACTGAACTGAAAAAAACCGTTAATTACACTTATGATGATTTGTACCGCTTAACCCAGGCAGACATTATTAATGATTACATCCAGGAGCAGATAGTTATGGAATATGAATATGATCCGATTGGCAATCTTACTTATAAATCCGATCAAGGTAATTATTCTTACGAAAACAACAATCCTTATCAAGTTAATAAGATAGGTGATTTGGAATATTTTTATGATGCCAACGGTAACTTAACAGATGTTAGTGATCCTTATGATCAAGTGGAAGAAGGCGGTATTAGTGAGAAATCAGCAGATCCTAATAATAGCGGCGATTCCACAGGTTATGATGACGGAGAAAATAATGGCGATGATCTTCTTGGTGATTTCCCAAAATCTGATCTGCATGTTAAACAACTTTCTTATGATTACCAAGACCGCTTAGTTTCTGCTACAATTAATGGTGAGACTTCCAATTATTACTATGATCATTCAAAAAACAGAGTAGCTAAAGAAACGCCAAACAACTTGAAATTCTATCCTAATCAGTATTTTGAGTTATTGGATGGCGAAGACGGCACAAAATATGTTTTCTTAGGAAATCAACGTTTAGCGGTTATAAACAATGAAGATGTTTATTTCAATTTCAGTGATCATTTAAATTCCTCTTCAGTTACTACCGATGATCAAGGCAATATTACTTCACTGACAGATTACCTCCCTTATGGTACGGATAGAATAAACATTAATAACAGCTCTTTACAGAATAACTATAAATTTACAGATCAAGAGGAAGATACAGAAAGTGATTTATATTATTACACTGCTAGGCAGTACGACGCAGAAGTTGGTAAATTCATTCAGGTTGATCAACTGTCACAGTATCTATCAGACGACAAAGTTTTGTCAGAAAAATTTGCCAGTAGCATTGAAAAAATATTAGCTAACCCTCAACAGTTAAATGTTTACGCTTATGCCCTTAATAACCCGGTAATTTATAATGACCCAACGGGTAATGAAGGCACGCTTTGGGACAACATTAAGGCAAGGGCTAAGACAATTGTTCAGAATGTTGGCAATATTCTTCCTTTAGCTGTTGAATCGTACAATGCATATCAATCACGCAAGTCAGCTGGATCTCTGGATCGGTATTTAAGCCTACCCAGCGAAGAAAAAGCGCAATATCCTAGCTTTGATAATTTCCAGATTGGCGAAATGAATAAGGATATGGCAACGAATATGATGATGGGGGCGATGGGTGGAGGGGTTTCTAAATTAGACAACATATTAAACAATGCGTTGGCTAAAGGTGATAAAACAATTACATTATATCGTGGCATTATGAATCCAGAAGATTATTCTAAGATTCTTAAAAATGGTTTTAGTAGAGACGTGTATGTAACTACTGATTTTAGCGAAGCGTTAGCATATGCGAAAAGGGTATTCTTGGACAATGATTCAGTTGTCAAGATGTCTGTACCTATTAAGACATTTGCGAAAATGTTGGGGAAAGGATTATTAAAACCTGGTTCTTTTGGCGAAGAGATGAATGTTATTTCAGAGGGAGTTAAAATACTAAATAAGTTTATTAATTAATAAGTAAATAATATGAGTATAAGTGTAAAGTACTATAGCATCATTATACCTATTGAGAAAATATTAAAAATAAAAGGAAAGGATTGGTGGGATAATTATTTAAAAGAGAATAATAGATCAATAGGTGACGTTTTTTGGTGGGATGAATATCTTTTTCGTGATGGTGGAATGGGTATGGAAGATATAGAATATTTATTGAAATTTTGGGAAGAGCAAGGTCTAAAACCTAAGATCATGATTGATAATCAAGAATATTGGAATGATGTATGTGTTGTAGATTCAATTACTGGCCCTACTTTACCTTGCAATTGGCTTGAGTTCGTTAAAGATAAAGAGGTTGGCCCTTATGTATTTTTAAAAGGTAAACCAATTGATAAAATTATTGGTCGTGGCAATAAACCTATTTAGCTTTTTAGTATTAACAACAAATAAAGAAGCGCTAAAGAAACACCAAACAACTTGAAATTCTATCCTAATCAGTATTTTGAATATCTGGATGGTGGAGATGCTAAAAAATATGTTTTTCTTGGCAATCAAAGATTGGTAATTATAGATAATGAAGATGTGTACTTTAATTTTAGTGATCATTTAAATTCCTCTTCAGTTACTACTAATGAAAATGGAGATATCACCAATCTAATAGATTACTTCCCTTATGGTTCAAACAGAGTTGATATTCAGTTAGATAATTTTATTCCAATCTATCAGTTCACAGACAAAGAGTTAGACAGTGAAAGTAGTTTAAATTACTATGGCAGCCGCTATTACGATAGTCAGATAGGCAAATTTATCCAAAGCGATCCAGTTTCACTGGTATTAACCGATGAAGAAGAGTTAAAAAAGAAATCAGGCCAAAACCCTGAGAGCATTCTTACTAACCCTCAAACTCTTAATGTTTATAGTTATACAGCTAATAATCCTGTAAAATACGTAGATCCTGATGGTAATTTCTTTTGGTTTGCTGCTGCTTTAGCTGCTTATGCTATTGCCAATACTGTTTGGGATTTAGGAAATGTTGGTTTAAGTGCTTATTATTTTTCTAAAGATCAATCATCAGAAAATGCAGCTTATTTAGCTGGTGACCTTACAGCTTTATCTTCACCTATAATGTTTGGGGGATTAGGGGTATATAATAAGATTAAGAATTATAAACAAAATCAACAGGTTAGTAAATTAAATAAAGTTAATAAAGTTATTAAATTCAGGCATGTTTCTGATAGAAATTATTCAGAGATAATAAAAGAAGGTTTTAATTCTAATAGGAAGATATATACATTGAACATGGATGATTCTAATAGTAAGTATGCTTCCAATATTTATAATATAGATAGGAGTAACGGTCCTGATTATGGGATAATTGACATAGAAATACCTACAAATGTATTTAAGGATCTGGAAAGTAAGGGTTTGGTCGGATATGAACAGAAATACATTAAAAATATAGGGGAGTATAAGGATATATATTTTCTTCCCGAGGCTGCTTCAATAGTTAATAAATATATTGTTAAATAATATGACAAAAGAAAACTTTATTAAAAAATTTAATAAATCATTAAATCAAACAATGGAATTCGCGCGTACTTTGGTAATTGATGAATTACCTGACCAGTACAAGTTTAATCTCTACAGAGCAGATTTGAGATACTTTAAAAAAAGATTAGAAATTGATGAGGTTGTTAATGAATTATATCAAAATGGAAAGGTGCCTAAGTGGATAAATATTGGTGTGATAAAAGTTGATGATGGGTATACTATTATTAAGTGTGAGTATAGTGATACTTTTTATGATGATGATAATTTATTACAATTTCCGAATGATCCTTTATCGCCGTTTAGTATAACTGGCCCGGCTCGTCCAGATAATCAAAAAGAAAAATTTAAACTTCCTAAATTTGACGAAGAAAAAAATTTGGTAACTAAAGATTAGCTATTCTTCAAGGTGAAGACACATTCTTTAACTTTTCTGATCACTTGAATTCAAGTAGCGTTACCACTGACGAAAATGGCGACATTACCAGTTTAACTGATTACTTTCCTTATGGGACTGATAGAGTGAAAATTAATAATAGTTCTTTACAGAATAGTTATAAGTTTACGGATCAGGAAAGTGATATAGAATCAGGGTTATATTACTACGATGCTAGGCACTATGACGCAGATGGAATCTTTTACAACTTTATTTTTTCCAATAAAAAAATCCCCAGTGACTAGCAATAAATTTAGCTAGCCAACTGGGGGTTGAGTATGTTTTACTCAATCATTGAGTTTACTTCGGCAGAATTGCGTTGAGAAGTTCATCATCCCAAGGATGGCCTTCTGCCAGCTTTAGGCGAAGCTCGATGAAATCAACTTCGCGGTTGTCCCTTGGTCCTTCGTTGAAAGCCCGGAATCCGGCTTTTCCTTCTGTCATCATATTAAGGCCGAGCCAGTCGCGGTTTGACTGCTGGTTGCGATCCCAGTGCTCCAACTTTTTCTTCCGCACGCCGTTGAGGGTTTTGTTGACGCAATCTGGCATCAAGTACATGAATTTTGTCGCCATTGCGTTGACCGCATTGTCTAATGGAGTCAGGTCGATGACGCCGTCTTTAAGCAGCTTTTCTCCTGCCACTAATTCGTCACCTCGCTCGCGCTGTCCATACACGATTTCGCCCGTTTCATCCAACCAGCGATTCGTGATAAGAAGAGGATTACGAATAAACTTTCCGTCCGCCTTCAGCACAGGCACCACTTGACTGATAAGCCCGAAACGTTTGGCTTCGTACGCGCTCCACATTTCACAAAGGGTACAGCTTGCCATGGCGCGTTCAATACCCACGAAGAGATGCAGAAAATCTGTACTGCCACCGTCCGGCGCGCTTCCATGCTTGGGACCTGCCTGGCCAAAGACCGCCAAGTCGCTCGAAACTCCGAAGTCACATGCCATACCAATTTCCTGACCGCCGGCAATACGCATCCCATTAACACGACAGATCACTGGTTTGTCGCAATGGAGGATAGCGGTGATCATGTCGTTGAACAAACGCATATACTGCTTATACTCCAACGGTCTGCCTGAATAATATTCGGCATACTCTTTGGTATTACCGCCGGTGCAGAATGCTTTGTTTCCCACGGCCGTGAAGACAACCGCAACCACAGAGCGATCATTTGATGCCTGCCGAAAGGCCAGAATGATTTCTTTGACGGCTGCAGTGGTGTAGGAGTTGTACTGATCGGGATTGTTGAGAAATATCCAAGCATTATACAATCCCACAACAGGTTCCCCTCCCTTGTCGAGACAAGGACGTAGCTCGTAGAGGATTTCCGTAAATTCCGTTTCGACAAGATTATGACTGACAAGTTCATGTTCCATAGTGTTCACCTGTGTTTTGTGTGATTTTAAGAAATGATTGACAAAAAGAAAAAGTTGAGCTTACTGGAAGTCTGGTGCGAGGACGGCTCTCTTGAGTAATTTATGCTCTAAAGCCTGTTTAAAAATGTTGTTGATGCGTGATAGCGGATGAGTTTCTACAAAAGGCTTGAGTTTCAGTTTTCCGTCGGCGACAAGCTGTATTACATTATTGTACAACTCCGGCTTGCAACCCCAAGTGCCAATGACTTCAGCATCAAAAGCCATCAGATTGCTCAAGCGTAACTCAAGCTTGTCCATCGTAAATCCCACAACAGAAAGAACTCCGGCGGGACCCAGAAGAGCAAAGGCCAGTTCCTGTCCGTCCTTGGTGCCGGATACTTCGTAGATTTTACAGCCGTACGGTAAAGCACCTATTCTCTTCCAGATATCCTTGACTTGTTTCTTGATTTCTTTGATGTCCATTTCCGAAGTGTTAAGGGTGTTTGTTATACCGGCTGCGGTGACAAAATCTAAACGCTCTTGAGATATGTCGAGAGCTAAAACATTCGCGCCAATAATTTGTGCGAGTAGAGCCGTGTAGAGACCGACTCCGCCGACACCGATAACGATGGCAAAGTCACCTGATTTCAGATTGCTCTTTTGAATAACCTGATAAGGTGTTGAAACGGCATCAGCAATCACTGCAAGTTCAGCCAATTCATGTTCGTCAAGCATTTTTCTTGGAACTTCTACCAGGAATCTGGCGGGAACTACCACATGACTGGCGAATCCGCCGTTAAAATCGTTTCCAGGCATGAGTTGTTTCTGACAGATATTACTTCTTCCCCCTCGGCAGAGACCACACTCGCCGCAGGGAAGCACTGCAGGAACAATAACTGGTTTCCCAATTAATTCCGCAGGGCCTTCGATTACTGTCCCGCTGATCTCGTGACCGAGAGTCAGGGGCGGCTTGTGTCGGGTTGGGACACCATAGTGCCAGAAGCTGAGATCTGTGTGACAGACACCACATCCGGCCACTTGAATCAGAGCGTCTCTCGCTGTGAGTTCCGGCACCGGATAGGTGACTGACTCCAAAGGTTGGTCTTTGGCAATCATTTGCCATGCCTGAATGGAATTTGGACCACTCATTTTCAATTACCTCCGTTTTCCTAGTTTTACAGTTTTTATTTATTATCAAAGGTCGGTTTTTGTGCTTAAATACTATAAAAATAGTGCTAAGCACAGAAACCTTAACACAAAGCTTTTAGGAGTTCAAGGAGAATTTACTAGGACTATTTTGTCTCCTTTTTACCTTAGTTTATGGCAGATCATCTTTTCTAAAATACTGTCTTGACAACATTTCATCAGAAGGAGTATAATGAAATTACTTATAAACAAATTAGCACAGGTACATCTGATTTGATAGTCAGGGTTATTATAAACAGGGTTTTAATCAGCTCTGTTTTTATTATGTATAATCATGATTTTTATGTATACATTATGACTAATTATACTAACACTGTTCTTTATACCGGAGTGACCAATAATTTATTGGGTCGGGTGATTCAACATCGGGCGAAAATTCACGAAAAAAGTTTTACAGCTAAATACAATGTTAAAAAGTTAGTTTACTATGAACGTTTTGATAACCCAGTGGATGCGATTACCAGGGAAAAGCAGATTAAAGGTTGGTTAAGGAGCAGGAAAATTGTTTTAATTAAGTCAGTCAATCCAAAGTTTAAGGATCTTTACAATGAAATATAAAAGGCGTTTTTGGCCTTGTGTTGTTTGTCATTTTAGACAGATCCTTCGTTGCACCCGGGATGACATAAAACGTATAGGCCAAAAACGCTTTACTAAACAGGGTCAAGGGTTATTAATTATTAATAATCACACCCATGCGAAAAGCGATTCTATTTATTATTCTTTTATTTTTACCATTAATTAATGTTAAAGCTTTTGAACCGACATATAAATTTACTGACCAGCCCCAAGATTCATTTGGTAACCTGTATGATTATTCAGGACGGGTATATGATCCAGAAATCGGCCGGTTTATTCAGCCGGATCCCTTGCAGAACTTTTTAGTCACCCCAGAATTAGAAAAGAGAAGCAAAAAGAATTTAGAAGAAATTCTTTCTAATCCTCAAATGTTGAACATTTACAGCTATGCTTTAAATAATCCAGTGAATGTAGTTGATCCGACTGGTGAAGTGCCAAAAGAGCGTCAGGAACGTTTTAATAAAATCAGTGATTATATCAGGAATAACGAGGATTATTGGCTGATTCGTGACTGTGACGGTAATGCTAAAGCCATAGATGCTATTTGGCAGAAAAGTTTGGAATTAACTGACAATAATATCAAAAAAGCTTTAGACACTTTTTATGACGCGTTACATATTGATTGGGCACATCAAAAAACATTAGACAGTTCAGAGAAAGAGTTTAGGGAACGGTTGAATAATTTGCCTTCTTCTTTGGCCGGGGAATATGGCGGATCTTATACCATAAGGGATAAACTGCAACATTTTGCCGCTTCAGCTCGGCTAGCTTATAAATATGGAAAAAGAATAGCCGGGTTACTAGGACGGTTAAAAGAAGTAAAAGACGGTTTTCGTGCCTTGTTTTCCAAAAATCCTTCTTATTCCCAGTTAAGGACAGCAGATGAGGGTTATAGTGTAGGGGATGTTTATGCTAATCAGGTCGGTATTCAATGGATTGGCGAATATAAGCAGGCAGGCATTATGCCTTCCCAGGTTATTAATAGTCATTTATATTAAAAGTATGAATAAAACAACTAAGTTAATTTATTATGTTTATAATTTTTCCATTGGTTTATTGTTGTTAGCCATTGTTAGTGGGACGATTTTTTGGTTAATAATGAGTAAAAAGGCAGAAAAGGAACAACAACAAATTCAGCAAGCCATTAATTTAGTTAAAAACAAGATTGATTTTGAGGAAGTAGATTATTTTGGTGGCTGTCTTCATCCAGATAACGGCGTAACCATTGTTTCTGTTAATCACGAAGAGTTTTTTGGTGTTAAAAATGGTAGGGTTTTTATCCCCTATATTATGAACTGGCAAGAAAAGATGTCAAAAAAGTATGGCTCTTTACCGGTTGAGTCTCATGATATTAATCCTTATTATTTGTATGAGTATTGCCGTTATTAAAGAATTTTTCTAAATATAATAATTATCAATCATTAAAGAAAAGCGATTTATGAAAAACGTAATTTATTTTATCAGCCTCTTTCTATTGGCAGTAATTTTATTTAGAATTCCTTTTAATGGGATTATTAAAGAGATTAGAGCAGAGAATGAAAACAATGGGATAAGTGGCATAGTTTTTACGGAAATTATGTATAATCCTCAAGGCGCAGACACTTACCGCGAGTGGGTGGAAATCTATAACACCACTTCCACTCCCGTAATCATTGATGAGACTTGGAAATTTAATGATGGTACTAATCACAGTCTTGCTTTAATTAATGGCACCTCCACTTTACTTGGAGGTGAATTGGCAATTTTAACTTCTAATGCCGAAGTATTTTTAGAGGAATATCCGGATTTCTCCGGCAATCTTTTTGATACAGTAATGAGTCTTAATAATTCCTCTTCTACCCTGGGTTTGTGGAATAGTGATAGCGAGTCAATTATTACTCAAACTTATTATGATTCAGTTTGGGGTGGAAACGGTTTTAGTTTGGAAAAGATTGATCCTTTGGCTGATGAAACAGAGGATAACTGGGTTGAATCCATTTACGCCAGTGGTACACCCGGATTTCTTTATCAATTACCGCCAGAGCCGGAAAACCAAGCTCCTATTGCTGTGGCTGGCGAAAATATTATTGCTGAAATTGACGAGCTGATAACTTTTGACGGTTCAGCTTCCGCTGATCCAGATAACGATGAATTGATATTTAATTGGGATTTTGGAGATAGCTATGGCGCCACAGGCTCCATTGTTCAACACAGCTACAGTCAAGCAGGTGTATATACAGTTATTCTTTCTGTTTCTGACGGAGAATTTACTACTAGCGATGACTTGTTTGTAACTATCAATGATATTGAATCACCAGTTTATTCTGATCAAATTCTTATTAACGAAATTTTGCCAAATCCCCAAGGGAGTGATAGCGAAGCAGAATTTATTGAATTGTATAATTTTAGTACAACAGAAGTTGATTTAGTTGATTGGCAGCTACAGGATAACAGCACCAGAGTTTATACGATTTCCGAAGATGATTTTACTAATACTCAAATTTCTGCCAATGGTTATTTTGTTGTTTATCGTAGTCAATCAGGTATTGCTTTAAATAATAACGGCGATCAGGTTAAATTTTTTTCGCCAGATAATAATCTTATTGAATCAATAATTTATGATGATCAAGGTACAGAAGCGGAAACTTTTGCTCGGGATGAAAATAATCAATGGCATTGGACCAAAACACCTACGCCGGGAACAGTTAACATAATTACAGTTAACCAACCGCCAGTAGCAGATTTTAATTATCAGGGGGAATTAATTGTTGATCAACAAATTGAGTTTGATGCTTCTGATTCTTATGATCCAGAAGATGGAAGTTTAGAATATGATTGGGATTTTGGTGACGAGCATGATTCCTCTGGTAGATTAGTTTCTCATAAATTTTCACAAGCAGGTGATTATCAAGTAAAATTAACCATTACTGACAATCAAGATTTAGCAGATTCTATAAACAGAACCTTAAATATCAGTGAATCTGATAATGATTCTGCTAATAGTTCGCGTCAGTGCTCTAGTTCTTTAAATAGTTTTATTGCCAAAGTAAGAATTAATGAAATTTTGCCAAATCCTCAAGGGTCAGACGAGGCAGAATGGATAGAATTATACAGCAATTCTACTTCTACCGTTGATTTAACTGGTTGGCAATTAGACGATGATGAAGGCGGTAGCCGTCCTTATAAAATGGAAGAAATCAGTATTAAACCCGGAGAGTTTTTGGTGATTAATCGCAGCGATTCCGGTTTGGCTTTAAATAATTCCTCGGATAAAGTCCGTTTAATTTCTCCTGATGATCAGCTTGTGGACGAAGTGTTTTATGAAAACGTTAAAGAAGATTATAGTTATAATTTTTTAGATGGAGAATGGTATTGGTCAAATAATGTAACTCCTGGTGAGGAGAATTTTATTGAGGTATTAGGGACACAACAAGAAGAAAAACTTAAGTTAGTTGAAAATCAAAATAATGGATTAATAAATTTTTATTCAATTAATGAAGTTAAAGAATTAGAGAAAGGAAATAAAGTTTTAGCATCTGGCGTGGTAACTGTGCCACCGGGAATTTTAGGTAAAAACATTTTTTATATTGCCGATGTTGATTTAGACACTAAAGAAATTTTTCTAGATTCAGGAATCCAAATTTATTCTTCAAAAATTTCTCAATTACCGGATTTAATAATTGGTGATGTGGTTGAGCTTGAGGGTAAAACCTCATTGAGTAATGGCGAGAAAAAGATTAATGTTATTAAAGAAAATCTTAATATTATTGATCATTATGATTTGCCAACATCAGAAGAAAAAGCAATTGATGAGATCACAGAAGAGGATGTCGGCGCTTTGTTTTCTGTTAGCGGGGAAATGGTTTCTAAAGAAGGTAATAGTTATCATCTTGATGACGGCGACGGCGAAATAATCGTTTACTTTAAAAAGACCACAGGAATTGAGAAACCAAAAATAGAAGATAATCATTATTTAACTATCACGGGAATTTTAAGTTTTTTTAAGGAGGATTACAGATTCCTGCCCCGCTTTCCTGAAGATGTAAACGTGGGTACAATTTTTGCCGCAGGAGAGGATTCAGAAGTTAATCAGGAAACAGTAGAATTTTCCAGCGATCTTAAAAATAGAAAAATCAAAACGTATTTATTATTTGGAACAATTGGTGCTGTAATAATTGTAATAAGTTTGGCTATTAAATTTAAATTTTTAAAGAAAACTTAAAATAAATCACCCCCTGTAATCCAAACGGATAACAGAGGGCGATTATAAAAAGGGAAATATCGTTTCCAAATTTCCCCGGCATGGGGATAAGTTTTATTTTGGAAACAATATCGTTTTTTATTTTAATTAATAACTTATCCACTGTCAATCAATAACTTATCCACTTTGAGATTTTTAGATAGTAAACATTGATTTAAAACCATTAAAAATTGACTTTTTGTCTATTTTGCAGTATTAATTACTAAGGTTAATTCTTAGCCGGAGTGGTGAAATGGTAGACACGCATGGTTTAGGACCATGTGGCGAGAGCCGTGGAGGTTCAAATCCTCTCTCCGGCACCATCCTTCGCTTGCGAAGGATGTCGTCCGAAGCTTTAGCGAAGGACGGCTAATAATCTATACGTTATCTAATTGATTTAAAGCTTCGGATGGCAGAGCCATAAATTTATATTAAAGAAAAGCGATATGTATTATGTTTACATTTTAAAACTTAGTAATAATACAGTTTATATAGGGTCAACGCCATATATCAACACAAGACTTAAAGAGCACAATAGAGGCAAATGTATTTCTACTAGAAGTCATTTACCAGTAAAATTCATTTGGTATTGTTGTTTTGGAGATAAAATAAAAGCTTTAAGGTTTGAAAAATACCTAAAGACTGGTTCAGGGACTGCGTTTAGGCACAAGAGGTTAGAATAACAATTGGTTATGAAAACAAAGAAAAAAATAATTATTTGTCAGTTCGGCAAGCTTGCTTTATATTTTCCTTTATATCTTGCTATTAGAAAAGATTTTTTTAAAAAATATGGTTTAGGAGATATTATCTTTAAAAATACCTATAATGATTCTTTGACATTTAAGATTTTAATGCAACAAAAAGCGGATTTTGGATTGTCTGATCCAATTTTCTCTATCTCCGAGGAATATGATAAAAAAGGTGAAATAATTGGTACTTTGGTTAAGAAAGCACCTTTTATTTTGGTTGGAAAGAAAAAAATAAATATTAATTCTCTATCTGAGTTAGTAAATTACAGAATAGTAACTTATTCGCAATTTACAACTAATTATACGATAGCCAAATATTTTATTAGTGAAAAAAATAATTTAATTGAATTTAAATATAATGAAATAATTGATATTCTTAAAAAAGATAAAGTAGATTTAGCTTTAATATTGCCAGAACAATTAAATAATGAGTTAATAAAGATTTTTGATTTTCAAAAGTTATTTTCTAGATTTTTATTTACAGGGTTTACTATATCTCCTTTTCAAAAAGATAATGATTTAGTTTCTTTATTTAAATTGTCTATTAATGATAGTTTAAAATTCATTCATGGTAATAAAAAAGAAGCTTTAGAAATTTTTCAAAAAGAATTTCCAAATCTTATCAGGTCGGAAGAAGTTTTTAATAATTATATAAATTGTTGGCCAAATGAATTTTTGGTAACAAAAGATGAATTTACCAATGCTTTAAAAGTCTGGAAGAGTGTTTATCAAGAGTTATTTAAGAAAAAAAATCCCTCTTTCTTAATCCCCAAAATAGAGCAAGCGATTCTTTCTTTGTTATGTTCTAAAAAATATTCTAGAGATTATCCTTGTAAACTTGATAAGATAATCAATATCATTAAAGATAGTTTAAAAAATAATAGACAAATTCCTTTTATAGGATTTTGGGGAGCATCGGACAAAGTAAAATTAACAGAGCCAGATTTTAAGTTGATAGAACGTTTAAGTAATCTTAATGATGGGATAAAGAAATATTCTTCTGGCTTAGACATAACTTTTATTCTTAGCGATGAACATGCAATCATGAATGGCTTTAATAGAAATAATGTGAGACAATATTTAGGGCAAATTAATAGAAAGCTCTCAGAAATTAATATAAAATCAGTTTGGCTAAGTGATTTATGGAGAAAATGGGGAATTACTCCTGAAGTTATCATGAAAAAAGCAAAGAATGTGAAATTAAATAGAGTTGATAAAAAATCGTTACTTGTTCAGTCAAAAAAATATTATCAACATCAAGATAAATTGTTTGGCGCAAAAGTTTATTACGCAATGCGTTCGCATGAGTCTTCTTATTTAAAGAGAGAATATTCAAATCATATTTTTTTCAGCTATAGTTCATCAGAAATAAAATCTATATTACCCAAAGCTCCAATCTTATTTTTTAATACATTAAGTCGAGATATAAATGAAACACCTTGGTTTTTAAAATAAATTTTTTACTTAATTATATAACAACTTATGTTTAACAACCCTTTAGTCAAAAAGTATTTTCAACAGAAAAATTTACCCCAAGACATAGGTTTAACTTTTGAAGATGTAGTGATTATAGATCAATACTCTAAGATTGCTTCCCGTAAAGACATTAATAATATTCAAGCCAGGATTGCCGAAGGAATAGTTCTTTCTGCTCCTTTTGTTTCTGCTAATATGGATACTATCACCGAAAGCCAGATGGCTATTGCTTTAGCGCGTTTGGGAGGCATGGGAGTGATTCATCAATTTTTACCCATTAGCCGCAGAGTCGCAGAAGTAAAAAAAGTAAAACGAGCAGACAACTTTATCATTTCTCATCCTTTGACTATCACTGAAGATAAAACTTTAAAACATGCCAAAGCTTTAATGGAGCAGTACCAGGTTTATGGTTTGTTAGTTACCCGGAAAGAAAAGTTAGTGGGCATTTTAAGTCATCGCGATTACTATTTAGAAACAGATGATCATAAAAAAGTAAAAGAGCTGATGACCTCAAAAAATTTAGTTACTGCTCCTCATACTATTTCTTTCGCTAAAGCTAAGCAAATTTTTAATCGAACTAAAAAAGAAAAACTTCCCTTGGTAGATAGCCACGGCCAGCTGAAAGGTTTAATTTGCGCCAAAGATGTTTTAAAAAGATCTCAATATCCTGATGCTTTTCGTGATCAATATGGACGTTTGGGTGTGGCAGCAGCGGTAGGTATTGGTAAAGAGATGATTAAGGAAATAGGTGAATTATTACAAGTAGAGGTAGATGGGATTGTTATTGATACAGCGCGGGGTAATTGCCAAAGACTGGAAAATAAAATCAAAGAAGCAAGAAAGAAGTATGGTAAAAAACTTGTTTTAATGGCTGGTAATATTGATACTCCCGAAGCTTGTGAACGTTTAATCAAAGCTGGTGCTAATTGTGTTAAAGTTGGTATTGGTGGTGGGGCGGCTTGTAAAACTCGTGTAGGCACCGGAGTTGGTATACCACAGATTACAGCTGTAGCCGCTTGTACTGCTGTTGCTAAAAAATATAATGTCGGAGTTATTGCTGATAGTGGTGTAAAGAGCGGCGCTGATTTTTGTAAAGCTTTAGCAGCCGGCGCTAATGCAGTGATGTCTGGTTCTTTATGTGCAGGAACCAAAGAAACGCCGGGTGAAATATTTTATGAAGATGGCCGTGAATGGAAATTATTCCGCGGTTCAGCTTCCTTAGAGTTTCAAGTCTCCAGGGTTGATCGTCAGAATCCCGAAGAAAACGTCCGTACCCCAGAGGGAGTAACTAAACGTATTCCTTATAAAGGTAGTATTACTACAGTAGTTAAAGAATTAATGGGGTATTTGCGTTCTTCTATGAGTTATGTCGGTGTTACTAATCTGGATGAGTTTCATCAGCAGGCAGTTTTTATGCGTCAAACCATAGCTGGTTTAAACGAAGGAAAACCTCACGATACTAATTAATCGGCGTATTTCATATAAATTTCTAAGAGGTTTGACAGACTTTAAAAAGTAATATATAATACTAAACGCTGAAAAGGGATAGAAAAAAGTGGGGATTTTTCCACAATATATCCCGAATTTAAGCCAAAAATAAGCAATTTAATGAAAGTTATAAAAAATACATCAATCAAAAAACCAGGCGACTTTAAAACTTAGGGATTTTGCCCTGTGCTTTAAACCGCTTGGTAGCAAGCGGTTTTTTGATTATAAATTTTAAGAGATTGATAAACTTTTTCCAATAATAATTTTGCAAGTTAAGAATTAAACAATTATACTGGAAAAAATTTATTAGTGTCATAAAGAACATTGATAATTTAATAGAAACGTAAAGAGCATCTAAAATTAAATTTAAATTGCCAATTACTAATTAATTCTTAAGTAAATTGGTGGTTACAAAAAGGGCAGATGGTGGATGCCTTGACATCAAAAGACGATGAAGGACGTCGCAGCCTGCGATAAGCCTCGGGGAGGTGGCAAGCAACCTTTGATCCGAGGATTTCCGAATGGGGAAACCCGGCCGAGTAAAACTTGGTCATCATTAACTGAATTCATAGGTTAATGAGGAAGACCTGGGGAATTGAAACATCTTAGTACCCAGAGGAAAAGAAAGAAATAACGTTAGTTTTTAGTTGTCGAAATCGGTTAACTAATAACTAACTTCGATTCCCTGAGTAGTGGCGAGCGAAAAGGGAAAAGCCCAAACCATTTTAGTGTTGCCTATATCCAGCTTAGTTGGGTGCAGGCTTAAAGGTTCAGGCCGTTGCTAAAATGGGGTTGTGAGAAGTTATGTACGGAGCTTGAAATCCGTAGCAGAGAAAATTTTGATTACTTCCCTAGTAGAAGCTGTTGGAAAACAGCGCCAAAGAAGGTGATAGCCCTGTACGCGAAAGGGGTAGTCGCTCTGTTGTAACTATATCCGCCGTTTCGGCGGGTAAATCTCGAGTACCTCAGGACTCGTGAAATCCTGGGGGAAACAAACGTGACTACACGTTAAGGCTAAATACTTTTGATGATCAATAGAGAACAAGTACCGTGAGGGAAAGGTGAAAAGCATCCCGGTGAGGGAGATGAAATAGTATCTGAAACCATTTGCTTACAAGGAATCAGAGCTCCGCCTTTGGCGGAGTGATGGTGTTCCTATT
>JAHITV010000036.1 GCA_018817315.1 Patescibacteria group bacterium
AAAAAATAAACTGTTAATTAAGGTTAAAAATAAACTAATTGGCGTTAATAAAAATATTACAATAAATGTTAAAAAGTTATGATGTTTCCTAAGATAATGCAGTCTGCTTAAACTAAAATAAAACTGTTTTTTAAAAGAATGGGTTTGTTTAAAGCTTTGACCGCCATAATGAATAATTTGCGCCGCCGGCGTATAAACCACTTTAAAACCGTGCTTTCTTGCTCTTAAACAATAATCAACTTCTTCAAACCATAAATGATACTTATCATCAAAATAACCTATTTCCTTAAAAACATCCCGGCGGATAATCATAAAAGCGCCCATTAATTGTTCCACTTCCTGAATTTGGTTATAATTCAAATCTTTGGCTAAATAACTTTTAAATCTTACCAGATGATGTAACTTAAACATCATGCCCAGTTGAACAAGAAAAGAAGGAAAACGACGAACCGAAGGCTGAATGGTTCTATCTTCATTTAATAATTTGCAGCCGGCTATTCCTACTTCTGGATTTTTATTCATAAATTCCACCATTTCATCTAAAGCATCGTCTATTATTTCTGTATCAGGATTTAAAAGCAAAAGATATCTACCCCCTGCTTTAGCTAAACCCTGATTACAAGCTTTGGCAAAGCCCAAATTCTTTTTATTGCTGATTAGGTTTACTTGAGGAAATTCCTGTTCTAACATTTCCTTTGTCTTGTCCGAAGAATTATTGTCAATTACAATAACCTGCTGACTATTTTCGCCAGCCGCTTGATAAATTGACTTAAGGCATCTTTTTAAATATTCCGAAACATTCCAGGAAACAATGATAATAGATAAATCCATAAATTATAATTTCTGGATAATTAAATCCAGCATTTTATCAATTCTTTTTAACCAGCTGTGATCTTCAATTATTTCCTTTCTTTTTTCCTTTAAAGCATCATCATCTTTTTGCTGGAGAATATTATTAAGACTGTCATCAAACGCCTGATAATCATTGGCAATACTTATGACTTCTTTAAACTCTGCCAAATCTGTCATAGCGGTAGTTACCACTGGTTTCGCGCAAGCCAGATATTCATATATTTTCATGGGGTTGGTAAATTTGGAAAAAGCATCAATTTTATGGGGAATAATACCCACATCAAACTGCTGGATATACATCGGCACTTCCTCATACGGCTTTCTGCCCAGTAAATGGACATTTTTAAATTGAGACAATCTTTGCTTGATTTTTTTATACCAAATCGGCCCGACAATCACAAATGTTTTTTCCGGATTATTTTTAAGTAAAAATTCAAAAAGATCAACATCAAATCTGTCCTGCACCGTACCAATATAACCGATGATCGGCTTAAGTAAATTACCAATATCCCGGTTAATGATGGCATAGTCGCGCTGATAATGTTTTAAATCAACGGCATTGGGAAATAAATGAACTTTTTCCCCGTGACTGAAAAGAGTTTTCTGCTGGGAAGAAACCAAAAAAATCAAATCAGCTTTTTCATTGATCACTTGATAATTTTTGTTAATAATATCTCTGAAATTTTTATAAGAAGGATGCTCAATCCAATTATCAACTGCGTCAAAAACAAATAATCTTGCCTTGATTTTTTCCAAATAGCCCACCTCCAAAGGATAATATGACCAGACAATAAAGTCTTCAAAATTTTGTTCTGCCAAAAATTTATTTAACTTTTGATAAAATTTTGTCTTAGAAAATTTCGGCAAGATTGTAGAATAAACAATGAGCTTTTCGTTAACCTCATAAATTTTACGATGCCAGTTTTTATGAAGTAATTTATGATTTAGATGCCCTAAAATATTCTCTTTGTAGTTTCTTAAAACTCGTTTATAAGTATGAGGAAGATAATCAACGGCAATAATTTTATTTACTCTTTCATCTTTTAATAAATTTTGTAAAATATGATAATTTCTGTTTTCCAGGCCCCTCTCCCATTCAGTAAAAGACGACATATTAAACATCACTATATTGATTTTTTTATTACTACTACTTGGCATATTGTTTTATTTTCTCCTTTAGTTTATGGCTTTGTTTTTGCCAGTTAAAATCTTCTACAACAATTCTTTGTTTAGCAAAACTTCCCATTTCCTTGGCTACTTCTGGATTATCTAATAAATAAATGATTTTTGAAGTAAGATCATTTACTTCATTATTTTTGACTAACAGCCCGGTTTTTTGATTAATAACTGCTTCGCTTACTCCCCTACTAGCAATAACTGGCAAGCCAAAACTGCCTGCTTCCAAATAAACTATACCAAACCCTTCCACATCCTCTTTTAACTCAAGTGTCGTCATAATAAATATATGAGAAATCGCATAATAATCAGGCAAATCATTATCACTAACATCTGTTAAAAAGATAACTTGTTGCTGTAATTTTAATTGATTAACTAATGATTGCAAGTTAAAAAGTTCAGGTCCCTGGCCAATAATCAGATAAATAACATCTGGATATTTTTCCAAAACTTTTGCCAAAGATTTGATCACTAATTCATGTCCTTTTCTTTTAACTAAACGTCCGACTGTTAATAATATTTTTTTATCTTCCAAGCGGTGTTGCTTTTTTAAATGCTGAATTTTTTCTGCCTGAGTTTTATTTTCTGCTGTTTGATAAATATTAGGACAGGGATAAATCAACGTAATTTTTTCTTCGGCAATATTTAAGTTGGTTAATTCTTTTTTAGTAAACAAGCTGTTAGTTGTTATAAAACTGGAAGCTTTTAAAACTTTTTGCATTAAGTTTTCTTTACGCGCTGACTTTTGCGGCAGCATTATATCCAGACCATGGGTGGAAACAAAATAAGGAACCTTAAAAAAATAATTTAAAAAATAGATAGCAGTGCCAACAGGTAAAACATCGCCCACCCAAATTAAATTTATTTTTTGCTCTTTAACAATTCTCTTTATTAAAAATATGAGCTTAAACCAGCTGGGCCAGAAAATTTTAAACAGTAATTCTTTTCTGATGATCTTAAAGTCTTGCTGCTGATCAAAGACAGAGGAATTTTTATGAGGGACAGTTAAAACAACAACCTCAATCCCCTCCTTAAAATTTTTGAGTAAATTATAATAATAGTTTTGCACTCCTCCTGTTTGAGGAGGAAATTCAAAAGTGACTAATAAAATTTTAATGTTTGCGGTCATAATCAACGTTTAAAAAATCCCTGGTAAATTAACTGAATATCATTTTTAGTAAAACCCTTTAATAAATATAAAATTCCGGTATAAATAACAACGCCCACAGGAATCAAAATAATAAAATTAACAAATGTTTCTAAATAAATAATTGCCAAAAACATTATTAATCCGGAAACAAGAATGCGTAAAAAGTTATCAACCAAAAATTTAAAACTATAACTGATTATCTGCCTGGCTGCATACATTTGCAGGATAAACATGATTAAAGTACTGATACTGGAAGCAATGGCTGCACCCAGATAACTGAATTTAGGGATTAAAATAAAATTTAAAATGATATTTATGACCATGACCACGCCAATATGCACGGTGTTTCTAGTCTGACGGTTACAGGCATTAAGTAAAGAACCCAAGGGAAAGTTTAAAAATAAAAAGACCAAGCTCAAAATTAAAATTTGCAACGGCAAAATAGAAGGAGAAAACTGATTAGTGTAAACTTTTATCATCAAAGGTTTAGCCAAAGCAATCACGCCTAAAGTCACAGGGATTGCCAGCATTCCCAAATAAACCATTGATTTTTCAAAAGTCTTCTTCAATAACTCCCGGGAATTAATAAAATATGAAGCAAAAGCCGGATAAAGAGAAGCCACAAAAGCCATGGGTATAAACTGCAAAGAAAAAGTGATTTTATAAGGAATACTATAATAACCCAGAGCGGTTTCGTCAACCAGCTGTTTTAATAAAACTGTATCAATATAACCGTACACTCTGGTAAAAATTGCTGCCAAAGCAAAAGGGATGGTCAAAATCAATAAAGATTTAATGAGCCATCGTTGGGGTTTAGCTGTAAACTTAAGTTTTAATTTAGCTTTTATTAAAATTGCTGAATAAATAAGATTAAATAAACTGGCTGCTAAAATCGCCAAAATCAATATTCTTAAATCATGAGTCAAACTAATAATGACAAATCCCAAAGCCGCTAAAATCACTTGGAAAATAATAGTGCCTAAACTTTCAAATTTTAAATTATGATGCCCGCGTAAAAAGGCGTAAAAAGTCAAAGTAAAAGAATCCAGCACCATAATAATACCGGCCAAATAAACCAGCTGACGAACTAAAACATTGCTTTCAATCAAGTTGATTAGAATTACGACAACCGCGTAAGTCAAAACAGCCAACGGCAACTTGATTGACAAAGCCGAAGCTAAATAATGCTGGCTTTTGGCCTGATCTTTGGAAACTTCCCTAATTAAAACATTGGATAAACCAATATCAATGATGACCGCGAAAATGGTGGTAAAAAAAAGAGCGAAGGTATAATTACCCAAGTCACCTGCTCCGATTTTCACCGCAATGTAGGAAAAGTAAACGAAAGAAATCACTTTCTGCAGTACCAAAGCCAAGGTATAATAACTGGTATTGCGGGCGATTTTAAAGTTTTGTTCAGACATTAAATAATAAAAAAATATTCCTGAATTGACTTCAAGATTATACTAAAAATCACCATAATTGTCCATTAAAGAATAAATAATTATGATCAGAATGGGCTTCTAATTCCTTTTAAATGCGGATTGGTAACCTGCGTGTAACCTTGGGTTGTCTTTATGTTCTGATGACCTAAAAGCGTTTGTAAATATCTTAGATCAACTCCCTGTTCCAAAAGATGAGTGGCAAAACTATGACGCAAAGAATGAAAAGTAGCCGATTTGGCGATGCCCGACAACCGCAAAGCATTGGCAAAAATCTTTTGTATTGTGCGAGTAGTCAACTTGTTTCCCGCTTTTTCGGCAAACAAAAAATCATTTTTATTTTTACTGCCGGACAAAACCCGCAAATCATTTTTTATTTTTTCTGAAAACACTGTCATTCTGTCTTTGTTGCCTTTTGCTCCTCTGACCATAAGCGTCAAATTGTTTAAATCAACGTCTTTAACTTTTAAATTAACGACTTCTGACACTCTCAATCCGGCGCTATAAGCCAAAGCAATTATTAATCTATGCTTGAGGTTGGCGAGAGAATTAATTAATTTAACAATTTCTTCTTTGGACAAAACTGTCGGCAGAAATTTTTCTCTTTTTGGCCTTTGAATATTAAAAAACAACTTTCTTTTTAAAAGCTGCTGGTAATAGAATTTCAAGGCTGAAATGGCCAGGTTTAAAGAAGAATTTGATTGGCCACGCCCCCTAAGATACAACAGGAAGTCTTTTATGTCCCGGGCGCTTACAGCCCTAGCTGATTTTCCGGCAAATTCCAGAAAACGCTTGTTGATTTCCAGATATGACTTAATAGTCCTTGGGGAAAATCCCCTGATCACCAGCTCCTGCGCCAGACTGAACAAAGGATGGACTTTTGCTATATTTGTTTTATAATTGGATGGCGGATTGGCTAAATCAACCTCCAAAAAATCGCTTTTCATAGTTGTTCCTGATTAATTGATTAATGCCAAAATCTTGGCTTATTTCAGTAAAAAAGTCAAGTTATTCGCATATACAGAGTTAGCCAAAATAATTTTTGCTTTCCTTATTATAATGAGTTAAAATAAAGGTGTTAAAAAAATATTAAAAATAACCAAAATATGACTACAAAACTTTGGAATAACGACATTGAAATTCAATTTTTTAAAGAAGCTTTGGAAAATTTTGCTTCGCCTGAACAACTATTCTACAAACTTAAAGATGGCTATTTCGCTTACATACCAAAACATAGCGAATCAGAGGGACAGACTTTACAAAGCAGAAATGCTTTAATTGGCCAATTTACAGAAAAGTGGTGTAAAAATTTGTTAGAACCAATAGCGCAAAAATTGGGATTATTCGCTGTTAATGGAGTGGTCTGTGATGAACTTGGTTTAACCAATAAATCGTCTGCTGATGTCGCTTTTTGCACAAAAGATTCTCTCTCTACCTCAGGAACAATTCTGTTGAT
>JAHITV010000049.1 GCA_018817315.1 Patescibacteria group bacterium
AAAGAAATAGTTTTCGATCCTTATAGGGGAATAGAGGCTCCATATATAGTAAGCATTCCGCATATGTATATTCTCTTTTACTCGCAATACAACCCTGCAACCTATCAGCAGGAAGAAAAAATAAGGCCTGATGGCTTTTTTGGTTTTGATAAATTCACTATCAGGAGAATTGACTGGAGAGAAGATAGATATAAGAAAGATACTCTATTTATTGGTAGCCCTTGGAGTCTGCCTGAAAAGGATATAAAAAATGATGAGATCTTAAGAAAAGTCTATCTTTCCGGTGGACAACTGGCTTTTTTGATAGTTTCTCCGTAGTGTCATTGAATAACTAAAATCGTCGAGTTTTGATTGCGAACGAAGAAATTATAATTATCAGCAGTAGACTTGAGAGTGATATTTTTAAGCCGATATCAAATGATTTTGGCCAGTATCTAAATATGACTTCATGAGAGCCAGCAGGAATTTTGACAGCTCTAAAAATCAGGTTAGCAGGACTAATATTAGTTGTTTTACCATCTATTGTTGCTTTCCACCCTTTTTCATATTGATCTGCCAGAATCAGAATTTCATCGGAAGGTGTATCTGTTTTGATGACGACTTTGTTAGAGGAATAAGAGGCGATTATTGCTTTGCCTTTACCAGAAACTGTAGCTATCTTTAAATGATCCGATAATGTGATTGTATCGCGCGGGTCAAAAGTTTTATCGTTCATAAATTTATTTTCAATCTCTCTAGTTGAAGCTGTTACTGTTTTTTTTGCAAAATAGACTCTTTCTTTAACACTAGGATTTTCAAAAATTATTGCCGAACCATCCTTGAAAATTCTTTTGTAGCCTGCTTCGTTGAATTTATAATTAGCAAAATCTCCCGGTATATGGCCATTCCGATCTCTACCTATACCGATAAAATATTTAACGTTGGCTATATCTAAAAAAGGAGATTTATAATTCAACAATTCAGCATACCTGCTGTTTTTGTTTGACCTGATATCTCCTCCGTTTAAAAAGTTCATAAATTTCCCAAATTGATTCAAATGGATTGGATCATAACCCTCAATTGATTGAAGATTGTAAGCGATCCATGTATTAGGAGGGAAAACCTCGGCATGTTCTCTTCCAACTCGAAATACACCAGGTTGATCTTGTAAAAATTGCAAAGCTGGGACATTAGGAAAGATTAATTCTTGCGAGACGAAAGGATTAAATTTAAGAAAATATCTCCCTAAATCTAAAACTAGTAAAACAAAAAAAATAGACATAAGTAGAGTAGTTTTATTGATAAATAGAGGTTTAAATTTCTTTGCCAAAGGTTTATATATTCTTGAATTCAGGATCAACGTAATAATTAGTAAAGTTGTAAGAAGAGCAAAAGGGATGAAGCTGTTTCTTGCAGCGACAGAAAAATTTTGTAATGCGAAATCAGAATCATTTAGATAGAGATTTAGATATTCTTTATTAGTTGTTTGTAACAATATTTTCTGGATAAAGAAATGTGTTAATAGTGTTCCAAAAATAATTCCAATAATGGTAGACCATGACCAAAGTATAGTTTTCTTAAAAAAACAGAATGCTTGGTGTTTTAAGATGTGATTGATCGTTAAAACAGAAATTAAGCTTGCAGAAAAAAGCGTTATAAATAGCATCCTGCTGGCATAAGAGGATGTCAGGAGCGGAATATTCATATTATAGAATGCTTGAGAGAGTGGATTACTGAAGGTAAATAGCAAGCTGAATAAGAATAATATTGACAAGAAAAACATAACCTTTGATCGGATTTTAAAAAGAGCATAGATTAACAAGGGCAAGATTAAGGTTCCCAGAAAACCACTTGTCTCTGTATAATTAAGCGTTCCCCAATAGTTTCTTGTTACAGGGTTTCCAAAATAATCGGGAATAAAGAACCTCAATACATCTTTGATGTTTAATAAGCCGAAATTAGCACTATGAGTGTAAGAGTCTGATTGTCTGATGGAATTTTGTAACAAATCAAAACTTGGTAATAATTGTAGCGCTGTTAAGCTGATAGATCCAAATAGTGTAAAAAACACGAGAAAGATTTTTGAGGGTGTTATCTTGTTTTTCCAACAAAGCCAAAGAGTATATAAAGATACAATAACAAAAGAATAAGTCGTAATTTGAGCATTTCCGGCTAGCACAATTGCAGATAAGGAAAAAATCGATATCAGGATAAATCGAAATTTTTGTACGTTGATGAATTTTCTGATGCTATATAAAGCAAGAGGTAGCCAAGCTATTGCATGAACACTTGTACCCAGTTCTAGCCAAGTTGTCATGAGTCCTCCTAAAGAAAACATAATTGCGCCTGTAATGCTAGCTAATTTTGATTTAACAATTTGAGAGGCAAATAAATAGAAAGCTAAAGAAGCAATCAGGGTTTGACTGTAGATATAAAGTCCCCATCCGTAATGTTGGGGTAAAAACAACAAAATATTAAGAGGATATAAAGCTGAGGATTGATAAGTAGCTAAAAGAGGTGTTCCGGTAAATGAATACGGGTTCCATAGTGGCCATTGTAGATTTCTGAAAGCTTCAATTGCTAAGTGTTTCCATAAGAATAGCTGGGAAAATACATCTGAAATTATGGGGTTTTGAACTGGAAATTTGTAATAATCAAGCCAAGGGGAGTAACTGACAATCAATAAATCACCTGGGAAGGGAATCTTTCCGAGCAAAAAAAATTTATAATAGATACTGCTAATAACTAATCCTAAAAGCAAATAAGGAAAATACTTAGAAAAGAATTTGTTCATTTTACTTCATGTTGTCTAATTGATAAGATTAAACTTATGGTAAATCAAATATCTGTAGTAATCAATACATTCAATGAAGAGGGTCATATTGAGAGAGTTGTCAATAATGTTGGGTGGGCAGACGAAATAGTTATTGTGGATAGTGGGTCAACAGATCGAACGCTTGAAATTTTAAGAAGAATGAAGATTGGAAAAGATAAGTTGAAAATTTTTAAAATTAAGAGCATTGAATACGTCGAGCAGGCTAGAAATTTTGCGATTTCTAAAGCCTCACACGAGTGGATCCTGATTTTAGATGCAGATGAGGAAATTATTGAAACTTTAGCAAAAAAGTTGGAGGAGATTGCTGAGAAGATGCATCAAATTGATTATGTCAGAGTGCCAAGAAAGA
>JAHITV010000037.1 GCA_018817315.1 Patescibacteria group bacterium
AGGGCTATTTTGTTCGCTCTGTTGGCCCAGGTCTAACCAAAGAACAAGTCGAGAAATATATTGAGGAGCAATCCGAGGAAAGATAATTATTAGGTCAAGCTCCGATGCTTGGCATCGGAGTACTCAAAGGCGCTTGACAATCTTTTTTAGTTTGTTAAAATAGAGAAACGAAATTGGCACTCTTTGTTTGGGAGTGCTAATTGAAAAGCCAAATTTGGCTAAAATAAGATAAAAATTAAGCTAAAAAATTTATGAATTTAAAACCTTTGGGCGACAACATTGTTGTTAAAGCTCTTTCTAAAGAAGAGACAACTAAATCAGGAATAATTTTGCCTGACACAGTTGATAAAGAAAAGCCAGAACAGGGCGAAGTTATAGCTGTTGGCGCAGGAAAGTTATTGGAAAACGGTCAGCGTGCTCCTCTGGAAGTAAAAGTCGGTGACAGAATACTTTTTAAGAAATATTCACCAGATGATTTTAAATTAGATGATCAGGAGGTTTTAGTTTTAAGTCAGTCAGATGTGATAGCAATTATTGAATAATTTTAATTATCAATCATTAATCATTAATTCTTGATTAAAATTTATGGCTAAACAAATATTATTTAATGAAGAAGCGCGGCAAAAAGCCAAGCGCGGCGTAGATAAGTTAGCTGATGCAGTTAAAGTCACTTTGGGCCCTAAGGGACGCAATGTTGTTTTAGATAGCGGCTTTGGTACACCAACCATCACTAAAGACGGAGTAACAGTTGCCAAAGAGATTGAACTGGAAGACAAATTTGAAAATGTTGGTGCAGAAATTGTTAAAGAAGTTGCTTCCAAAACTAATGATGTGGCTGGTGACGGAACTACTACTGCTACTTTATTGGCTCAAAGTATTATTGCCGAGGGCTTAAAGAATGTTACAGCTGGCACTAACCCTATGATTTTAAAAAAAGGCATTGAGATAGGAGTGAATAAAATAGTTGAAAAGTTGAAAAATCTTTCTAAAGAGGTTTCCTCACAAGAAGAGATTGCGCAAGTGGCTTCTATTTCTGCCAATGATCCAGAAATCGGTAAGGTAATTGCCGAAGCCATGGAAGCAGTGGGTAAAGACGGAGTTATTACTGTTGAAGAATCTCAAAGTTTCGGCATTAATTACGAAGTAGTTGAAGGTATGCAGTTTGATAAGGGTTATGTTTCTCCTTACATGATTACTAATCCTGATAGAATGGAAGCAGAATATGAGGATTCTTATATTTTAATCACTGACCAAAAAATTTCTTCTATTCAGGATTTATTGCCGCTTTTAGAAAAGTTAGCCCAAAGCGGTAAAAAAGAACTGGTTATTATTGCTGAAGAAGTAGAAGGCGAAGCTTTAGCTACTTTGGTAGTAAATAAATTAAGAGGTTCTTTTAACTCTTTAGCAGTAAAAGCACCGGGTTTTGGCGATCGTCGTAAAGAAATGCTAAATGATATTGCCATTCTTACCGGCGGTAAAGTCATTAGTGAGGAAGTTGGTTTAAAATTGGAAAATGTTGAGGTAGATATGTTGGGCCAAGCTCGCAAAGTAAAAGCCACCAAAGAGGAAACCACTATTATTGAAGGCAAAGGCGATCAGGAAGAAGTCAAAAAAAGAATTACCCAGATAAAAAAAGAAATAGAAAATTCTGATTCTGATTTTGATAAAGAAAAACTGCAGGAACGTTTGGCAAAATTGGCTGGCGGCGTGGCAGTAGTCAAAGTTGGAGCAGCTACAGAAGTGGAAATGAAAGAAAAGAAACACAGAGTAGAAGATGCTTTAGCTGCTACCAGAGCAGCTGTAGAAGAAGGTATTGTAGTTGGCGGTGGCGTGGCTTTAATTAGAGCTCTTGCTGTTTTAGATGAAATTGAAATTGGTGGTGAAGAAAAAATAGGCGTTGATATTTTAAAAAGAGCTTTAGAAGCTCCGATTAGACAAATTGCTGAAAATGCTGGTAAAGACGGTTCAGTAGTTTTAGAAGCAGTTAAAACTAATCAGGATAATTACGGTTACAATGCCCTAACTGATAAATATGAAGATTTAGTAGTAGCTGGTATTTTAGATCCAACTAAAGTTGTCCTTTCTGCTTTGCAAAATGCTGCTTCAGCTGCAGGGATGTTCTTAACTACTGAAGCAATAATTACAGATTTACCAAAAGAAAAAGAAGAAAGTCAACCATCAATGCCTGGAGCTAATCCAGGAATGGGAATGGGTATGTACTAAAAATAATAAAAATTTTTAATAAACAGTAGCAGCCCCGCTGAGCGGGACTGCTACTGTTTGATTCTTTACCGTTCAACTTAATTATCTTATACTTAAGACATGGTTAGGAAAACAAAAAAGACTCAAGATCAAGCAATACATAAAAGACCAATAAAATATCTTTCTGATAATAATTTTCCTTGGGAAGAAGAACAATCAGCTAAAGAGGTAGGTCTTCATGAAAGTTCAGTTAAGATTTTAGAAAAAAGAGAAGAAAGCAAACTTGAACATATTGATGAACATATTTTCGGCAAAGATCTTAAATGGTATAAAGAAATAATTTTATGGCCAATGTTTATCCTGTTGGTGATAGAAGTTGGTCTTAGAGTAGTTCAGGCTAAATATTTATATTTATGGCCAACAACGGTTTTTAGCTGGACAATTTTTTTGGTGAGAGCGGCGATTTTTATTTATTTGGCAGCTGTTGCCATCAAACGATTCAAAGCTGATAAAAGTCAGGTGATTACAGCAGCAATTATTGGAGGAATAATAACTGGTTTTTTGTTGGCAATTTTTCGGCTTTTTTGGTATATTAAACTATGGACCCCTTTTAATCTTATAGGACAAACGCTTCTTTTTGCAGTAACGGGAGCAATAATTAGCTGGCTAACTTATTTATTATTAAATATAAATAATAAGAAAAAATTATGACTAAAGAAAATACACCTTTAGACAAGGACATTGAGGAAAATAAAATAATTGCCTCTATCAGTTATTTATGGATTTTGTGTCTGATTCCTTTGTTTTTGAAGCGCAGTTCAAAATTTGCTCAGTTTCATGCCAAACAGGGCTTAATTCTGTTTATTGTGGAGATTGTGGGTTGGTTGGTATTTTGGATTCCTATAATTGGCTGGCTTTTAGGATTAGCAATTCTAGTTATAGCTATTCTGGGCATAGTTAATGCCTGGCAGGGTAATTATTGGGAAATGCCTATTTTAGGCAAATATGCACAGAAGATTAATTTGGATACCAAATAGTAAGATTTAGGTAATTGAAAATAACAAACCCTGTACCATTTCTTTAAGCTAAACTTGATCTGGTACAGGGTTTTATATAATATCAAAATTCAAATTAGAAAGTGTCTTTCGATGCGTCATTTTTTTCTCACCCAAGACAACCTTTTATTAATTTAGAAGTATTATAACCTGAGCGAGCGAGAGGAATGGATGAGAGTGAAGTGAGTCAAAGGTTGGTAGCGGTGGAGGGACGTTTCGGCAAACTCAGCGTCTTAATAAAAAATTAGTGATTTTTCCAAAGTAATTAGAAATACCTTGAGTTTATCGAAAGGTTGGTAGCGGCGGAGGGATTTGAACCCCCGACCAACAGCTTATGAGTCTGCTGCTCTACCACTGAGCTACGCCGCCGCGTCAGACTTTGGCTTCGGGTTCCGCAGGCAAATAAATTTGCCTTCTTCGCCTTACGCCAAACTCTTCCTTTCAACTTTTTACTTAACTTCTCCCTTTCGACAGGCTCAAGGTTGGAGCCCAAGTAAAAAGTTGTTTTTTAATATACACTTAACTTTTATTCTATTTAAGGGTTTAAGTACAAATTTATTTTAAAACTTTTAGAATACTAGCTTAAAATTGATTAATTGTCAATCTTTTTAAAATCAAAAATCCAGCGTACACTGGTTTAATAAATAGTTTTAAGTCTTTCGGCCCTCTTTCGTTTTACTTAAGGTCGCTCAAGACAACTTTCGAAAGTAAGCCATGGTATCAACCTGAGCGAGCGAGAGGAATGGATGTGAGTGAAGTGAGTCAAAGGTTGGTTGCGGGGGTGGGACGCTTCGACAAGCTCAGCGTCTTAATAAAAAGTTATTGATTCTTTAAAGTAATTAAAAAACACCTTGAGTTTATCGAAAGGTGGTTGCGGGGGTGGGATTTGAACCCACGACCTGCAGGTTATGGGCCTGCCGAGCTGCCAACTGCTCTACCCCGCGTCGTGATAAATATACCTTTTAAGGCAATTTTAAAAGTAGTTTAGAGTATATACTATTATGATATTTTTTTCAAGTGTCTTAAAAATCAGTCAATAACTAAAATAGATTAAATAATTTGCCGATAAAGAAGATGTATAATAATAAGAAAAAGGCACCTTCCCACATATGAATTTTTCTGGAAATTCCAGAGATAATAAATAAGAGCGTTGCTAAAGCCATAATAGGTACGCCAATAACATATGTTGAATTATCCAAAGAAAGAGTCTTGAACATTCCCGGTAAGCCAATAACAACCAAAGAATTAAAAACATTTGAGCCGAAAATATTACCAATAGCAACTTCCGATTTTTTTTGGCAGGCAGCTTTCATGGAAACGAAAAGTTCTGGCAGAGAAGTGCCTACTGAAACAGCAGTAATGGCAATTACGCCAGTACTAATATCTAATATTTCCGCAAGCTTTATGATTGATTCTATAAGATATTTTGCTCCCAAAAACAGTCCGATAATTCCTGCAATAAGAAGTACGAAATCTTTTAGAGTCAACTTGGATTTTAAAAGCACTCTTTTTTCAAAAATATGTTTTCTTCTTATTTCTCTGGAAGGTAATATTTTAGCGGCTTCCTTAGATTCTTCTGAATCCTTATGCGAGACTGTATAAAGCAGATAAATGCTGTAAGAAATAAGGAGTAATAAGGCTTCAAAAAAAGTGACCTGACGATCCCAAATAATGCCTAAAAGTAAAACAGTGCTGATAGCTAAGAGAGGTAAATCAAGATCAATTAAATTTTTAGTGACTACTAAACGTTTTCCAATAAGTGCTGAAAATCCAATAACCAAAAGAATATTGGCAATGTTTGAGCCAATAGCATTAGCAGTAACAATTTCCGTTGCTCCTCTAAAAGTGGCAAATAGTGAGGTGATCAATTCCGGGAATGATGTTCCCAGTCCAATTATGGTTACGCCGATAATAAAAGGAGAAAGACCAGCAGCAAAGCCGATTTTTTCAGCACTTACCAAAAGCCAATCAGCTCCTTTGATCAGAATGATCAAGGAAATAATAAATACAATTAACCAAAATAAAATCATTTTAATTAGTTATCTTTACATTATAAATTTTATCAGAATTTATTCTTGAAAGCAATAAAAAAATCCCTAATTTAGGACTTGTCTTACAAAATTCAACAATAACTAATTGGGCTGGTACCCCCAGTAGGGCTCGAACCTACAACCTTTTGCTTAAGAGGCAACTGCTCTACCAATTGAGCTATGAGGGCAGAGAATAATTATATTAAGTTGTATGTAATCCACATAAGTGGTGCCGATGGTGGGACTCGAACCCACAAACCCATAAGGCACACGATTTTGAGTCGTGCGTGTTTACCAGTTTCACCACATCGGCAAAAGTTTATTGATACTTGAACATTCTAGGATAAATTTTTGTTTTCGTCAAGATTCTGATAGAAAATTTTAAATTCTTCTTGAAAATTTAGTTTAATTTAAGTATAATAAGGATTGTTATGGCCAAAATAATTTCCATTGTGAATCAAAAAGGAGGTGTTGGTAAAACAACGACTGCTGTTAATTTAGCAGCTTATCTTGCCAGTTATGATAAAAAAGTTTTATTGATTGATATTGATCCGCAGGGCAATGCTTCTTCGGGCCTGGGTGTTGATTATCAAAAGCTGGAAAAAGGCGTTTATGAGGTTTTAGTCACAGATTCGGTTAACTTCACTGATGTAATTTTATCTCATCAGCTGGATAATTTACATTTAGCTCCGGCTAATTTAAATTTGGCCGGCGCTAATGTAGAATTAACCAATTTAGCCAGACGCGAATTTCGTTTGTCTGATAATCTGCATCAAATTAAAGATGATTATGACTTTATTTTAATAGATAATCCTCCTTCTTTAGGATTGTTAACTATTAACGGTATGACAGCGGCCAGTGAATTATTAATACCAGTGCAGTGTGAGTATTATGCTTTGGAAGGATTAAGTCAATTGCTTTATACAATTAATCTGATTCAAAATAATTTAAAACCGGATTTGAATATTTTAGGAGCAGTGCTGACGATGTATGATGGTCGTCACAAACTTTCAGAAGCAGTTTTTAATGAATTGTATCAATATTTTCCTAGACGCATTTTTCGCTCTATTATTCCTAGAAATATCCGTTTAGCCGAAGCTCCTTCATACGGACAAACTATTTTAGAATATAATCCGCATTCCAAAGGTGCTAAAGCTTATGATCGCTTAGCCCAAGAAATTTTATTAAGTTAACTTTTAATATGAATCAAAGTGGTTTAGGCAGAGGATTAAGTTCCTTAATCCCTAATTTATCTAAAGTCAATCAAGATTCTAGCGACAGTTTTTTATCTTCCCCTGAAGAAAGAATTATTCGAATCTCCCTTTCTAGAATTGAAAAAAACCCTTTTCAGCCAAGGGAAAACTTTGATTATGAAGAAATGGAAGAATTAGTAGAGTCAGTAAAAAAACATGGGATTTTGCAGCCATTAATAGTTACTAAAGCAGGAGACGATTATCAATTAATAGCTGGAGAAAGACGTTTAAAGGCGGCGAAAATTTTAGAGCTGGAGACCGTGCCAGCCATTGTTAGAGACGTTGATAATATTGAAAAGTTGGAATTAGCTTTAATAGAAAATTTACAGCGACAAAATCTTAATCCCATGGAAGAAGCAAATGCTTATAAGAAGCTTATAGATGAATTTAACCTGACGCAAGAGGCCATATCTTTAAGAGTGGGGAAAAAGCGGACCACTATTACTAACTCTCTTAGATTATTAGATTTACCTAAAGAAATTCAACAGTCCTTGAGTGACCGTAAAATTACTACTGGTCATGCTAAAGTAATTCTTTCGGCAGATACTGAAAAAGAAAGATTGAATTTATTCAAAAAGATAATAAATTTAACTCTAACTGTAAGGGGAGCAGAAGCCGAAGTTAAAAAAGTAAGAGTTAAAGCACATGAACGTAATCTAAATAAAGATGTTGAAATTTTAGACCGGGAAGATCGTTTAAGAAAGGCACTTAACACTAAAGTTACCATTAATAAAAAAGAAGCAGGCGGAAATATTGTTATAGATTTTTACTCTGTTGAAGAGTTAGAAAATTTAATAGAAAAGCTGACTAAAAAAACTGACTGAGGGTATTGGGTATACTTTTTCTTGATGAAATTATAACAGTTTATCAGTCAGTTTTAAGTGGATTTGGGGGTTTTATTGTCTTCAGGTTCTTTGAGGGCATTTTTTATTTTTTCTCTGGCGACATTAGTCCTAATAAAATTAAGCCAATCAACATTGGGCTTTTGACGGTTTTTACTGGTAAGAATTTCTACCACATCGCCGCTTTTTAGGGGAGCATCCAAAGGAGCAATTTCTTCATTAATCAAAGCACCGGTACATTTATTGCCGATGTCTGTATGAATATGATAGGCAAAGTCAATTGGCGTTGAATGTTCTGGCAGATCAATAACATCTCCTTTGGGAGTAAAAACAAAGATGCGATTTTGGAAAACGTCAATTTTAATTTCTGAAAGATATTTTTTATAATCCTGTACCTTTTTTTGTAGTTCCAATAAATTTTTTATCCAAACAGTTCTTTCTTTAGTCATTCTTTTACGGTCAGCTTCTTTATAACGCCAATGAGTGGCAATACCGTATTCAGCCAGTTGGTGCATTTGTAAATCTCTAATTTGGAGTTCTACAATTTTACCTCTTTCGGCAAAAACAGTTGTATGAAGAGACTGATATCTATTGGGCTTTGGTTGAGCAATATAATCTTTAATCCGTCCTTTTAAGGGCGTCCATTTTTTATGAATGATGCCTAAAACTCTGTAACAATCAGCAATATTTTTAACAATTATTCTTAAAGCGATAAAATCATACACTTTATCAATGTCCCTGTCTCTTTGGAGAATTTTTTTGTAAAGGGAATAAAGACGTTTAATACGTCCATGTACCGATAGGTATTCAATTTTTTCCTGGATTAACATTTTTTCTACAGTTTTTTTGATCTTTTCAATATATTTTTTCTCAATTTTTAATTTACCCTCCGCTATCTTTTTAATCCAGGTATATTCTTTAGGATAAACATAAGGGAAAGCTAAATCTTCTAACTGGCCTTTTATTTCTCCCATGCCTAAGCGATTGGCAATGGGAGCATAAATTTCTAAAGTTTCTAAGGCGATTCTTCTACGTTTATCTGGCCTGATATATTCCAGAGTTTCTAGATTATGCATCCGGTCGGCAAATTTAATTAAAATCACTCTAATGTCTTCGGCCATAGCCATAAACATTTTACGTAAATTTTCTGCGTATCGTTCAAAGCCGCGATATTTTAAGGTACCTAATTTAGTGATTCCCTCAACCAGTTTAGTTATTTCTTTACCAAATTTTTTTCTAATTTCCTCCAGGGTGTAGCTAGTATCTTCAGGTACATCATGTAAGAGTCCGGCAGCAATTATCGGTACATCAAGACGTAATTTGGTTAAGTTAAAAGCCGTGGCTAAAGAGTGTTGAGTATAATCCTCGCCAGAAAGTCTTTTAGTTCCAGCATGAGCTATAGAGGTAAATTCATAAGCATCCTTGATAATTTTCATATTAGCATCAGGATCATACTCTCTTACTTTATTGATAATGTCGTCTATGGAGATCATATTTTGTGGCTAACTTTCATTTTACAAAACGCTTAAATATAAGTAAAGACACTGTGATTTTTGGGGAAATAATTATCACCGCGTCTTTTAATTTAATTAAATTGCTTTTTTATAAAGTTTATCCAGCCTCCTGCTTTGTTGAGCTAAGGTTGATTAGCGGGGCGGGCATGGATTTATTTTTGGTTATATTCACATTCTTTAGCAGAACATTTAAAGGTATTGTTAGGCCCCATAATTAGTAAAGAGTCACATTGGGGACACTTTTCGCCGGTAGGTTTTGACCAAAGAATAAATTTACAATCAGGGTATTTATTACAGGCATAAAAATTTTTGCCGCTCCGGCCTCGTTTAGCCACAATTTCTCCTTTTTGGCATTCGGGACATTTAACTCCGGTGGTGTCAACAATGTTTTTGATGTTTTTACAGTCAGGATAACCTGAACAACCCAGGAATTTTCCATATCTTCCATTTTTTATAACCATGGGCTTACCACATTTTTCACAGGTCTGATCAGTAGTTTCTGGTTTTTCAATTTCACCATTACTATTCAGGGGTTTAGTGTTTTTACAGTCAGGGTAATTTGAGCAGGCTAAAAATTTTCCAAATCGTCCCAGCTTAATAATCATAGGATTATTGCATTTTTCACAGGTCTGATCAGTGGTTTCTTCGGTAAGTTGTTTTTTAGAGATTTCATTTTCTTTTTTAGTAAGATTTTTTTTGAAAGGCATATAAAATTCTTTAATTATAGGAGTCCATTGTTTTTTACCTTGGGCGATTTCATCCAGATCGTTTTCTAAATGAGCAGTGAATTGATAGTCAACAATTTCGGGAAAGTGATTTACTAGTAAATCATTGACAGTAATACCTATATCTGTTGGTTTGAATCTTTTATTTTCTTTTTCTACATATTTTCTTTCTTGAATAGTAGCGATGGTAGGAGCATAGGTAGAGGGACGGCCAATACCATATTCTTCTAGTGCTTTAACCAGACCAGCTTCGCTGTAACGGGCAGGCGGTTGGGTAAAATGTTGGACTGGCTTGATTTCTTTGTTTTTAACTTTTTCTCCTTGCTGTAGTTGAGGTAAGATTTGTTCTCCATTGCCATTAGGTATAAGTTTTAAAAAGCCATCAAAAGTTATTACTGAACCTTTGGCAGTAAAAAGATAGTTATTATCGCTTTTAATTAAAACTTCAGTTATTTTGATTTTAGCCGATGACATTTGTGAAGCCATAGTTCTTTTCCAGATTAAGTTATACAGTTTGTATTGCCGCTCATTCAAAGAATCTTTAATTGATTCTGGTGTATAGGCGGGGTTAGTTGGCCTGATAGCTTCATGAGCTTCTTGAGCTAATTTGGATTTGGTTTGATACTTTTTAAGATGAACATATGGTTGTCCATATAACTTGCTTAAAGTTTCTTCAGCTTCCTTGAGAAATTTATCAGCAAGATTAACTGAGTCAGTACGCATATAGGTAATTAAGCCTTTTGAATCTTTGGCTCCCAGTTCAATGCCTTCATAAAGTTGTTGGGCTAACATCATTGTTTGTTTGGCAGAAAATCCTAATTGGCGGTTAGCCTGTTGTTGTAAAGTAGAGGTTGTAAAAGGAGGTAAGGGATTTCTTATGGATTCTCTTTCTGTTATTTTGGTTATCTCATAATTTTTTCCTTGTAAATCACGGGAAATTTTTTCTGCCGCTTGCTGGTCAGCAATATCAAATTTACCCAATTTTTTTTCTGGAGTGTGGGAAAGAACAGCTGTAAAATCTTCATTATCTTTATTAAAGACAGCTTCTATTGTCCAGTATTCCCGGGCTTTAAAATCTTGGATTTCTTTTTCTCTTTCTGTAACCAAACGTACTGCCACTGATTGTACTCTACCGGCTGAAAGTCCTCTAGCTACTTTTTTCCATAAAAAAGGAGAAAGTTCATAACCGACTAAACGGTCAAGAATGCGGCGAGCTTGTTGGGCGTCAACCAAATGTAAATCAATAACACGAGGATTAGTTAAAGCTTCTTTTAGGGCTTGTTCAGTAATTTCATGAAAAGTAATTCTTTTGCTATTAGCTGGTTGGTCAAAAATAGTGTTTAAATGCCAGGCAATAGCTTCACCTTCACGGTCTTCATCAGTAGCAAAATAAATATTTTGTGCAAGTTTGGCCAGTTTTTTTAACTCATTAACTTTTTTTTTGGCTTTGGTGGGAATAATATAACTGGGCGTAAAATTATTCTCTATATCAACACCCATTTTACTTTTAGGTAAATCTCTAATATGACCAAAAGAAGATTCTACTTTAAAAGAAGAATCAAGAAAACGGCTGATAGTTTTAGCTTTGGTAGGTGATTCTACAATTACTAGATTTTTAAACATATATTAAATAAAGATATTTGTTTTTGAAGATAACATCATTGAAAAAGATAGTCAAGTTTTAAAACTTTTTCTGTTTTTTAAAATATATTCCTCGCTTATCCATTTTTTTCTCAATTCTCCGGTTAAAAAGAATGAACCAGTAATTAACAAACAGTCATCTTTTTTTAGATATTTTAAACAGTGCTTAAGGGTTTGACAGGGATCAGTATTTATAACAATAGGTAAAGTTTTATTAATTTTTTGGCTAAAATAATGGAGTTTTTTTAGATCAGCTGTTTTTCTGTAAGGCATTAAAAATCTGGTAAGCCATAATTTATCAGCCAGGGGTACAATCTGGTTTAAAGATTCCTTAAGATTTTTATCAGCGGCCATACCTAAAATAAGATGAAGTTTACAATATTTAAGATCAGCCATTTTTCTTTTAAGATATTTAAGTTTAGCTGGGTTATGCGAACCATCTAAGATTATTAAAGGTTTTTTTTGTATAATTTCAAATCGGCAAGGGAGTTTTGCTTGAGCTATTCCTTGATTTATTTTTTGCGGATTAATTTTTAAGATTTCTCCTACTTTTTTGACAAGAGAAATATTTTTTTCATTGTCAGCGATTTTAAGACTATGAAATTTTGCACCTACTTTATCACATTTATTTTTTAAAATTTTTAAAACAGAAGGTCTGCTTTCGGCCGTGATAAAAATAGAACCCTTTTTAATAATTCCCGCTTTATCACTGGCAATTGTTTTTAAAGATCTACCTAAAATTTTTTGATGATCATGATTAATATTGGTAATAATGGTAAGTAAAGGATTTTTAATAATATTAGTGGCATCATGTTTGCCGCCTAAGCCAGATTCCAAAATTACATATTCACAATTTTTTTGTTTAAAATATAAAAAAGCCAAGCCCAAGAAAGTTTCAAAATATGAGGGATGGCCATAAGGACTTTTAAGCAGACATTTTTGCAAAGCCGGTTTTAGTTGGTCAATTAGTTTAGTAAAATCCCAAGGACCAAGGTATAAGTCATTTACTTTAATTCTTTCTATAGAAGTAGTGGGATGAGGAGAAAAGTAAGAACCAACTTTATAGCCGCTAACATTTAAGATTTCATGAATCAGGTTAGCCGTTGATCCTTTGCCGGCTGTGCCGGTGACATGAATATATTTAAAGCCTTTTTGTGGATTATCAAGAAGATTTAAAAAATAACGGAGTCGTTCAATAAAAAAAGAGCGATCATTAATTTTTAGCAGATAATCTGGAATAGGCAAATTAACAATTGCTTCTAAAAAATTTACGGCCTGAAAGTATTTTTGAATATTTGAAGACATAAATAATAGAATGGCCTCAACAGTATTGAGCTAAAAGTTTAACTTTAACCATTAGTTTGTTTAATGGTATTTGATTCAGGAGTTTTTTTAAGCCATTTAACTCCCAGATAACAAAACGGTGTATCAATAATAGCGAAGGCGATTTTAAATAAAAAGTAGGGGATAATCAAATGCCACATAAAAGCAAAATCAAATTTAGGAGTTAGGTGGTAGAAAGCGATAAAGATAAAGACAGTAGTATCAATAAACTGACTAACAATAGTAGAAGCATTATTTCTTAGCCATAAAAATCTGCCTTTAGTTTTTGCTTTCCAAAAATGAAAAGCCCAGACATCGTGGGATTGGGCCAGGGCAAAAGCTATAAAAGAAGCGATAATCATTCTTAAAGAAGAACTAAAAATCAAGACATAGCTTTCATTATAAGAATAGCGGGCATGGGGCTGAAGCTTAACAGAAAGGTAAGTTATGCCCAAAAGAAAAATCAAAGAGATAAAACCGGCTAAGATTAGATTGTAAGCTTTTTTCTTGCCCCAGACTTCAGTAATAATATCAGTGATTAAAAAAGAGAACGGATAAGTAAAGATTCCTACTGAAATAGAAACACCTAAAATGGTGGTTATTTTTGTGCCAAGCAGATTGGCGGTAATCAGACAAGTGATAAAGAGTGCGAATAAAATGTCAGTTTTAGTTTCTATGGTCAGTTTTTTCATAAGGTAAGTTAGTTTTTAATGTAGTTTTGTCCGCCAATATTTTTTATCCAGCCCTTAAGTTCCAGCTGTAGCAGTAAAGAATTTACTTGCGCTGTTTCTAGGGTACAGTTTTCAATTATTTTGTCAATGTGTAAGGGAGAAATGTTTAATATTTTCAAGATCATCAGTTCATCATCAGTTGCTTGAAGAGGAAGAGAATCATTGATTGTTTTTTTCTCTTTAAAATTTAGATTTAAACTTTGTCTGATATCTTCGGCGCCAGCAACTAATTTGGCACCGTTTTGTATTAAATAATTAGTACCTTGGGAAGTTGAGGAATTGATTGCTCCGGGAACTGCCAGAACTTCCCGGTTTTGTTCTAAAGCATATTTGGCAGTGATTAAAGCGCCAGAAGTCAGCGAAGCTTCTATGATTAAAGTGGCTTGGGCTAGGCCTGAAATAATCCTGTTTCTTCTGGGAAAGTTGGCAGGCAAGCCCTGCATAAAAGGAGGAAATTCAGAGAATAATAAACCGTCATTTTTTAAAATATCCTTAGTCAATTTTTTATTAGCTTGAGGGTAAAGATAATCCCAGGCCAGGCCAGAACCTACTACGGTAACAGTCTGGCCATGGTAGTCCAAAGTTAACTGATGCGCTAAAGAGTCAACTCCCATTGCCAGGCCAGAAACAATGATAACTTTTTCTCTGATAATTTCAGCAAGAATTTCTGTCATAATTGTTTTGCCATAATTAGAAATTTTTCTTGAACCTACTACTGCCAGAGTTGGCCAATTTTCTTTGCTACTTAATTTTTCCAAAGCTGAATCATTACCCCGGTAATAAAGAACTAAAGGCGGGGCATAAATTTCTTTAAGCAGGGTGGGATAATGTTCATTAAAAAAAGTCATTATTTTGATATCTTCTTTATCTAATTGTTCAATAAGTTTATCGGGATTTAAAGTTTTTTTGTTTTCAATTATTAAAGCAGCTATTTTTTCTGATACTTTTAAATCATGGAAATCTAAAAAAGAAGCTTTAAAACATGCTTTGACATCATTATTAAAAGCTTCCAGTAGTTTTCCTAAAATAACAGGACCTAAACCATTGATTTGGCTTAACGCCATCAAATATTTTATATCGCTTTTCATATTCTTGACATTTTGGTAGAATTAGTGTATCATAATATGAAAATTTGACAACAGTTCTTTTTTGGAGGAAGAGACATGGCATATATAGTATGTATGATGACTGGAATCACTGTGCCTAATTGTCCGCTTTTCAGCGATTCCTGTACGACTTGCAATGATTGTGGTTTTCTGAGAGGAGGTGATTCATTATCCCTCGATCTTAGTGGAGTGGGAGTAGACATAGGAACATCCTTTTTAGTGATAGAAGAAAAGTGTTCTGTGTGTGGTTTTCCAAATGGTCGTTGTCTAACAATCCACTAATTTCTGCCAACAGTGGCAGGAAAAACAGGCATTCAAAGGGGCTTATCGCGAGTCCCTTTTTTTTGACACTTTATTTTCTATATAATACACTTTTAATGATTGAGTTCTTTGGGTAGTTACAAAACCTAGGTGATTATTATGCGAGGTGGCATTCCAGATTTTAGTTTTTTTAATCATTCTAGTTCTCCTACTCCCTTTCTTTGGCAACGGAGCCGTAGATTAGTTGATAGGGCTTCTATTACTTTAACACATACTTTAACACAACTAAAAATATCTGATCCGTTATTGGAATGTGAATGTGGTTGGCATCCATGGTTGTCAGAGATAAAAGGAAATGGAGGCAAATGTCCTCGTTGTGGAAGGACCCTTTATGATGGTGACCCTTAGCGGTAACCATCTTTTTTTAATTAATGGTAACCCTTGACACGCCTTCGCCCTTCGGTAAACTCAGGGCTTCGGCGTACGATAAGTGCTAAATCAAAACGTTAAATAAAACAGTTTATAAGCTTCGATAGTGACCTGCCCGCCGGCAGGCGGGGGTAATCAGAGTAATCCCAAAGCACTTGACAAATATAAGAATATTTGCTAAGGTGTCATATTAATTTGCTGATTTAAATAATTTGTATTTAAAGTTCTACTTACCAGCGGCAAAAGCAAAGGGATTCCCTCCTATTCCCTATATGCAAGTAGCCCAAAGCTAAGGTTTTGCACCTTTTGGTGCGGAATTTTACGCTGGTGAGTAGTATTTTGGATAGAAAATCATATTTTAAGAAAATCCAATATTTTTTTACAAAAAAACGCCTTTTATCTACGGGCGTCTTTTTGTTCATGGATTAAGTTCATAATCATTGTCATTCTGAGGAGTGTAGCGACGAAGAATTTTTTACAGATTCTTTCGCTTCGTCGCGCTTAGCGCGACTACGCTCAGAATGACTATGTGTATCAAAGCCAAAACGCTTCAGAATTAATTATACTTATTCATTACTTTTTCAATCGGTTCAGTCAGTGAATCTTTAATCGCTTCAACAGTTTTATTAATCATTTCCTGTAGCAGCTTTTTTTCTTTGGCGGAGAAACTTTTCAAAATAAAAGTCAGTGCTTTTTGCTTGTTGTTTTGCGGCCTGATACCGACTTTAAATCGGAGGAAGTCTGACTTCCTCAAATGTTGTAAAATTGATTCAATACCGTGATGTCCGCCGGCTGATTTGAATTTGCCAATCCTTAATTTTCCCAAAGGCAGATCAGAATCGTCATAAACAATAAAAATTTCATCCAGCTTAAGGTTATGTTTTTTAACAGCGTAAGCCATGGCCATTCCTGAATCATTCATGAACGTCAACGGTTTGATAAGCTCTATTTGTTCGCCGTTGATTTCCTTTTTTAAATACAGAGCTTTGGCTTTTTTGTTTTCTTTCCAACTATTATTTTCCGCCAATTTATCCAAAACCATAAAACCGACGTTATGTCTGGTTTTTTCATATTTTTTGCCGGGATTACCCAGTCCGACGATTAATTTCATATATTTACGGGTGTCAGTAATTAGTAACCAGTAACCAGTAATCAGTAACTGGTAATCAGGGAATTATTTATTATAATTACTGGTTACTGGTTACTGGTTACTATGTTAACTTCCTATATTTAATTATAATCGGCGTGCCTAAAAAACCAAATTCCTGACGCAGTTGTTTTTCAATAAATCTTACATAAGAATTATGTAGATCTGATTTCCGGTCTTTAAGTAGTTCGAATTGCGGCGGATTAATGCCGATCTGTTTTAAATGATAAAGTTTGGGATGCAGAACTCCTTTGCCGCGGGCAGGCGGGTGTTTGGCTAAGGTTTTTTTGAAAAAATCAACTAAGATTTTTTCGTCAATCTGACGGAGACGTTCCTGATAAATCTCACTGGCTAGCTCTAAAACTTTTTTAACTCTTTGTTTTTCCAAAGCAGAAATAAACATTACCGGAGCAAAGTGCAAATAAGGGAAAAAAGACTGGTAATATTTAAGGAATTCAGTGATTGTTTTTTCTGTTTTATCTTTTATTTTATCCCATTTATTAGCAATGATAATAAGAGAGGTTTGAGATTTTAAAATTTCATGGGATAATGTTTTGTCCTGTTTTCCTAAAGGTTCGGAAACATCGGTAATTAACAGAGCAATATCTGCTTTATGGATGCTGGCTAAAGCTTGCTTGACGCTGAATTTTTCCAAAACATTTTTTATTTTAGCTTTTTTCCTTATGCCGGCTGTGTCAATTAAAGTATAGTGCTGGTTTTTGTAGGTCAGTTCAATATCTTGAGCGTCGCGGGTGGTATAAGGTTCAGCGGAAGTAATCACTCTTTGGCTGCCTAAAATAGCATTAACCAAAGTGGATTTTCCTACATTAGGTTTGCCAATAAAAGCAATTTTTATGGTTTGTTCTATTGGTTCTGGTGAAGAGTAAGATTTAGCAGAAAGTTTTTGTACAATATTATCCAGTAAATCACCGGTGCCAGTGCCGTTAAGAGCAGAAACAGTAACAAGATCACCAAGACCTAATTGATAAAATTCATTTGCTTCTTTTGCCAGTCTTTGATTATCAGCTTTATTAACTATTAATATAATTGATTTTTTGCTTTTTCTTAATGTTTTAGCTACTTCTTTGTCTTGAGGCATCAGACCCTCCTTAACGTCAACCAAGAATAAAACTATGTCAGCTTCTTTAATGGCAAAATTGGTTTGTTTTAAAATATCCTTTTCAATATCAACAGTATGGACAATATCAATGCCGCCTGTATCAATCAATTGAAAATTACAACCTTGCCAGCGAATGGTAGTATAATTGCGGTCGCGAGTGGTGCCAGCCACTTTGGAGACAATAGCTTTTCTTTGTTCAGTTAAAGTATTGAACAATGTGGATTTGCCAACATTAGCACGGCCAATTAAAGCGATTTTAGGTAATTGTTTCATTGTATTATTCCTCCTCTTCAGAAATTGTTTCCTCGGTGGAACTTGCAGTTGAAGTGGCGGTTTCTTGAGGTTTTGGTTCTGGTAATTTAAAACTGTCAGCATGATCAAAGCCTAAAATAACCAGAAAGTCAGGAAAGAGTGAATCATTATTTTCATTTAAATTAGAATTTGAATTTGTGGTAGCAGAAGTTTGATATTGTTCTTGGATGTCTGCTGGAATCTCGGTAGTTACATAAGCTTGGAGAATATCTTTTAGACCTTCCAAAGTTTTAGGTTTTTCACCGTCAGTAAAATCATAAATTACTGTTTTTTGATAGTCCTGGCTTAAAGCATTGCCGTAAGATGGAATATTATAGTTAAGTTTTTCTAAATAAAGGATGGTATAAAAAGCCAGACCCGTTGTTAAAGTTCCGTTTTGTATTTCTATATTGGCTGCTTCTTGCTTGATGCTGTTAGTGTTAAAAATATTTTTTACTAAATGTTGGAGCTTGGTAAAATTATTATCTATGGGTTTTAAGATATAACCAGCTTCTTCGGTTGAAGCTGATTCCAGTAGATTTCCCGGACTATCATCCAAAACTAAGCGGTAAATATGTTGCTCGTCAATTCCTTCGGCAAGTTTAATGAGCTTAAGCGCTTCCCAGGGGTCAAGATTTGTTTCCAGATGATTTTTTAAAAGTTCAAAAATACTGGAAATTCTTTTAGGATTTATCAAGGTAGCAGGGGTTAAGATTTTATCACGCACTGCCTGTAAGATCAGCTGCTGCCGTCTGCTTCTGGCAAAATCAGAACCCTCCCAGTTAGTGCCATGACGAGAACGGGCAAAAATTAAAGCTCGGTCTCCGTCCATCAGCTGAGGACCGGCTATAAAAGAAACAGTAGTTGTTAAATAATCTTCAGTCGGATACTGATTATCAACAAAACCCTTTTCCACATTAACTTCAATGTCGCCAATATCGTCAATAAATTGCTTAAAACCATCAAAATCAACAATAAGGTAATAATGAATAGGCAGATCAAGGTTTGTCTCTATGGCTTGGGTAATCATTTCAGCGCCCTGATTCAGCTCTCTAATTCTTCCTAAGGCATAAACCGAATTAATTTTTTGCCATCTTCCGCCGCCCATTTCCACAATCATATCTCTAGGCAAAGAAATTAAGGCAACTTCTTTGGTAGAAGGTTTAAGGCTGGCTACCATAATAGTATCAGTTAAATAAGGACCCTCATGACCTTCGCCTCCTATACCTAAAAGCAAAAAATTAATGCGATCCGTTTTTTCACCTTGAATTTTTTTATCAGCTGAACCGATCAAGTAAACTAATTGTTTTAAAGGATTGAATTTATTAATACCCGTTAAAGTACCATCCGAAGTAGAGAAAAGTGCTTCTGATAAATACATTGCTCCAGAAACCAAAAAAATCAAAATTAAAATAATAAAGATTTTGATCACATTGTTTTTGGCTGATTTTGGTTTTGTCAGCTGTTGCAAATCAGCTTGTTCTTCAGTAAAAGCATTATTTAAAAAATCCAGCCGATCTTCGTGGTCTTTTTTAGTTACACTGTCCAGTTGAGTCATAAATATTGTTTAAATTGTACTAAAAAAGATGTTCTTGGTCAATTAAATAAGGATTAAATGAGTTGATTCCAAGCAAAACTTTTGTTATAATGCGGTTACTTTAAAAGAAAATTATTATCCTTTATTTGGGCGGATAGCTCAGTTGGTTAGAGCGTACGGTTCACATCCGTAAGGTCACAGGTTCGATTCCTGTTTCGCCCACCAGTTAAGGAGAGTTTGAATAAAATCAATAAAAAATTAGTATGGATTTAGCGAAAATAAAAAAGGTTGATTGGCAATATTTAGTTAATAGAAATGAGGCGCTGCTTTTTAGGTCAATTACTGATAATAGTTATAGATATTTCAAAAAAGTTACTGGTATATCTTGGCGAGCAAGTCATATATTACGTTTTGGAGAAGGTGAGCTTTATCATAGCAAGAAAGAATTGGATAAATTGCGTTCAATTTTTAAAAAAGGCGGTGTTGATTTATTTTACGATTTTCGTCAACATCTTCTTTTTTATATCAGAAGTCTTGATAAATTAGTACAAAGGATAGAAAAGATAAATTATTCCAAATTATCTAAGCCACAACTTGTAAAATTATTAAAAGATTATTTTCAAGCTGACTTAAATGTTCATAATTTTTTATTGCCTATGCCAGTCGCTGATGGCGTTATTTCCCAAATGATTCTTGAATTGTTACCTAAAGCTTCGGCACAGAAAAAACAAAAGTGGCTTAGTATTTTAATTTATCCTTTAAAGGAAAATGAACATGTTAAAGAGGAAAGGTCATTTTATAAACTAGCTTTTGCCTACAAAAATAAAAAAAAGAATTTTGATCATCTTTTAAAAATGCATTTAAAGCGATTTAGTTGGATTGGCGCAAGAGGTTATTGGTGGGATAAAGCTTGGACAAAAGAAGACATTAAAAATCGTTTAAAAAGTTTTTTAGCTCAAAGTCAAAATCCAACTAAAAAATTTAAACATTTAGATAATATTCAAAAACAAAGAAATAAAACATCAGAGAAATTATTAAAAGAGTTGAATATTAAAAAATCCTCTTTGCTTTATAAATTAATTCAATTGGCTAAAGAGTTTGTTTATCTTAGACCATGGAGAACGGATATCATTTATAGTTTTGGTTATAGGGCGCATCATCTTTTTTATGAAGCAGCAAAGCGAGCCGGTTTAAAAGAAAACGATATTGTTTATCTAGCATTTTCAGAAGTTATAAAAATGGCAAGAACCGCAAAAATACCTA